>NZ_JBFAYF010000015.1:0-156873 GCF_040681165.1 Actinoplanes sp. NPDC051851 | reverse complement strand
CTCAGGCCACGGCTTCGGCTGCATCGACATAACCACACAACCTACCCACCCAGTCCCACGAACGGACACCAGCACCGAATAAGCCAGCAGGGTCAGGGGTGTGTCCAGGCGCCCGACAGACCTCTGAACGCCAGCCAAGACCTGTTGGCTGGCGTTGAGGGGTGTGTCGGCGGTGCCGAGGTACCCCTGGGCACCAGCCGACGGCGGGAGAGGCGCGTGGGGTGAGGGCGACGGCGAGCGGTGGGTGACGGGCGCCGATGAGCGAGCGGCGACGGCAGGCGGCGGCGGGCGGTGGTGGGCGTACGGGAAGAAGGAACCGCCGGGCGGGACCGGAGCTGGGATCCGGAACCACCCGGCGGCGGTCGGTGAAGTGGCTGGTCTTCTGGGGTGTCTCGGCGGGGTTGAGGCACCCCGGAGGGCCGGCCAGGAGGGTGAGGGGTCAGCCCTTGACGGCGCCGATGATGACGCCCTTGGTGAAGTGGCGCTGGACGAAGGGGTAGATGATCAGGGCGGGGACGATCGTCACCACCACGACCGCCATCTTGATGGCCAGGGTCGGGGGGATCGAGGAACCGAGGCCGGGGATGTAGACGGCCGTGCCGGAGTTGGACGGGGACTGCCCGGCCAGGATGAAGTTCTGCAGGACGCGCTGGACCGGCTGCAGGTCGTTGCGGTCGATGTAGAGGATCGCGTTGAAGAAGGCGTTCCAGTAGCCGACCGCGTAGAAGAGGCCGACCACCGCGGTGACCGCCCTGGAGAGTGGCAGCACGATTCGCAGCAGGATGCGCAGTTCGCCGGCGCCGTCGATGCGGGCGCTGTCGATCAGCTCGGTGGGGATGTTCATGAAGAAGGCGCGCAGGACCACCAGGTTGAAGGCGCTGATCGCGGTCGGCACGATCAGGGCGAGCAGGTTGTCCTTCAGGCCGAGGCCGGTGACCACCAGGTAGCTCGGGATCATGCCGGGGTAGATCAGGAACGTCATCAGGAAGTAGAAGAGGATCGGCCGGTGACCGAGCGTGCCGGTGCGGGAGAGACCGTACGCCGCCAGCACCGTGACCACCAGGCTGAGCGCCGTGCCGAGCGCGGCCACGAACGTGCTGACCAGGACCGCGTCGGTGATCTGGCCGCCGGAGAAGATGACCACGTACGCCGAGGGGTCGAACTCGTGCGGGAGGAAGACGTAGCCGCCGGCCTCGTTGATGGTCTGCTCCGAGGAGAGGCTGGTGACCAGGACGACCCAGAGCGGGACCAGCACGGCGAGCACGACCACGGTGAGGACCGCGCCCTTGCCGAACTGCCCGATCAGGCTGGGCTGTTCCTCCCAGACCGGCCGGAGGCTCTTGCGCCGCGGGGCGATGGTGTCGGCAGTCATGATTTGGAGTAGATCCCTTGCTCGCCGAAGCGGTGGGCCAGTTTGTTGGCGCCGATGATGAGCAGCAGGCCGACCACCGCCTTGAACAGGCCCGCGGCCGCGCCGACGCCCCACATCTGGGTCTTGATGCCCTGGTAGTAGACGTACGTGTCGAGGACCTCGGCGGCGTCCCGGCCGACCGCCTCGCGCTGCAGCACGAACTGTTCGAAGCCGACGTTGAGCGCGTCGCCGAGGCGCAGGATGAGCAGCAGGATGATGACCGGGCGCAGGCCGGGCAGGGTGATGTGCCAGAGCCGGCGCCAGCGTCCGGCGCCGTCGGCCGCGGCCGCCTCGTAGAGGCTGGTGTCGATCGCGGCGAGCGCGGCCAGGAAGACGATCATGCCCCAGCCGGCGTCCTTCCAGACCGCCTCCGAGGTGATCAGGAAGATGAAGGTGTCCGGGTCGGTCATCACGTCCGGGACGCTGAAGCCGCCGGAGCGCGCGGTCTGCGCGATCAGCCCGGCGCCGCCGAGCATCATCTGGAAGAGCGAGACCACCAGCACCCAGCTGAAGAAGTGCGGCAGGTAGACGACGCTCTGCACCAGCGAGCGGATCCGCGGCGAGAGGATGCTGTTCAGCAGGATGGCCAGCGCGATCGGGATCGGGAAGTAGAAGACCAGCTGGAACGCGGTGATCGCCAGGGTGTTCCGGACCGAGTCCCAGAACGCCGGGTTCTCGAAGAGGTACTGGAAGTTCCCGAAGCCGATCCACTCGCTGTAGAGGAAGGCCGACCAGGGCCCGTCGCCCGCGTACGGGTTGTAGTCCTGGAAGGCGATGATGTTGCCGAGCGCCGGAAGGTAGTGGAAGACCAGCAGCAACGCCATCGCCGGTACGCACATGAGCAGGAGCGGCCAGTCGCGGCGCAGACGCGTCGCGACGGAGAGCCTCTTCGCAGGGGCCTTGGAGGCGGCCGGGGTGGCCGCCTCCACTGCGGTCGTGGTGCTCATCGGCCGTTGTCTGCCAGGACCTTGGCGTAGTACTCGCGGGCCTTCTCGCCGCCGCCGTCCCTCCAGTCCTGGACCACCTTGGTCAGCTCGGAGACGGGCCGGCGCCCGCGCTGGATGTCGGTGACCTTGTCCGCGGTGGGCTGCTCGATCGCCGCCTGCTCGGTCGGCACCTCGACCTTGATGCCCTCCCACGGGTTCTTCTCCAGGTACTGCGTGGCGTCGTTGCCCCAGCCGACGAAGTCCGCCGCGTACGTCGGGATGTCCGGGCCGCCGACGACCACCGCGGGGCGCCCGCCGGTGAAGATGAACTGGTTGGCGAACTCCTTGTTGTACAGGTCGTTGGTGACCGGGGCGCCGCTGGAGTCGCGGGTGAAGTGGGTGCCCTCGACGCCGTAGTTCTGCAGCTCCCACTCCTTGGTGCCGAACGGCGCGGCGGTGTAGTTGAGCACCCGGAGCAGCTCGGCGGTCCGGTCCGCGCCGAGGCCCTTCTTCACGAAGGTCCAGAGGATCGACGGGGTGCCACCCCAGCGCACCGGCGGCTTGCCCGCGTCCGCGCCGAAGGCCTTGACCGCCTGGATGTTGAACTTCGGGTCGGACGCGACGGCCGGGCGCCAGACCTCCTTCCAGGCTCCGCCGCCGTCGGAGAACATGAAGATCTTGCCGCCCTTGAAGAGGGTCTTCACGTCCGCGCCGTTGCTGCTGGCGAGGTCGGGGTGGATCAGCTTCTCCTTGTAGACCCGGGCCATGAACTCGACCGCGCGGGCGAACTCCGGGGTCTCGTACCGGTGGATCACCTTGCCGTCGGCGCCCTTGATCCAGCCGTTCTGCGAGCCGCCGGCGCCGCAGATCTGCTGGACCTCCAGGAAGATGTCGCCGAAGGCCCACTCACCCTTGGCCTCGTTCGTCATCTTCTTGCCGAACTGGTAGACCTCGTCGAGCGTGGTCGGCGCCGCGACGCCCCGCTCGTCGGCGACGTCCTTGCGGTAGAAGAGCATGGTCGGGAACGGGTTGTCCGAGGGGAACGGGATGGCCATCAGCTTGCCGCCCCAGACCGAGTCCGCCCAGGACTTGGTGTCCAGGCCGGCGAGCATCGGATAGGCGCTCGCCTTGTCTCCGGCCAGGTACGGCGTCAGCTCCTCGAAGAGCACGTGGACCGCGTCGT
Source organism: Actinoplanes sp. NPDC051851 (assembly GCF_040681165.1). Classification (NCBI taxonomy): domain Bacteria; kingdom Bacillati; phylum Actinomycetota; class Actinomycetes; order Micromonosporales; family Micromonosporaceae; genus Actinoplanes; species Actinoplanes sp. NPDC051851. The sequence goes on along the minus strand of NZ_JBFAYF010000015.1, from coordinate 153,353 downwards.
TGAACCGGGCCAGCTTGTTGATCTCCCAGCCCGGGATGCAGAGCAGGTCCGGTACGTCGCGCGCGCCGAGCATGGTGTTGAGCTTGTCGCCGTATGTCACGCCGTCCTGGACGCTGAAGTTGACGGTGCCGCCCAGGTCCGCGTTGACCGCCGCGACCAGCTTGTTGTCGGCCGGCGGGGCCGGACCCCACCAGGGCGTGGTCACCGAGACCGGCTTCCCGCTGGTGATCGCCTTCTCGCTGATCGCGTCGGCGAGGGTCGTGGGGTACTTCGCGTAGCCGTCGGCGACCGGGCGGATGCCCTTGATGTCCGGGGCGACGAGCGTGGAGTCCTTGAAGGTCGGCACCACACCGGATGCTTCCTCGGCTGTGGTGGCCGTCTCGTTCGAGCCGGGCTTCTTGCTGCAACCGAAGGTCAAAGATGCTGCACCGAGGGCCGCCAGCCCCAGAAAATGACGCCTGCTCGTCGACGCGCCCATCGGCGCACCTGCCTTCCCTATATGGCTGTAGTTTGTCTAGGCTCTAAACTAAGTGCATCGAAGACAAGCTAACTGACGCGCTGCGACCCGACAAGACACAGTTGGGAGCGCACCCATACCGCGATGCTGCACAATGTCGATCACCACAAAAGGGCGAGAGCGGAGCTTCGACGTGACCACCACCCTCGCCGACGTGCGCACCACCAACCTGGCCGTGGTGCTGCGCCATCTGCGGACGCACGGGCCCAGCTCGCGAGCGGCGATCGCGGCGTCGACCGGGCTGACCAAGGCGACCGTCTCCAGCCTCACCGGTGACCTGATCGGACACCGGCTGCTCCACGAGACCGGGCAGGCCGGCAACCGGATCGGGCGGCCGGCCACCGTACTGGCGCTGGACGGATCGGCGTACGCGGCGATCGGCGTCCAGGTCGCGACGGACCGGCTCACCGCGCTCGCCGTCGACTACTCCGGCGACCAGTTGCTGCTCTGGCACCGGGCGTTCGACGGCAGCCCGGCCCGCGCCGGCGCGGGCCGGGCGGTCAGCGCGATCATCGCGCTCGCCCAGCGGGCCGCCACCCGGGTCCGCCAGCAGGGCCGGCACGTGCTCGGCCTGACCGTCGCCGTCCCCGGGCTGGTCACCGCGGAGGGTGCGGTACGCCTCTCGCCCGCCCTCGGCTGGTCCGATCTGGACCTGCGCGAGCTGGTCGCCGGCTCGCTGCGGCAGGACGACCTCGCCGTGACGGTGGCCAACCACGCCGCCCTGGCCGCGGTCGCCGAGCTCCGGCACGGCGGGCACGCCGGGGTCGCCGACCTGACGTATCTGACCGGTGCCGCCGGCATCGAGGCCGGGCTGATCGTCGAGGGCCGCCCGCTGCACGGCTTCCGGGGTTTCACCGGTCAGGCCGGCCGGATCGCGATGGGCGCCGCCGACGCGTCCACCTGGGCTGACCGGGCCGGGATCGAGCCGCTGGTTCGGCGCGCCCTGCCCGATTTCGATCCCGAGGCGCTGAGTGACCTGGCACCCGCCGCCGACCAGGTGGCGGCGCTAGCCCGGTCCGGCGACGCGCACGTGCTCGGCGTGCTGCGCGAGGCCGGCGGTCACCTCGGCCGGGGCCTCGCGGTGCTGGCGAACCTGGTCAACCCCGAGGTGTTCGTGCTCGGCGACCACTTCGCCTCGCTCGCCACGTGGCTGATCCCGCCGGCCGCGGCCGAACTTGAGCGGCACACGCTGGCCCCGGCCGCCGGCGGCGCCCGGATCGTGGCCTCGTCCCTGGGCCTGCACGCGGCCGCGCTGGGCGGGGCGGTGTCCCATCTAGATCATGTGGACACCGGCCGGATCCCGCGGGTCGCGGTCAGCGCGTAGCCGAGCGGCCGGCGCATAGACGATAGGCGCTGGTAACAATCGATGACCAAAGATGACGGCGGTGCCTTGACCCAGGCGTGAGCGGGGTGCGAGCCTCAGGAAACCCCGTCCGAAACATTCGCGAAACCACTCGCGTGACGTCTTCCGCCCGTCAGTCGAAGCGCTTCGACGCAGTCAGCCGACGCAGTCTCCGACCGGCGGGCACCGGCCCCGAAGGAAAACGTCGTGATGACCGAATCCCCGACACAGACCGTCTTCCGCGACCCGAGCAGGAAGGTCCCGGCCCGGGTCGACGACCTGCTCGGCCGGCTCACCCTGCCCGAGAAGATCGCCCTGCTCCACCAGCACCAGGCGGCCGTGCCCCGGCTCGAGATGGCCGGCTTCCGCACCGGCACCGAGGCCCTGCACGGCGTCGCCTGGCTCGGCACGGCCACCGCGTTCCCCCAGGCGGTCGGCCTCGCCAGCAGCTGGGACCCGGAGCTCCTGCGCCGGGTCGGCGAGGCGGTCGGCACCGAGGTCCGCGCCATGCACCAGCGCGATCCCGAGAACGTCGGGCTCAACGTCTGGGCACCGGTGGTCAACCCGCTCCGCGATCCCCGCTGGGGGCGCAACGAGGAGGGCTACTCCGAGGACCCGTGGCTGACCGGGGTGCTGAGCACGGCGTACTCGGCCGGGCTGCGCGGGGACCACTCGCAGTGGCTGCGGACCGCGCCGACGCTGAAGCACTTCCTGGCGTACAACAACGAGACCGACCGCTGCCTGACCTCCAGCAACCTGCCGCCGCGGGTGCTGCACGAGTACGAGCTCCCGGCCTTCCGCCCGGCGATCGCGTCCGGCGCGGCGGTGGCCGTGATGGCGTCGTACAACCTGATCAACGGGCGGCCGACGCACCTCAGCCCGCTGATCGACGACGTGCTCCGCGGCTGGGCCGAGGAGGACGTGATGGTGGTCGGCGACGCGGTCGGCGTCTGGAACCTCGCTGCCGCGCAGGGCTGGGCGCAGGACCACGCGGAGGGGTTCGCGGCGGCGTTGCGCGCCGGGATCGACTGTGTCACCGAGTCGGCCGAGCTGGCGGTCGCGTCGTTCACCGAGGCGCTGGACCGCGGGCTGATCGGGGAGTCCGACGTGGACGCGGCGGTCCGCCGGATCCTCTCCGTCCGGGTACGCCTCGGCGAGTTCAACGCCGAGCAGCCCTTCGCCGCCGGGCCGGAGACGATCGACTGCGGCGAACACCGGACGCTGGCCCGCGAGGCCGCCCGCGCCTCGGTCGTGCTGTTGAGCAACGACGGCCTGCTGCCGCTCCCGTCGTCGCCCGGCCGGGTCGCGGTGATCGGCCCGCTCGCCGACGAGGTCTTCGAGGACTGGTACAGCGGCACCCCGCCGTACCGGTCGACGCTGCGCGCGGGCATCGCGGAGCACGCCGGGGACGTCGTCGTCAGCGAGGGCGCCGACCGGGTGCTGCTGCGCTGCGCGGCCGGCGAGCTGGCCGCGCCGGGCGGCGTCCTGCGGGTCGCCGCGGAGGGCACCCCGTTCGACCTGCTCGACTGGGGCCAGGAGATCGTCGCGCTGCGGGCCGTCACCGACCGGCGGTTCGTCGGGGTCACCCCGGACGGCGAGCTGATCAACGACCAGCCCGGCCCGAACGGCTGGGAGGTGCACGAGACGTTCCGCTTCGAACCGGCCGGTGACGGCGTCCTGCTGCGCCACCTGCACAGCGACGGCCACGTCACGGTCGGCGCGGACGGTGTGGCCCGCACCGGGGGCGCCGGCACCGTCTTCACCGTCGACGTGCTGGTCGACGGCGTCGCGGAGGCCGCCCGGGTCGCCGCGGAGGCGGACACGGTCGTCCTCGCGCTCGGCAACCACCCGATGGTCTGCGGCCGGGAGACCGAGGACCGCGCGGACCTTTCGCTGCCCGGCACCCAGGACGCCCTGCTCCGTGCCGTGCACGCCGTCAACCCGCGCACCATCCTGGCCCTGACCAGTAGTTATCCGTACGCGATCGGCTGGGCGAAGGAGCATCTCCCGGCGATCCTCTGGTCGGCGCACGGCGGCCAGGAGCACGGCAACGCGCTCGCCGACGTGCTCTTCGGCGCCGAGCCCACCGGCCGCCTGCCGCAGACCTGGTACACGAGCGCCGGCGACCTCCCCGACCTGCTCGACTACGACATCATCGCGAACGACGCCACCTACCTCTACTTCCGCGGCACGCCCCTCTTCCCGTTCGGCCACGGCCTGGGTTACACCCGCTTCCGGTACGAGGACCTGCGGCTCTCCGCCGCCGCGGTGGACGCCGACGGCCTCGTCACGGTCGCGGTCGACGTGGTCAACACCGGTGACCGCCCCGGCAGCGAGGTCGTCCAGCTCTACACCCGCCAGCAGCGCTCCCGGGTCAAGCAGCCACTGCGCCGGCTCCGGGGCTACCGCCGGGTCACCCTGGCACCCGGCGAGCGTGCCCGGGTCGAGATCCCGCTGCCCGTGGCCGACCTGGCGTTCTGGGACGTGACCCGGTCGCGCTGGGTGGTCGAGGAGGCGTCGCACACCGTCGCGGTCGGCCCGTCGAGCACGTCGGTGGCGCTCAGCACCACGCTGCGCGTCGACGGGGAACGTATTCCGCCGCGCTCGGCCCGCGCCGGCCTGCGGCTGGTCGACAACGACGGCTACGCGGGCGTGCTGCCGGTCGCCGACGACGCCCTGCGCAGCGGCCACCCCGGCGCCTGGGCGGTCTTCGACGAGGTCGACTTCGGCGCCGGCCTCACGGAGGTGACGATGGAGGCCTCCGGGGGCCGGGTCACCCTGCGCCTCGACGACCCGCTGGCCGGTCCGGTGCTCGCGACGCTCACCGCGCCCGCGCGGCAGGACGGCGCCGGGGCCGCCCTGCCGCCGCTCACCGGCGTCCACGACCTCTTCGTGATCTTCGAGGACGCGGACGTGACGGTGGCGGCGCTCTCCTTCAGCTGACGCGCCACCGGGACGTCGAGGTGACCGGGATGCCGGCGGCCAGCTCCACGGTCAGCGTGCCGCCGGGGTGGGTGACGTGGACCGTGCGGGCGACCGGCGAGGTCAGCGTCACCTCGATCCGGTCCGGCTCCCAGGCCAGGTCCACGGTGACCGGGCCGCGGGCGACCAGCCCGCGCACCCGCCCGGACGGCCAGGCCGCGGGGAGGGCGGGGAGCAGGCCGATCCGGGCCACCCCGTCCGGGCCCACGTCCCGGCTGGCCAGGAGCATCGCGGCGACCAGCGCCGGGTAGCCGCCCGCCAGGTCCACGTTGAACATGTGGTCCCGGTTGTGGGTCGGCACCCGGTTCGGCCGCCAGTACGCCTCCTCCAGCCGGACCAGCGCGCCGTACGCCTCCTCGGCCAGCCCGAGCCGCGCCGCCGCCACGCCGAGCAGGCCCAGCCCGTACCCCATCTCGTCGGAGGCCTCGCTCAGCCACCAGCGCAACCGGTCCCGGACCGCCTTGACCGCCGCCGCCCGCAGCCCGGGGTCCTCCTCGACCGCCGGGTCGCCGGCGTAGAGGAACGGGTAGAGGTGGCTGCAGTGCCGGTGCTCGTGGTTGTCGTCGAAGCGCGGGTCGATCCACTCGGCCAGTTCGCCGGTCGGCGCGATCCGGTACGGCGGCAGCGCGTCCAGCAGCTCCCGCCAGCGCGGCGCCTCCGGATCGTCCGGGGCGAGGCTCAGCAGGCCGCGCAGCACGTCGCCGACCGCCTGCACGTCCAGCGTCGCGTCCACGGTGGCCTGCGAGTCGGTGTTGGCCGGCTGGTTCTCCGGCGAGTACGACGGGCTGAACCGGGCCCGCCCGTCCACGATCTCGGCGAACCCCAGGTGGAACGCGGCGACCTCGCGCAGGAACGGCAGCGCCCGCTCGGCCAGGAACACCCGGTCACCGGTGTGCTGCCAGTGCTCCAGGTAGAGCCGGCCCAGCCAGGCGGCACCGGTGGTCCAGAAAGTCAGGCACCAGACCGGCCCGAAGTGGTTCTGCCGCCCGTGGGTGCCGAGGTGCGCGGGGGCGTAGATCCCGGGTAGGCCGTAGAGCAGCCGGGCGTTCTCCCGGAAGTCGTCGCGCTCGGCGTCGAGCAGGTCGAAGAGCGCGAGCATCAGCTCCGGCGTGCCGGTGGAGTGCACGGCGTGCAGCGCGGCCTGCAGGTTGCCGTCGATGGTCCAGCCGCTGCGCCACGGTGGCGAGTACGTGCCGGTCCAGACGCCCTGCAGGGTCGGCGGCCGCTCGCCGGTGCTGCTGATGATGGCGTACCGGCCGGCGTCGAAGAGCTGCTCGGTGCGGGTGCCGGGCAGCTCCAGGGCCGTCCGCCCGAAGAGGTCCCCGTGGACGGCGGCGTGCTCGGCCAGCAGCTCGCCGAAACCACTCTCGGGCAGCTCGGCCAGGGCGTCGGCGGGTGCGCGCAGGCCGACGGCGGTGCGCGCGACGATCAGCAGGCCGTCGCCGGTGCGCCGGACCCGGCAGGCGACCGTGTAGCCGGGCAGCGCGCCGGGCCACTCCGCGTCGAAGCGGCCGGTCAGCACGAGGTCGTCGCCGAACTCCTCGACGGCGACGTCGATCGGCCGCTCCGGGGTGCCCTCGGTGGGGGCGAGCGTGACGGTTCCGGTCTCCCCGGAGACCCGGACGACCAGGACGTTCGCGGTACGGGACACGAAGGCCTCGACACGCGTGCCGGGCCACTGCTGCACGACGACGCCGGTGGTGAAGTCGGTGCCGCGGGTGTAGCCGTCGTCCGAGTCCCGGTCCGAGCTCAGGAGCAGGGTCGCCGCGGGGATGAGCGGGTCTATCCAGCGCGTCTCGGCGTACCCGAAGATGTCGCAGACCTCGTCGGCGGCCCGCGAGAAGGACCCGGCAGCGAGCATCTCCCGCAGGCGCGGCAGCGCCGCAGCGGTCTCCGGTGCCGGAAGCGGCTCGGTGACCGGCTGGAAGAGGTGCTCGTGGGCGAGGGTGAAACGCAGCCCGGCGGGCGAGCCGTAGCAGAGCGCGCCCTGCCGCCCGTTGCCGGTGACGAGCGCGTGCTCCCAGTCCGAGGTGGGTTCGGACAGTGAGAAGGATGGATTGACGAGGTTGTGCACCCCGCCTACTTTGTTCAGAGGCCAAACTAAAGTCAAGGTGGTGCCCATGCTGTGCTTCGGCGGAGACTACAACCCCGAGCAGTGGCCCGAGGAGGTGTGGGCGGAGGACGTCGCGCTGATGCGGCAGGCCGGCGTCTCCATGGTCACGGTCGGTGTCTTCGCATGGTCTCACCTGGAGCCCTCTCCCGGCGAGTACGAGTTCACCTGGTTGGACCGGATCCTCGACCGGCTGCACGAGGGCGGCATCCGGGTCGCGCTCGCCACGCCGACCGCCTCGCCGCCGCCCTGGTTCACGCTCGCCCACCCCGAGGCGCTGCCGGTGACCGCCGACGGGGTGCGGCTCACCCACGGTAGCCGGGACACCTACTGCGTCTCCGCCCCGGCGTACCGCACCGCCGCCGCGGCCATCGCCGGGAAGCTGGCCGACCGGTACGCGCACCACCCGGCCCTCGCGCTCTGGCACGTGCACAACGAGTACGGCACCGACTGCCGCTGCGACCTGACCGCCGCGGCGTTCCGTACCTGGCTGGAGAAGAAGCACGGCGACCTGGACGCGCTGAACGAGTCCTGGACCACCGCGTTCTGGAGCCAGCGGTACTCCGACTGGGCGCAGATCCTGCCGCCCCGGGCCACCCAGTACCTGCCCAACCCGGCGCACGTGCTGGACTTCCGCCGGTTCCTCTCCGACGAGTTGCTCGCGGCGTACCAGGAGCAACGGGACCTGCTGCGGGCCGCGAACCCGGCGATCCCGGTCACCACGAACTTCGTGCAGGGCGGCTGGGTCAGCGTCGACCACGCGAAGTGGGCGGCCGAGATGGACCTGGTGGCGGTCGACGACTACCCGTCCGAGCCGGGACTCGGCGCCGAGGAGCAGACCGCGTTCGGCGGCGACCTGGCCCGCGGCTGGGGCGGCGGGTCCTGGCTGCTGATGGAGACCGGGCCGAACCTGATCTACACGCCGGGACGAATGCACGCCAAGGAGGCCGGGCGGCTCACCCGGCACAGCCTCTCCTACGTGGCCCGGGGCTCCCGCGGCGCGATGTACTTCCAGTGGCGGCAACCCCGGGGCGGCGCCGAGCTCTTCCACTCCGCGCTGGTGCCGCACGCCGGTCCGGACAGTCCGGTCTTCCGCGAGGCGGTGGGGCTCGGGCGTACCTTGAAAGCCATCGCGGCGCAGGTCGCGGACGCGCCGCCGCCCGTGGCCCAGGTCGCGGTGGCCTGGGACGCACCCTCCTGGTGGGCGCTGCAGGGCGCCGGACTCCCCTCCGCGGAGATCGACTATCTGGCCGCGGTCCGGCAGGCGCACCGGGCGCTGCACCGCTCGGGCACCGCCGTCGACTTCGTCTTCCCCGGCCTGCCGATGGACCTCGGCGCCTACCGGGTGGTCGTGCTCCCGCACCTCTACCTGGTCTCCGACGAGACGGCCGCGGCGTTCCGGGAGTTCGTCGCGAACGGCGGCCACCTGGTGGTCGGCCATCTGAGCGGCATCGCCGAACCCGACGGCCGGGTCCGGCTCGGCGGTTACCCGGGCGCCTTCCGCGAGGTTCTCGGGGTACGCGTGGTCGAGTGGCGGCCGCTCGCCGGGGACGCCGAGATCGCGCTGGACTCCGGCGACCGGGCGGTCCGCTGGAGCGAGCGGGTGGAGACCGCCGGGTCCGAGACGGTGGTCCGGTACGCCGGTGACGTGCTGGCCGGTGCCCCCGCGATCACCCGCAACCGGTACGGCTCCGGCTCCGCGTGGTACGTCTCCCCGGGACTCTCCGACGACGGCCTGCGCCGCCTGCTGGACCGGGTGCTCGGCGAGGCCGGGGTCGCGCCGGCGCACGCCGGGCTGCCCACCGGGGTGGAGGCGGTACGCCGTGGCCCGCTGCTCTTCCTCTTCAACCACGGCGTGGTGCCCGGGGTGGTGCCGCTGTCCGGTCCGGCGGTGAATGCGGTCACCCGTCGCGAGTTGTCGGAATCGGTCACGGTCCCGGCGGGGGGCTCGATGGTGGTCCGGCTCGGTTCGGCGGACAGCCCCCACCCCGTACGGTGAGACTCGGGTGGTGACCCTCCCCCTCGTCAAGGCGGCCGTCCCCGTGGTGATCGCCGCCGGCATCGGCTACTGGTTCTGGACCCGCCAGGACCCGGGCCCGACGGCGGTCGACAAGGCGTTGAGCGCGGCCGTGGCGGCCGGCGGCCCCGTCGGGTGGCGGGTGAGCGGCGAGCAGCCCTCGCTTCTGCCGAACCCGGTGGCGATGTCGGTGGGCGGCGACACCGCGTGGACGACCGTCGACGCCACCCCGGTGCTGCGCTCCGACACCGGATTCACCCTGTTCTGGGCGTCGCCGGTGACCCTGGACGCGTGCGCGAAGCTGGGCCCGTGGGCCGCCACCCGGGTCGGTGCGGACGCCGCCGGGGTGACCGCCGACTGCCAGGGCGTGGTGACGACGAAGCTCGGCGAGGGCGGCAGCTTCACCACCCAGATGAAGATGGACGGGAAGCACGCCCGCTACCTCTTCTTCGGCTTCATCGGCCCGGCCGGCGACGAGGAGTCGCTCTTCGCGAGCCTGACCTATCAGGAGGCGGCGGAGGAGGGCTGACGGAACGCCCGGCGATAGGCCGAGGGTGACGTACGCATGATCTGGGCGAAGTGATGCCGGAAGGTGACGGCGGTGTCGAACCCGACCGCCGCGGCCACCTCCTCGATCGGCGCGCCGGTCGTCTCCAGCAGCGCCAGGCTCGCGTGCACCCGCTGCCCGATCAGCCAGCGGATCGGCGTGGTGCCGGTGGCCCGGGCGAAGTGCCGCAGATAGGTGCGCCCCGACATGTGCGCGCGCCCGGCCAGCAGGGCCACGCTGACCGGCTCGGTCAGGTGGCCGAGCGCCCACTCCATGCTCCGGGCCACCCGGTCGTCGGCCGGATCCGCGGCGACCGGCGCCTCGACGAACTGGGCCTGCCCGCCGTCCCGGTGCGGCTGCACGACCAGCCGCCGGGCCACCGCGTTGGCGATCGCCGGTCCGTGGTCGAGGCGTACCACGTGCAGGCAGAGGTCCAGGCCGGCGGCGCTGCCCGCGCTGGTCAGCACGGAGCCGTGGTCCAGGTAGAGGACGTCGGCGTCGACCTGGAGCCCGGGGTGGCGGGCGCGCAGGGCGTCGGCGTACCGCCAGTGGGTGGTGGCGGGGCGGCCGTCCAGCAGCCCGGCGGCGGCGAGCGCGAACGCTCCCGAGCAGATCGACAGGATCCGCGAGCCGTTCCGGTGGGCCCTTCGCAGGGCCGCGACCAGCGCTTCCGACGGTTCCTCGGCCACCTCGGGTACGCCCGGGACGATGACCGTCTCGGCGGCGGCGAACATGTCCAGCCCATGGTCGGTGTGTATCGCGGCGCCACCGACGACGCGGACCGGGCCGGGGGTCTCGGCACAGATGGTGAGCTCATACCACGGGCGGTCGAACTCGGGCCGGGGCAGGCCGAAGACCTCGGTGACGATGCCCAGCTCGAAGAGGGACATCCCCGGGTAGGCGAGCACCGACACGGTGTGGCCCCGGAACCTCGGCAGCATGGCGGAATCTTAGCGGTCAGTGGCATCAGCGCCACTGGGATCGGGGTGTCGTCCCCGGCACGATCAGGGCATGACGACAGCTATCGAGTACTTCTCCCGGCGGCTCGCCTTCGAGACCGACGTCAGCGACGTCCACGCGGACCTGGAAGCGGCGGTCCCGGGGGTGATCGTGATCGACACCCGCAGCGCGGAGTCCTGGGAGCAGGGGCACATCCCGGGCGCCGTGCACCTGCCGTCGCGGGAGATCGCGGGGCGGGCCGCCGCGGTGGTGCCGGCGGGGAGCGCGGTGGTCACCTACTGCTGGGGGCCGGGGTGCAACGGGGCGACCAAGGGGGCGCTGGAGTTCGCCAGGCTCGGGTATCCGGTGAAGGAGATGATCGGGGGTTTCGAGTACTGGGTTCGGGAGGGGTTCCCGGTTCGGGACGATCGCGGGGAGCGGAAGGGGGCCGTCGACACGCTGACGGCTCCGGCCGGGGGCGTGTGCGGCTGCTGAGCGGTAGCGCGGGTGACTCAGCCCAGCGTCAACCGTCCCGGTAGGGAACCCGCGGGAGCACGGCCGGTCGCCTGGCGGATCAAGCGGTCGGGCGGGGCGGGCAGGTCGGGCGGGAGATCCTCGAAGAGCAGGGACAGCACCGTGTTCGCGGCCGGCGGGGTGAGCCAGGGTGGCCGGTCCAGGGCGTCGGCCAGGTCGAGGCCGTGGACCGCCAGCTCGAACACCCGCGTACGCAGGAACTCCGTGAGCAGCATCGGGTCGCCGTGGCGGGTGCGGACCATCCGGGACGGTGGCTCGGCGCGGCACCGGGCGGTGACCTGCTGGACGAGTGCCCTGAACTCGCGGACCTGTTCGCCGGGGGTGGCGAACGAGGCGGCCCGGTCCTGGGCGAGGCGGATGCGGGCCGCGTCGGTCTCGGGGGAGAAGCGGGCGTCCGGCCGGTAGTACCCGACCGCTTCCACGATCGCCTGGCCGGAAGCAGTCGCCTGATCGGAAGCGGTCGCCCGATCGGAAGCAGTCGCCCGATCGGGAGCCGGGGTGTCCAGCATGGCGGGGAGCCAGGCGATCACCACGTGGACGTGGCCGAGCAGGTCGCGGACGCTCCACGGGGAGCAGCGGGTGGGGCGGTCCCAGGCGTCGGCCGGCCAGCGGGAGGCCGCGTGCCCGAGGGCGTCGGCCTCCGCCGTGAAGGCGTCCACGACGGCGTACATGAAAATGCTCCTCAGCGGGGGAAAGAGAGTCAGCGGAGGAAAGAGAGTCAGCGAAGGAAAGAGAGGAAGTCGTTGCGGAACTTGCCGGTGGGGTCGTAGCGGGCGACCAGGGCGGCGAAGCCGGCGAAGCGCGGGAACGCGGCCGGGGCGTCCATCGTGAAGATCTTGCCCCAGTGCGGGCGGGCGCCGAGCGGGACGAGGAGCGCCTCCAGGTCGGCGACGACCGGGAGGACCGCGGCGGTGTCGGCGATCCAGGTGAAGTGGAGCGCGAGGCTGTCCTGCCGGTAGTTGGGGGAGAGCCAGAGGTCGTCGGCGGCGATGGTCCGCATCTCGCAGACCTGGAGTACGGCCGAGACGCGCTCGCCGAGGGTGGATACCGCCTCGATCGCCTCGCGGGCCCGGGCGCGCGGGACGTGCCACTCGGACTGGAGCTCGGCGCCGCTGCTCGGGGTGAACTCCATCCGGAAGTGCGGCAGCCGCTCGTGCCAGGGGCCGGGCACGCCGCCCTGGCCGGTGCAGTTCTCCGCGGGCATGCCGGGGACCGGGTGGCGCGGGCCGTCGGCGAGGCGGGCACCGAAGTAGGTGTCGCCGGTCATCGGCTCGGCGCGCTTGAGCCAGACCTGGTCGACGCCGGGGCCGGTCCATCGGGTGAAGAGGCTGACGCTGTAGCCGTCGGCCAGGATCTCGCCGAGATCCTCCCGTACGGAGGTGGCCGGCAGTCCCTCGTAGACGTACTGGCGCAGCTCGAAGGCGGGCTCGACGTCGAGCGTCAGGGCGGTCACCACGCCGAGCGCGCCGAGGCTCGCGACCGCGCCGTCGAAGTCGTCGTCGCCGCGCTTCAGGGTGACCTGCTCGCCGTCGGCGCGGATCAGCTCCACCCCGGAGACCGCGGTGGCGAGGTTGCCGTGGCGTACGCCGGAGCCGTGTGTCGCGGTGGCCACCGCGCCGGCGACCGAGATGTGCGGCAGGGAGGCCATGTTGTGCAGGGCCAGGCCCGCCTCGTGCAGGCGGACGGCGAGCTCGCCGTAGCGGATGCCGCCGTCCACCCGGACCGTGGCCCGATCCGGCGCGATCTCGACCGTCCGCGGCAGATCCGCGAGGGAGACCAGGTCGCCGGTGGTGTCGGCGAGGCGGTTGAAGGAGTGGCCGCTACCGAGGACGCGTAGCGCGGTGCCGGTGGCTACGATCTTGCGAAGTTCATCGATGGAGCGCGGGCGGAGAAGCCCCCGGGCGCTGAAGGTGATGTTGCCGGCCCAGTTCGTCAGTGGTTCCACCGGACTCACCCTATATTCGGTTGTCTGTAGCTGTATACGTCTATAGCGTAGTGGATATGCCGCAGGATGCTTCTCAAAACAGTCTCGTCCTCCCGATCCTCGGCCTCCTCGGCGAGAGCCCGGTCCACGCGTACGACCTGGCCACCCGGGTCCGCGAGCGCTGCCCGCACCTGGACCCGACGCGCAGCACGGTGGCGACCCTCCTCAAGTCGATGGCCCGCGCCGGGCTGGTGACGCCGAACGAGCCGGAGCAGGTCGGCAACCGCCCACCCCGGACCGAGTACGAGCTGACCGAGGCGGGCCGGGTGCGCTACCGGGAGAAGGTGGAGGCCGGTCTCCGGGACAGCCCGGCCGGCTCGGTGGACTTCGTGGTCGCGCTGACCCACCTTGCCGCGATCGATTCCGGTCGCGCTGCCGAGTTGCTGCGTGCCCGGATGCGGCGGCTGGAGGAGGATTACGCGGTGCTGTCGGACACCTCCCGGCCGCCGGCCCCGGAGGCGTCGTACTGGCGCGGGATCCTCTCCGCCGAGATCGCCTGGGTGGCGACGCTGGTGGAGCACGACCTGGCCAAGCAGTGAGCCCGCGGGGAGCGTGAGCTGGCCAAACGGCGAACCTGTCCGGGGTCGCGGGGTTAAGGTCGGTGCTACCGCCGGGCCCAGCGGGAAGGGCAGGACGCGAGGAGGGCAGGACATGGCGTCCATCGTGGTCGCGGAGGACGACGTCGACATCGCCGAACTGCTCACCACGGTGCTGAGCAAGGCCGGCCACACGGTGCACACCGCTACCAACGGTCCCGCCGCGCTGCGGATGATCGGGGACGCGCGCCCCGACCTGGTGGTCCTCGATCACCACATGCCCGGGATGAGCGGCCTGGAGGTGGCGCAGTACCTGCGTGCCGGCGAGGCGACCGCGCACATCCCGGTGATCATGCTGTCCGCCGCCGCCCCGGCCGCCGCCCGGCAGCTCTGCGACGTGACGATCTCCAAGCCGGTACGGCCGAAGCACGTGCTCGACGCGGCGAACGACCTGCTCGTCAGCCGTTCCGAGGCGGGCGGGGGTGCGGCGCCGGAGTCCGGTACGCCGCTCTCCGACGTGCCCCGGCTGCTCGCCGTCTCGGACTTCCTGACCCGCCCGGCGCAGGCCGCCGGGCTGGACGCGTTCGCCGAGCGGCTGGCCGTGCTCACCGGCGTGACCACCGCCGCGATCATGCTGGTGCTCAACGACACCGTGGTCATCGCCGGGTCGTACGGGCTGCCGCCCTGGCTTCGGGAGGCGGGCGGCGTGCCGGCCGAGTGGTCACCGGACACCATCGTGGTGGCCGAGGACGTACCGGTTCTGATCAGTGACACGCGGACCGGGGAGGACTTCCCGGACACGCCGCTCTTCTCGGTCAGCGGGGTCCGGTCGTACGCGAGCGTCCCGCTCCACTCCGGCGAGGGGCACGTCGTCGGCACCCTGTGCGTGATGGACGAGAGGCCCGGGACCTGCACCGAGGACACCGTGCAGACCCTGCACTCGCAGCGCGCGCCGGCTCTGCACCTGCTCGCGCCGGCCACGCACGGGATGATGAGCTGACGCTGCGTGGATCCCCGGGTACCATCGCGTAGACGTTACTGAAAGTCACGATCATGTGGAATCGCTCCCAATGATCGGACCTTTCGTAGTGGATCAGTAACCCTCTTGTCATACGCCGACTAACAGGGGAAAACGGGTCACAGGGACGACAAATGGGGCATAAAATCCCGGCTCTTGATCCAAATTGAGATCTTCTGCTTCTTCGCTTGTAACGAAATCTGCGTCACAATCAGTCACGCCCTTCCCTCGGGGTGGGGCAGGATGCCGCCGATACCAAGCGGAGCGAGAGGACCAGCGGCCATGGCCGAGATTCATCATTTTGATCATGGGTGGGTCACGCCTGCGTTCAGCTACCTGCTCTCCGTTCTGGGGTCGCTGCTCGGCCTGACCAGCGCGGTGCGCCTGCGCGCGGCCCGGACCAGTGGCGAGCGCACCTGGTGGCTGGTGCTCGCCGCGCTCGCGCTCGGCGCGACCGGCATCTGGAGCATGCACTTCGTCGCGATGCTCGGCTTCGACGTGGTCGGCACCCCGATCCGGTACGACGTCGGCCTCACCGTCGCCAGCATCCTGATCGCGTTCGTGGCGGTCGGCGTGGGCCTGGCCATCGCGCTGCTCGGCTCCGGTGCCCAGCAGGTCCGGATCCTGGTCGGCGGCGTGATCGCCGGTCTCGGCGTGGCCGCCATGCACTACACCGGCATGGCCGCGATGCGCCTGCACGGCGAGATCCACTACGCCGGCTCCCGGGTCGCCCTCTCGGTGGTGATCGCGGTGGTCGCGGCGACCGTCGCGCTCTGGCTGGCCCTGGTGGTCCGTACCCGGCTGGTGATCTTCGGCTCCGCCCTGGTGATGGGCATCGCGGTCAACGGCATGCACTTCACCGGCATGTCGGCGATGTCGGTGACCGGCGAGAGTACCTCGTTCGGCTCGGTCTCCGGCGCCACCGCCGGTACGCTGCTGGTCCCGATCGGCGCCGCGGTGATCTTCTGCGTCATCGGCATGGTGTACGCGCTCGCCGCTGCCCCGAGCGACGAGGACCGGGCGGCCGCCGACTTCCTGAACGCCCGGATCGACGCCCGGCTCGCCGCCGAGGAGGCCGCCGCCGAGAAGGCGAAGAGCGCCGCCGCGCGCGGCACGCTGGGCGACGGCAACTGGACCTTCCGGGACCGCGGCCGGCAGTAGGCCCCCGGTCAGCGGGGGCGGCTCAGCCAGTCCCACGCACGCCTCAGGGCGCCGGCCCGGTCCTCCAGCAGACGGGAGGGCGGGTCGGCGCTCGGCTCGGCCAGCTCTCCCGCGGGCACGCCGATGATCACCCCGTGCTCGAAGATCCCGGTGACCTGCCCGGGCCGGGCGAACCGGTGCCCCGCCGCGGTGCCCACCAGCAATCCGTGGAACACGTCCTCGCGTTCGTCGGCGAGCACGTGTTCGACCGTGCCCACCGGGCTGCCGCCCTCGTCGTAGACCGGCGTGCCGTCCCGGAGGACCAGGTACGCGACGGGTTCACCGAGATCCTGCACCTTCTCCGTGGCCATGCCCGGTGGGTTACCCCGGTACACCGCGTTTCAGGCACGGAAGTGCCAACATCATCTTTTCGGACGAGTCGATCTCGGTAATTTGTCCAATTAGAGTCTTTTGTAGGAAAACTCGCCCGCAAAATACCGCGCGTCGCCGGTATTGCCTTTAGTGTCCTTTTTGTCGGGCTGCTCACGCGGCAACGGACATGGCACTGGAGGATTGAAATGCACAGGAGTCGGCGGATCGCGGCAATGTTCGCGCTGGCCACCGCGGCGATGGGAGTGGCGGCGACCACGGCGACACCGGCCGTGGCGGCGCCGAACGGCCCGCAGCCGGTGAGCGACTGGCTCCCCGCGATCCGGGCCGAGGCCGGTAGCTGGGTCAACATCTTCTGGCGCACCGACCGGCCGATCTGCGACGCCGAGGTCTGGGTACGCGGCGATCGCGGCGTCCGGATCGAGTATCCCGGGGCGCGGCGGTCGGCGGAGTTCTCCCGGGGCGACTCGCTCTCCCCGCGCCGTACGGACTTCACCCGGGTCCGGGTCACCACGGGTTACCCGCGCGGTGGCGTGGCCAGCCTTCAGGCGACCATCTCGTACGACTACTGCGGGCCGCTCGCCCGCACGCAGACGCGCACCGCGGAGCTCTCGCTGCCGGTGCTGCGCAACACCTGGCCGGGTGGCCAGCAGGGTCCGGGCGATCCCGGAACCGGCCACCCGGGCGGGCCGCGCGACCAGGGCGGCCCCTCGGGTCCCGCGCACGGCAACCCGCCTCAGGGGAATCCGACGCAGGGCAATCCGTCCCAGGGCAATCCGCCCCGGGGCAATGCGCCTCAGGGCAATCCGTCCCAGGGGAGCCCGTCGCAGGGCAACCCGCCTCAGGGGAACCCGTCGCAGGGCAATCCGCCCCGGGGCAATGCGCCTCAGGGCAACCCGGGCCAGGGGCAGGGTGGTGCGGGTCAGTCGAACCCGGGAGGCCCGAACCAGGGCGGCCCCGGGCAGGGTGGCGGCCCGCGCGCCGGCTCCCGCTGACCCGATCCCGGTACTGAGAGGGGGTCCCCGCCGAGCGGGGACCCCCTCTCAGTGGTGCGCCATGATCAGGCCGGCCGGGTCGGTGCAGACCAGGTCGAGGGCGCGCTGCAGCACGTCCGGGTCGTACGTCGAGGAGTGGAACGTCGCCTCCAGGTGCAGCACCCCGCCCATCTCGCTGGTGGTCAGCGTGATCCCCTCGGGGCCGTTCAGCGTCGGCACGCTCTGGTTCACCCGGCCCGCCGCGCCGACCGCCCAGGGCAGGTCGCCGAGGACGTCGTGGCGGCCCTGGTTGCTGAAGGTGAGCCGGGGACGCGGCTCCACCGCCACCTCGGTGGGGTAGGGGTCCGGCATCCCCGGTGCCCCGGTCAGCAGGAGCTTGCCCTCGCGCAGCAGCATCATCGTCAGGATCCGGCCGCTGGCCAGCTCGGCCTTGAGCGTCCGGTGGACGGCGGCCGGATCGGTCAGGCTCGCCGGGCTCAGGTACGGGCCCATGCAGAAGTTGCTGTCCACGCTGACGCCCGCGCCCAGGTACCGCCGGGCGTCGGCGAGGAACGTGCCACCGGTCAGGTCGGGACGCAGGCCGAGCTCGATCAGCGCGCCGGTGAAGGCCGCGAAGGTGATCGCCGAGGTGGTGACGCCGGGTGCGTGCTCGTCCCGCCAGGAGCGCATCTGGCCCAGCACCCAGGCCGAGCGGGCGGTCCGGACGGTCAGGGCGTCGTGCCAGGACCGGGTCTCGGTGGGCTCCGGGTGCGGCGGCGCCGGGAAGCCGAGACCCGTCCGCCACCGGTCGGGGTGCCGGCCGAACTGCTTCCACCAGGCCCGGGGCAGGGCGGTGCGGTGGCGTACGGACGGGGCGATCCGGGCGGCGCGGCCCTCGGCGGCGGCCAGCACCAGCTCGCGGAGCAGCGTGTTCACCGGGCCCGCGTCGCCGTAGGCGTGGGACACCTTCAGCGCCACGTACCCGCCGCCGGCCAGGATGCGTACCGGATGGTGTGCCCGGGGCTCGGCCTGCAGACGGCGGGTCATCGCGTCGAAGTCCACCGGGCCGTGACCGAGGTCGGTGACCGCCTCCCGCGCGTACGCCGCGAAGCTCGCCGCGTCCAGGTGCTGCCACTGCCGGCCGGCCCGGTCCAGGCGGGAGACCGCCCGGTGCGCGGGGTCGGCGGCGTGCAGTCCGATCAGCGCGTGCCGCAGCCGCTCGGCGGTGACGCCGGTGAGCGGCCCGACGGTGCGGATGTACTCCAGCGGCAGCCACGCACGTTCGTGCAGGGTCAGGCTGGTGGTGGACATGACGGTGACTCCCTCTGCTGCTGCTACGTCGGCGACCGGGGCGAAGACGACCTTCAGCACGGTCGGCGCGACCAGTACCGTCTCGATCGCCATCACCACGGCCACCGCGGTGACCAGGTCGTTCAGCTCGCCGTGGCGGCCGCCCCACCAGGCCGCGAGCAGTTCGGCCGCACCGGCGGCGGCCGAGAAGATCCCGGCGCCGCGGAGCCGGCCGCGGACCCGGGAGACGGCCAGGAAGAAGTGGTGGAACACGAACGGCACGTAGGTCAGGCACAGGACGGCGAGAACGTCACCGGCCGTCTCGGCGTACGCGGAACCGAAGAGCGACATGATCGGCCGGGCGAGGTCCGCCACCACGAGTGAGGCGGGCACGCCGAGCCCCAGGCAGACGGCCAGGCCCATCCGGACCTTGCCCCGCAGCGCCGCCCGATCGCCGGCGGCCACCGCGAAGAGCGTGAGCGCCACGTTGCCGGGGATCATCGCCAGCACCGAGAGCACCATGAACGCGGTGTAGAAGGCGGCGTTCGCGGCGGCCGAGAGCGTCGCGGTCACCACCAGCGGCAGCGCGGCGCGGGGCAGGTAGGCGGCCAGGTTCAGCAGGTTGTGGTCGAGGGTGGCCCGGCCGCGGCCGCGCAGCAGGGCGGCCCGGGGGCGCAGCGAGTCGATCATGCCGCGCCGGCGCAGTGCCCGGAACAGGATCGCGGTCGAGCCGACGATGCCGGCCACCCAGGTGAGCAGCAGCGCCTCGCCGGTCAGGGTGATCGGGAGCAGCCAGACCAGGCCGAGCAGGACCAGCTTGATCATCGAGAACCAGGCGTTGCGCATCAGCTGCAGCGGGCCCTGGAGCAGGCCGACCATCGCCTCGTCGAGGACCAGCGTCATCGCGTTCAGCGCGATCCCGGCGACCAGCAGCACGGTCGCCGGGGTGCTGCCGAGCGCCTCGCGCAGTCCGGGGAGCCAGAGGTGGGCCAGCGCGACGTAGACCAGGCCGCCCACGGTCGCGGCGGTGCCGGCGGCGAGCAGGCAGGTGGCGATCAGGTCCCAGCGTCCGCGGGCGATGCCGGGCAGGTCGGCGATGAGCATGGTGCCCATGCCGAACATCCCGATCGTGCCGATCAGCGTCATCGCCGACACCGCGGCGGAGGCCTGGCCGACCGCCTCGGCCGGGGCCAGATGGGCGGCCAGCCACCAGTAGGCGAAACCGAACGCCGACGTGATGAGCGTGGTGGCCATCAGCGAGCCGGCGTTCAGGAACAGGTCGACGTGGCCCCGGACGACCGTGAGCAGGTCGCGCCGGAGTGCGGCGCCGGATGCCGTCACGTGTGAAACCCCCAAAGATCGCGCGATCAAACTTAGTGACTCGCCGTATTCATGGGGTAGGGCGAAGTGCCCAGCCTTCATCGACCGTCCGGTGTGGAACTGCGCCGGAACGGCGGTTGACGTGGGATTATCGGCGGAGAATCGCGCTTGGTTACCGGAAGTGATCGTTCCCACACGGGCAATTTGTGTACATGAATATAACCAAGGGTGACCGCAATATCTATAGCCAGCCGGTGCGCTTGAGGCGCCAGTAGAGGCCGCCGCCGAGGACCACCATCGCGCCCATCGCGCCCGGGAAGCCGTACGGCGAGGCGAGGCCGGGGAACACCTCGAAGTTCATCCCGTAGATCCCGGCGATCACGGTCGGCACCGCGGCGATGGCGGCCCACGCGGCGATCTTCCGCATGTCGTCGTTCTGGTCGATGGAGATCTGCGCCAGCCGGGCCTGCAGGATCGAGTTGAGCAGGTCGTCGAAGAGGGCCACCCGGTCCACCGCCCGGGAGAGCCGCCCCCGCACGTCCACCAGATAGGGGCGCAGCGCCGCCGGCAGCTCGCGGGTCTCCAGCAGCTTCGCGAGCGGCTCGGCCAGCGGCAGCACCGCCCGCTTGAACTCCACCATCTCGCGTTTCAGCTGGTAGATGTGGGCGATACCGGCCCCGCGCACGGTGGCGAAGGACTCCTCCTCCAGCCGTTCCAGGTCACGTTCGACTAGGCCGGCGACGTCCAGGTAGTTGTCGACGAGGCGGCTGCCGACGGCGTACGCGACCGCCCACGGGCCGTGCCGCAGCACCTCCGGGCGCTGCTCCAGCTCCTGCCGGACCGCCCAGAGCGGGCCGACCGGGCCGTGCCGCACGGTGATCGCGAACCACGGGCCGACCAGCACCGTGATGTCACCGGTCTCCACCACCTCGGAGGTCTCGGTGAGCTGGTCGTGCTCGACGTAGCGCGCGGTGCGCAGGACCAGACGGGTCACCTCGCCGACGGTCTCCACGCCGGGCCGGTGCCCGCCGGTGATGGCCTGCTCGGCGAGGAGGTCGTGCAGGCCGAAGACCTCGGCGATCAGGCTCATGGTGGCCCGGTCCGGTTCGTGCAGGCCGAGCCAGACGAAGGCGTTGCGGCGGCGCCGGGCGAGGCGGGCGGCTTCGGCGTACGGCAACTGCCGCGGCTGCCCCGGCTCGGGCCGGCGCGTCCCGCTCGCGTAGACCGCGCAGTCCACCACCGCGTCCGGGTTCCCCCGCCGGGGCGCCGGGATCCGCGGGGCCGGCCGGACCAGCGTGTCCAGGAACCGGCCGATGAGTGCGTTCCGCTTCTCCCGCCGCCGCCGCAGCAACTCGCGCAGCCGCGCGGTGCCCTCGGTGGTCTCGCGCTCCCAACCAGGGGATTCCTCGTCGGGAGGAGGGGCCACGTCGTCACGCCGGTCCCGATGCCGACCGAGCATCCGCTCCCGCCGCCTTCCTGCCCACGCCGCCTGTCATGTGATTCGCCAACCTAGTCCAGTGGCGCACCGTGATCGAGTGCGACGCGGATAGCGGTCGCTTCCCGACCGCAATTCGGGGGACGCTGGCGGCATGGCGAACACGAGTGCCCGGATGCTGCGGCTGCTCTCCCTGCTGCAGACCCACCGCTACTGGCCCGGCGCCGAGCTGGCCGGGCGCCTCGAGGTCAGCCCGCGCACCCTGCGCCGGGACGTGGACCGGCTGCGGGAGCTGGGCTATCCGGTGGACGCCAGCCGGGGCGTGGCGGGCGGGTATCAACTGCAGGCCGGCGCCGCGATGCCCCCACTGCTGCTCGACGACGAGGAGGCGGTGGCCATCGCGGTCGGGCTGCGCAGCGCCGCCGCCGGGTCGGTGGCCGGTTTCGAGGAGACCTCGGTACGCGCCCTCGCCAAGGTGATCCAACTGCTCCCGCCGCGGTTGCGGCGCCGGATCGACGCCCTCCAGGCGATGACCACCCCGGGCGTCTGGGGTGGCGGCCCGGTGCTGGACGCGATCTCGCTGACCACGATCGCGATGGCCTGCCGGGGCGAGGAGCGGCTGCGCTTCGAGTACACCCCGCCCGCGGGGGAGACCCTGATCCGGTACGTCGAACCACACCGCCTGGTCCCGCTCGGCCGCCGGTGGTACCTGCTCGCCTGGGACCTGGACCGCGGCGACTGGCGCAGCTTCCGGGTGGACCGGCTCGCCGCCCCGGCGCTGACCGGCGCGCGGTTCCGTCCCCGGGAGATCCCCGGCGGCGACCCGGTCGACTGGCTGCGCTCGCGGATCCGCTCCATCCCCAGCCGGTACGACGTCGCCGTGCTGATGACGGCCGACGCGGCGGCGGTGCAGGACTTCCTCGGCCCGCGCGGAACGGTGCAGCCGGTCGGCGAGGGCACCTGCCGGCTGCGGATGAGCGTCGACGACCTGGCCTGGCCGGTGATGGTGCTGGGCGTGCTCGGCGTGCCCTTCACCGTCGAGTCGCCACCGGAGCTGATCGACCGCGTACGTGCGACGGGCGAGGCCCTGCTGCGGAGCGTCTGAGCGTCATGCCCTCGCGTCATGTCTGGGCGCTATGGACGGACCGGTGCCCCCGTGGCACCGGTCCGCAGGTATGAAGGTAGCGGCCGGGTGCGACAATTCTCCGTCACGTTTAAGCAGTGGCTTATATAAGATCTCCTGCATGACCATCCTCGGCGCGACCTTCACCCCCGACCACCCGCCCGAGCGGCTGCTCGGCGCCGCCCGGGCCGCGGAGGAGGCCGGGGTCGCCGAGCTCTGGCTCTGGGAGGACTGCTTCCAGAACGGCGGGATCGCCGCGGCCGCCGCCGCCCTCGCCGTGACCACCCGGCTGCGCGTCGGGATCGGCATCCTGCCGGTGCCGTTCCGCAACGTCGCGCTCTGCGCCATGGAGATCGCGACGTTGCGCCGGATGTTCGGCGAGCGGGCGATCGCCGGCATCGGGCACGGTGTGCAGGACTGGATGACGCAGGTGGGCGAGCGGGCCGCCTCGCCGCTCACCCTGCTGCGGGAGTACACGTCGGCGTTGCGCGCCCTGCTGCACGGCGAGACCGTCACGACGAACGGCCGGTACGTCCGGCTCGACGCGGTCCGCCTGGACTGGCCGCTGGATCCGCCGCCGTCGCTGCTGATCGGCGCGACCGGCCCGAAGACCCTGGCCCTCGCCGGGGAGCTGGCCGACGGGACGATCCTCAGTGGCGGCACGACGCCGGACGGGCTGCGGGCGGCGAAGCGGCACATCGCCGCGACCCGGGAGCACGAGATCGTCCTCTACCTGGCCGCGGCCACCGGTCCGACGGCCGCCGAGCGGTTGCGGCGGCACCGGGAGCAGTGGGGCGAGGACGCGCTCGCGGTGATCGGCGAGCCGGCCGAGATCGCCGCCGCGATCCGGGAATACGCCGACGCGGGCGCCACCACGGTCGTCGTCGAGCCGCTCTACGGCAGCGACATCGAGGAGCACGTCCGCTTCGTCGGCGAGCAGTTGCAGCCGCTCGTCGGCTGAAAATCGCTGGAGGGCCGTCGCTGAGCAGCGGATACTTCCCGGGTGTCCAGCAACGAACCGTCGTCCGGCAACGTGTCACCCCGTACCGTCGAGGAACTGATCGCCGTACCGAAGCGGGTGAAGTACGTCTTCTTCTGGCGGCATCGTCCCCGTGCCGACGGGCGGGCCGACGCCGGCTGCATGAGCCAGTGGTGGCCCTCCGCGTTCACCGTGGACGGTGTCACGTTCCGGACGGCCGAGCACTACATGATGTGGCGCAAGGCCCGGCTCTTCGGCGACGAGGAGAGCGCCACCCGGATCCTCGCGGCCAAGCACCCGGCGCGGGCCAAGGAGCTCGGCCGCGGCGTCCTCGGCTTCCGCGACGAGGAGTGGGTGCGCGAGCGCTTCGCGATCGTGGTCGACGCCGGCATGGCCAAGTTCGGACAGCACCCCGATCTGCGTGAGTATCTGCTCGGCACCGGCGAGCGGGTGCTGGTCGAGGCGAGCCCGCTGGACCGGATCTGGGGCATCGGGCTGGTCGCCACCGACGAGCGGGCCACCGACCCGTCCCGTTGGCGTGGCCTCAACCTGCTGGGCTTCGCGCTGATGGAGGCCCGTGCCCGCTTGCGGGAGCGCTGATGGAGGCCCGTGCCCGCGTGCGGGAGCGCTGACGGGGGCCCGGGGCCGGTTACGGGAGAAGTGACCGCTGCCGGATGTGGTCGTCGTGCCACTCGCTGCCGACCAGGAAGCGCTTGGTCCCGGCGATCGTGAAGCCGTGCTTGGCGTAGAAGCGGGCCGCCCGCCGGTTCTGCTGGTTCACCCCGAGCCAGCAGGACTCGGCGCCGGTCGCGGTCGCCGCCTCCAGCACCGCCGTCATCAGCGCGGACGCGGCGCCTGACCCGTGCCGCTCGGCCGCGAGGTAGAACTTGCTCAGCTCGATCGCGGTCTTCTCGTCGACGACCGCCGCCACGTCCGGGTCGGCGATCGGCCCGCTGACCAGCATCGCGTACCCCATCGGCTGATCGTCCTCGGACACCAGCAGGATCGTCCGGTCCGGGTCGGCGAGGTATCCGGCGAAGCGCTCGACCGACAGGTGTGCCGCGATGAAGGCGTCGATGTCGGCCTGTGCGGTGCCCGGTGGGCAGGCCATGCCGAAGGTGCGCGCGGCGAGGTCGTGCAGCGGTAGCTCATCGCCGAGTGCGGCATGACGCGTAGTGATCGTCATGGTGAAACAGTTTAGAGTGTTCAGAGTGCGCTCTCCGACGAACCACCTCGGCGATGTGATCCCGGTTCCGTCCTCGGTGCGGCCGGCCTCGGCCGTCTTCTTCCCCCTCCACCTCTCCGGTACGGCGGTGAGCCCGGCCCCCGCCGCCCCCGGCGTCGCCGAGCACCTCGCCTCCACACTGGACCTGCCGCTGCGGGCCGGCGGGGCGATCCGCCTCGAACTGGACGACTCGGGCGAACCGGAGGCGTACCGGCTGGAGATCACCGCGGCGTCGGTGACGCTGCGGGCCGGGTCGGCGGCCGGCTTGTTCTGGGGCGTGCAGACCCTCGTGCAGCTGGCGGCGGGGGCGGACGAACTGCCGGGCGGCGTGATCGAGGACCGGCCCCGGTTCGCGTACCGCGGGGCGATGCTCGACCTGGCCCGGCACTTCTTCACCCCGGACGAGGTCAAGGCGCACATCGACCTGCTGGTCCAGTTCAAGATCAATCACCTGCACCTGCATCTCACCGACGACCAGGGCTGGCGGCTGGAGATCCCGGGACGGCCCCGGCTCACCGAGATCGGCGGCGGGCCGGGCACCGGCTGCGACGGGGCGGGGCCCGGCTTCCTCACCCTGGCCGAGTACGCGGATCTGGTCGCGTACGCCGCGGACCGGTTCGTCACGATCGTGCCGGAGATCGACATGCCCGGGCACGTGAACGCGGCGCTGGTCGCGTACCCGGAGCTGACCCCGGACGGGCAGCCGGTCGCGCCGCGGACCGACGGCGAGGTCGGGTACAGCTCGCTGACCGTGGGCAAGGAGGAGACCTACGCCTTCGTGGAGACCGTTCTCGGCGCGGTGGCCGAGCTGACACCCGGTCCCTACCTGCACATCGGCGGCGACGAGTGTCTCTCCACCGACCCGGCGGACTACCGCGCCTTCCTGGACCGGGTGCTCCCGCTCCCCGCCAAGTACGGCAAGCGCGTCATCGGCTGGAACGAGATCACCGCCGTCGACCTGCCGGAGACCGCGATCGTCCAGTACTGGCGCCGCCGGGACGAGGGGGACCACGTGGCCCGGACGCTCGCCGCCGGCCGTCAGGTGATCATGTCCCCGGCCGACCGCGCCTACCTCGACATGAAGTACGACGCGAGCACCCCGATCGGCCTGGACTGGGCCGGTCTGATCCCGGTCGAGCGGTCCTACGACTGGGACCCGGCCGACGTGCTGCCCGAGGAGTCCGTGCTCGGCGTCGAGGCTCCACTCTGGTCGGAGACCCTGCGCAGCGTCGCCGACGTGCAGTACCTGACCCTGCCGCGCCTGCCGGCCCTCGCCGAGATCGCCTGGTCCCCGCGCGGCGCCCGCGACTGGCCGTCGTTCCGGGACCGCCTGGCCGCTCTCGGTTCCCGCTGGGACGCCGCCGGGATCGGCTACCACCGGTCACCAGAGATCGACTGGCGTTGATCTATTGGCACGGTCTGTCCCTCCGGCCTAACCCAGTGGAGTGATGGTCCGCGTCTGATCGAGGTCGGCCATGCCACCCGTATATCTCCATGAGTCTCAGCCCGTAACCTAGGGCCTGCTCCGGCCACCGGAGCAGGCACTGGGCCGATTCGCGTGAGGAGAGCGGCGTGAGCAACGACGCGCGAGCGGCGGCGAGGTCGGCCGCAGCCCTGGCCGGCTTCCTGGTCGTCGCCGGAGCGCAACTGGCGGTGGTGCTGGCCGTCCTCTGGGCGGTGCTGAAGGTGCTGCCGAGTGAGTTCGCGCTCCGGGCCGGCGTGCCGCTGAGCATCGCCACGGTCGGCGCGCTCGGATCGGCGACCTGGCGTGCCCTGCATCTGCGGCGGCGGGTGCCGGCCGGAGTGGCGGTCACCCGGTCCGACGCCCCCGGGCTCTGGGAGGTGGTCGACGGCGCCGCGAAGGCCGCCGGGGTCGCCCCGCCGGACGGCGTGACCGTGGTCGCCGACGCCACCGCGACGCTCGGCGAGCGGACCCACCTGCTCGGCATGATCGGCGGACGCCGCGACCTCTACGTCGGGCTTCCCCTGCTGCAGGCGTGGGACACCGCGCGGCTGCGGGCGGTGGTGGCGCACGAACTGGCGCACGGGTCGGCGCGGCTCGGGCGGTGGGCGCCGATGGCGTACCGCGGGCGGGTGGCGATGGGCCGTGCGCTGCCCCGGCTCGCGCGGCGCAGCAATCCGGCGGGTCCGGCGCTCCGGGCGTACGCCAAGGTCTACCGCCGGATCGACGCGCCGTTCAGCCGGGCCCAGGAGCTCGCCGCCGACCGGATCGCGGCCGAGTACGCGGGCGCCACGGCCACCGCGGGCGCGCTGCGCGACCTGCCGGTGCTCGCCGGGATGCAGCGGGTGTTCCACGCCGAGTACCTGGGGCCCGGCTGGCAGGCCGGGCATGTGCCGGACGACGTGTTCGGCGGCTTCCTCCGGGTGCTCGCGGCCCGCGGCGAGGACGTGGCGATCCTGCGGGCGCGCGGACCCGAGCAGGCCGGCGCGTGGGACACCCACCCGCCGCTGGAGGAGCGGCTCGCCGCACTGCTCCCGCCGAAGACCGCCCCCGCGACGGAGCCGGCCACGGTGCCGGTTCAGGCCACGATGCCGGTTCAGGCCGGCGCTCCCGGCGCCGAATCGGCCGTCCCGGAACCGGCCGTCCCCGTCGCGGCGAGTGTCGGTGCCGGTGCGGCGGTGCCGGCGGAGGCCGGTGGCGAGACGCCGGTCGTCCCGCTGACTGAAAACTCCGACAAACCCGACGAGCCGGTTCTGACCGAGAGTGATGATCCGGCGGTGGCCGAGCCGGAGCCGGTCGTCGATCTGGTGCCCGACCTGCCCGGTCTGGGCCGTGCACTCCAGGCCGTGGCCTTCCCGGTCCAGGGGCGTACCCAGGTGGGGTGGGACGACTTCCTCAGCGTGGCGCGCACCGCGGAGATGGAGAAGGAGGCGGAGGCCGCGCTCGCCACCGTGTCGCGGGCGGTGGAGATCCCCGTGCCGGACGCCGCGCGCGTTCTCGACCTCGCGGCCGACGGCCGGCTGCACACCGCCGCGACCACGATCTTCCCCGGCCTCGGCGAGGAGGAGACCGCCGAGCGGATCGTCGAGTTGCTCGCGCTGATGTTCGCGCTGGCCGCCCTGCGCAGCGGCGTGGCCCGGTGGCGGCACAGCTGGACCGGGACCGCCGAGCTGGTCTCGCTGGAGGGCGCCTACCTCAACCTGGCCGACGTGGCGGCGGCCGCGGCCGATCCCACCGAGGTCGACGCGGTCCGGAACTACCTCGACAAGATCGGCGTGGACCTCTCCGCGCCGGTCGGCGAGCGCAACGCCCGGGCCCAGGTGCTCGGCGGCCTGGTCAACCTCTCGGCGGACGGCGAGCGGACCGACCTGCTCATCACCGACCTCGGGTTCGTGCTGGTGCCGGGCCTCTCCCGGGGCCAGGGCGTGGCGGCCAAACGGCGGCTGAGCAGGCTCGCCGCGGGTGGGGTCGCGGTCGACGCGCCGGTGCCGGCAGTGGCCCCGGAGCCGGCTCCCGCCGCCGGGGAGTCCGTCGAGCCGCCGATTTCCACAGGGGCTGTGGATAACCCGGAGCCGAAGCCCACCGCGGGCGGGCACCGGTTCGTGCCGTTCGTCGACGTGGCGACGGTGACCAGCCTGCCCGGCCGGCGCAAGAGCTGGGTGATCGGGCTGCGCGACGGCGCCAGCCTGACCGTGCGGACCTCGCTCGAGGCGGACGAGCTGCCCGGCGGCTGGGCGGCCTGGGACGAGGCGGTCGCCTTCCTGGCCGGCACCCGCTGACCCCCTTCGGCACCCCCGCGGGGACCGGTACGCCGGACCCGCAGGGGTGAAGGGCACGTATCGCGTGAACCCGGCGCCGTGAGTGGAACGTACCCCGCAGTGACTGATGTCTCGTCCATGACGGATGGACGACCGAAGCGTCACTTCAGGTCACAATAACCTCAGCGGCCGTTGGCTTCACCGACACGGGAAATGGGTAGCAGACCTCCCGTCGGAGCGGCGACGATCGCTTCAGACGCGGGGAGGCGCTGATGGACCGGGGGCCGATGGCACTGTTCGGAGCCATCGTCACAATCGGGCTGGGCCCGGCGTTGTGGCTCGGCGTCCAGCTCGGCGAGAGCGTTCGCCCGGGCGTCCACCCACCGGCGACGGTCCGTGATCAGTTGCCCGCCGCGCAGACCGACCCGGGCGGGTTCGGCGGCGGCGAGGAACTGCCCACCTCGGACCCGGCGATCACCTGGTACGCGGAGCCGTCGGCCGCGGAGTCGAGCGCGAGCACGTCGCCGTCGGCCAGCACCTCGGCCACGATGAGCCCGTCACGGTCGGTCTCGCCCTCGGCCACTGCGTCGGCCTCGGCCTCGGCCTCCGGCTCGCCGTCGGCCAGTGCCACCGCCACCTCGCCGTCCGCCGAGCCGACCGGCACCACCGGCGAGCCCGGCCCGGGAGGCACGTCCACGGGCGGCACGGGTGGTGGCGGCGAGATCCCCAGCGTCTCGCCCTCGGCCTTCTGACCTTGCCGGCTTCCGGCCGTTTCGGCCCGCGGCCTTGTCCACGAAGCAGCGAGGGGAGCCCGCCGGGCTCCCCTCGCTCCAGTTTCCGGTCGCTCTGTTTCCGGTTGCTCTAGTTTCCGGTTGCCCTGTTTCCGGTTGCCCTGTTTCCGGTTGCCCTGTTTCCGGTCGCTCGGTGCTTCGGCTCAGAGGCCGAGCAACCGGTCCAGGATGTCCCGGTAGCCGCGCAGCTCCTGGCGCAGCGCCTCGGTGTCGTCGCCACCGCTGGTCAGCGCGCCACGCTGCTGCCTGATCGCGGTGGTCAGCTTCTCGATGGTCTCGTCGACCAGTGCGGCGGCCTCGGCGGCCGACGCCTTCGGGTCGTCCACGAACTTCAGCTGGGTCTCCCGCCAGCGGTCGCGCAGCGGCTGGGTGTCCTCCACAGGGAAGAAGGCGGCGGGCCCGGCCGGCGCGGCGGCCCCGGCGGCGGGAACCGCGACGGCGGCGACCACCGGCTCGGCCGGGGCGGGCTCGGCGGCGGCGTCGAGCCCGCCGGCCTCCGTGGCCTCCTCCGCGGCGTCCTCGTCGGTCTCGGCCGGGGTCTCGTCCACCGCGGCGACCTCGTCGCTCTCTGCCGCGTCGGCCTCCGCGTCCGCCTCGGCGCGCTCCGCCTCGGCGCGCTCCGCCGCGTCCTCGTCCTCGGTCTTCGCGTCCACCACGGCCACGTCGTCCTTGTCGTCGTCGGCGGTCCGGTCCTCCAGCGGCACGTCGACGTCCTCGTCCCGCCGGTCCTCGTCCGCGTGGTACAGGCCCGCCTCGTGCCGTTCTGTATCGTCCTGAGCAGTTTCGTCCTGGTCCGCGTCGTCGCGCGGGTCCGGGTCGTCGAGCGGGCTCGTGTCGTCGTCCCGCCGGGCCGCGGGGGTCCAGGCCAGGTCGTCGCGGTTCTCCGCCGAGGTCCGGATCTCCTCGGTGTCGCCCTCGGTGTCCTCGTCGTTCCGCGGCGCCGGGGCGGTGGCGCCGAACGGTGCGGGCTCGTCGGCCGGGCCGTCGTGCCAGGGCGAGCCGGCCCGCTGCTGCGGTACGGCGACCGGTTCGGACTGTACGGTGCCGGGGCGGTCGTCCCGGTCGTCGACGTTGTCCGGGGCCTCGTTGGAGATGAAGCGCATCGTGGAGCTCCTCAGCGGCTGGTGGCGTCGGGCCGGGCGGGGGCGACGCCGGGGGTCGGGGCGGGATCGGTGCTGGTGGCGCTGGTCGTGCCGGTCGTGCTGGTGGTGCCGGCGTCCTCGGTGGCCGGTCGCTGGGCCGGGACGGTGGTGCCGGTGCCGGTCGTGCCGGTGGCGGTGCTGTCGGTGGCGCTCCGGTTCGGGACCGGGTCCTCGCCGAGCAGGTCGGCGAAGAGCGCGCGGTAGTGGACCAGCGCCTGGCGCAGATCCTCCGTGCCGGTCTCGTCATTCTTACTGCGCCGGCTGATCTCGTGGGCCTTCCGGTAATGCTCCAGAGTGGCCGCGTGCTCGACGGAGAGGTCGGCGAGCCGCTCGTCGTAGTCGCCGGTCGGGTAGCCCCGCTCGGTGATCAGCCGGGTGACCAGCTCGTCGGCGGTCTCGACCGCGGCCTTCGGGTCGTCCACGAACTGGATCTGGACCTCTTCCCAGGCGGCGGTGTACCGGCTGCGGGACTCGGCGGAGAGGGGCTTGAGCTCCAGCCGGGCGTGCCGCTTGGTGCGCTCGAGCAGCTCCCGCTCCGCCTCGGTGCGGTTGCCGGTGTCGGCGACCACCCGGTCGTACTCGGGGCCGAAGGTCTGTTGCAGCCTGCGGCGCCGTGCAGCCCGGGCGCCGAGGGCGATCGCGGCCAGGACGACCAGGATGACGACGATCAGGACGATGGTGGCGGTGGCGGACATCAGGTTCCTCCTTCTTCCTGGATCGGTATTCCCAGGCAGACCCGCCCATCAATCGCTTTCGGCGAAACATGTGGAAAAGCGGAAGTTTCCGCTGGTGGCTTCGGGGAACGGAGGAGACGCCCGGTGACCCGGGCCGGAGTGGCCGTGGAGGCGGTGCCGCGACAGTCTTTTGTCGGAACCCCGACGATCTTCGGACCTGGATAGACGCGCGTCTCGACGGGACAAACGTCATGGAAGCGAAGCTTTCGGTTGCCGCGGGAGCTAGCTGTGACGGACGTCTTTACGTATTCTGCCGAAGCGCGCGCTGCCCGGAGCCGGTCGTCCACTTCTGATCGGCGGCCCCGGGCCGGGCGCGCGCCGACGTTTTCCAACCGGACCCCTCGGGCGGAGCTTGATGAGAAGCCGCAACTGGTCGATCCGATCGAAGATCATCGCGATGGTCGCGGTGCCGCTCACCGCGGTCGTCGCGCTCTGGGTCTTCGCCACGGCGGCCACCCTCGGTCCCGCGCTGGACCTGCTCTCCGCGCGTGCTGCCGTGCACGCGCTCGGTGATCCCGGTCTGCGCCTCATCGCCCAGCTCCAGCGGGAGCGGCACTTCTCCGCCGTGTACGTCTCCGCCAAGTCCACTCCGGCCACCGACCTCAAGGCCCAGCGCGCCGCCACGGACCAGTCCATCGCCGAGTTCGAGTCGGCGATCGCCTCGGTCGACGACATGAGCGACGACCTGACCCAGCGGACCGCCGCGCTCTCCGAGAAGCTCGACGAGGTGATGGCCATCCGGGAACGGGTGGACCTCCGCGACCTGGACGCGCTCACCGCGATCCGGCCGTACAACTACGCGATCGACGCCGAGTTCGACGTCTCCTCCACCGCCGCGGTCTTCTTCCACGAGCGGGTCGACCGTGAGGTCCGCGGCCTGATCACCGGATACCGCGGCCAGGAGTACCTGAGCCGGGCGGACGCGATCCTGGCCGGCGCGAACGCCTCGGGCAACATCCACGCCATCGACCGGGGCGTGCTGATCGAGAACATCAGCACCTCGCGGTACCTGATCGCCTCCGGCGTCGCGGACATGCCGATCGAGGCCCGCGGCGACTACTCCCGGCTGATCACCAGCCCGGCCTTCATCGAGCTGGACATCAAGCAGAACCTGCTGATCGGCGAGAGCTACGCCGGTGGCCCGCCGCCGATCAGCGGGGCCGACTGGCAGCCGCTCTACGACGAGGTCTCCACCCAGCTGCGCGCGTTCGAACTGCGTACGGTCGACGAGGTCGCCTCCGACGCCACCCCGCTCGCCGTCAACGTGCTGCTCTGGCTGGGCCTCTCCGCGCTGATCGGCCTGGTCGCCTTCGTGCTCGCGATCTGGGTCTCGGTCCGGGTCGGCCGCTCCATGGTCGGCCGCCTGATCAAGCTGCGGCGCGAGGCCCTGGAGCTGGCCGCGGAGAGACTGCCCACGGTGGTCCGCCGGCTGCAGCACGGCGAACCGGTCGACGTCGACGTCGAGACGCCCCCGCTGGAGTACGGCCGGGACGAGATCGGCGAGCTGGCCAACGCCTTCAACGACGTGCAGCGTACGGCCGTGCAGTCCGCGGTCGAGGAGGCGAACGTCCGGCGCGGCATCAACGAGGTCTTCCTCAACATCGCCCGCCGCAGCCAGACCCTGCTGCACCGCCAGCTCTCGCTGCTGGACCGGATGGAGCGCCGGGAGACCGAGCCCGAGGAGCTGGAGGACCTGTACCGGGTCGACCACCTCGCCACCCGGATGCGGCGGCACGCCGAGGACCTGGTCATCCTGGCCGGCGCGGCGCCCGGCCGGGGCTGGCGCAACCCGGTGCCGGTGATCGACGTGGTCCGCGGCGCGATCAGTGAGGTGGAGGACTACAAGCGGGTGGACATCCGCTCGGTGGCCTCGTCCGCGCTGCTCGGCCGCTCGGTCGGTGACGTGATCCACCTGCTCGCCGAGCTGATCGAGAACGCCGCCTCGTTCTCCCCGCCGCACACCCGGGTCCAGGTCTCCGGTCAGACGCTGCCGAACGGCTACGCGATCGAGATCGAGGACCGGGGCCTGGGCATGACCCCGGAGGGTATCCAGCAGGCGAACCGGCGGCTGGCCGAGCCGCCCGAGTTCGACCCGGCGGACAGCGCCCGGCTGGGCCTCTTCGTGGTGGCCCAGCTCGCGCACCGGCACCACATCCGGGTCTCGCTGCGGGCCTCGGCGTACGGCGGTGTGACCGCGGTGGTGCTGATCCCCGGTGACCTGGTGACCGCACTCCCGGAGAGCCGGCAGGCCGGTCTGGGCAGCCGTTCCCTGGAGGCACCGCTGGTCGGCTCCGGCTCGGAGGAGCCGGGGCGCAGCTCGCTGGCCGCCCTGCAGTGGTCCGGCGACGAGCAGTTGCAGGAGGTCGCCGCGGCACCCGCCCGGCGGGCCATCGACGGCCGGCCGGACGCGGTGCCGCACTCGGCCGCCGACCTGCTCGGACCGGCGCACAGCACGGTCGCCGCCGAGCTCAGCGCCGAGGGCCTGGTCCAGCGGCGCCGGCCGCAGCGGGTCCCGCAGGTGCCGCCCTCGCCCAGCGACGTGTCGCCCGCCGACCTGGCCGACGCGCTGGGCGCGCTCGGGGCCCGTTCGGTGCCGCGCAACTCGGCACCGCCGGTCCCCGCGCCGGCCGCGCCGCCCGTGCCCGCGCCGGCCGCCTCGCCCGTGCCGGCTCCCGCGGCACCGCAGATTCCGGCGGCGGCGACGGCGGGCGTTCCGCCCGTGACAACCTCGTCTACAATGGACATCTCGGGCGCGGACGACGACACCGAGAACCTGCCGCGGCGGGTGCGCCAGGCTAACCTGGCGCCGCAGCTGCGCCGTCCGGTGGCGGAGCGCGAGTCCACGGCGCCACGGCGTACGCCCGACCAGGCTCGTACGCTGATGAACGCGCTGCAGCGCGGCACCACCCGGGGCCGTGTCGACGCGGCCAAGGCCGGCCGGGTCGAGCCCGGCCGGGTCGAGGCGGCGCGGGATGCCGACGAGACGCAGCAGATCGAGCGGATCGCACCTGTGCAGCAGGTGACGACGACGGAGACGGAGAAGCCGGCGACCGGATTGAACGTTGCTGAGGCGAGCGACGTTTTGTTCGCCGATGCGGCTACCGTCGTCATCCCGGTTCTCGCGGACCTCGCGGGCACCGGGGAGGGGACAGCATCAGGGGTTGAGGTGGGGACGTCGGGGGACCGCGCCGCCAGCCCGGGGGACAGTGTGATCAGGCCGGAGAAGGACGCTTAAGTGGCACAGACGAAGCAGCAGACCGCGAACCTCACCTGGCTCCTCGACGACCTCGTCGAACGGGTGCCGACCGCTCAGCAGGCCGTGGTGCTCTCCGCGGACGGCCTGATGCTGGGAGCCTCCGCCGGGATGAACCGGGAGGACGCCGAGCACCTCTCCGCGATGGCGGCCGGTTTCCAGAGCCTGGCCAAGGGCGCGAGCCGGCACTTCCGGGCCGGCCAGGTACGCCAGACGGTGGTGGAGATGGAGGAGGCCTTCCTCTTCGTCACCGCCGCCGGATCCGGGGCCTGCCTGGCCGTTCTCGCCTCGGCCGACGCCGATCTGGGCCTGATCGCCTACGAGATGGCGATGCTGGTCACCCGCGTCGGGCAGACGATGAGCGCCCCGGAGCGGCTTACGGGCACCGATGCCCTCTGAGCCTCGCCGCGTGCACCACGACTGGATGGACCAGGACGCGGGTCCCGTCGTCCGGCCGTACGCGATGACTCAGGGCCGGGTGGCGGCCTCGGGCGACTTCGACCTGGTCGCCTTCGTGGTCGCCACCGTGCCCGACCTCACGCCCGGCGTCCATCTCCAGCCGGAGCACCACGCCATCGTCGAGGCGGCCTGGGAGCCGATCTCGGTGGTCGAGCTGGCTTCTCAGCTCGACCTATCGATCGGCGTGGTCCGGGTGTTGCTCGGTGATCTACGCTCAGCGGGTCTCATCTCGCTCTACGAACCTCCCGCGGCCGAGCAGCCGCACGACGTCGACGTTCTCAAGGCGGTTGTCAATGGGCTCCGTGCGCTCTGAACACAGCGGATCGCGCATCCCCGTCGCGCTCAAGATCCTGATCGCGGGGGGCTTCGGCGTGGGCAAGACCACGATGGTCGGCTCGGTGAGTGAGATCCGCCCGCTGCAGACCGAGGAGATCCTCACCGGTGCCGAGGGTGCCGACGATCTGTCCGGGGTGGAGGCGAAGACCACCACCACGGTGACCATGGACTTCGGTCGCATCACCATCACCGACGACCTCCAGCTCTACCTCTTCGGTACGCCCGGACAGGACCGTTTCTGGTTCCTCTGGGACGAGTTGTCCCAGGGGGCGCTGGGTGCCGTCGTGCTGGCCGACACCCGCCGGCTGGCCGACTGCTTCCCGTCGATCGACTACTTCGAGCAGCGGGGCACCCCGTTCGTGGTCGCGGTGAACTGCTTCGACACCGACCACCGGTTCGGCCCGGAGGCGGTCTCCCGCGCCCTCGACCTGGACCCGGGCGTCCCGGTGGTGCTCTTCGACGCCCGCGACCAGAAGGCCGCGCGCAACGTCCTGATCGAACTGGTCGAGTACGTGGCCCGCCGCCAGCTGGCCTCCGCCGGCCGCCGTTAGCCGGCGTTTCGGAATCCGGCCGAGTGCCAGGCGCGGCCTGGACGGGCCCGGGCGCCGGTGGACGGAACCGGCCGCCGTTACACGGGCCCGGGCGCCGGGCCCGTACTCTCCCGGATCACCAGGGTGGTCGGCAGCAGGGTGCGCGTCGCCGTGGTCTGGCCGCCCTGGAGGGCCGATCGGAGCGCGGTGGCGGCCGCCCGGCCCTTCGCCTCCACGTCCTGGCGGACCGTGGTCAGGCAGGGGCGGAGCTGGCTCGCCACCGGGCCGTCGTCGAAACCGGTCACCGACAGGTCGTCCGGGATGCGCAGGCCCAGGTCCTCGGCGGCCTGGTAGACGCCGACGGCGGTCACGTCGGAGAAGCACAGGACGGCGGTCGGGCGGTCCGGGGTGGCGAGCAGCTCCCGGGCGTCGGCGCGGATCGCGTCGACCCGCTCGAACGGCTCGCGGATGGTCGGCGGGTGGATGCCGGCCGGGGCCAGTACGTCCGCCCAGCCGAGGCGGCGCTGGGTGGACGCGTAGCCCTCCAGGAGTGCCGAGGGGTCGGTGACCAGGCCGTGTGGTCCGTGGGAGCCCGCTATCGCGTACGCGAAACGCTCGT
This sequence comes from Actinoplanes sp. NPDC051851, assembly GCF_040681165.1. Taxonomy (NCBI): domain Bacteria; kingdom Bacillati; phylum Actinomycetota; class Actinomycetes; order Micromonosporales; family Micromonosporaceae; genus Actinoplanes; species Actinoplanes sp. NPDC051851. The sequence continues at coordinate 117,367 of NZ_JBFAYF010000015.1, read as the reverse complement.
GACCTTGATCGAGGAGATGCTGAGCGGTGGCCCTGGCGCCCTCCCGGTCCGCGACGTTGACGCTGGGGTAGCCGGCGATCGGGTCCTGGTCGACGAAGACCAGGGGGAGCCTGCGGCGCTGGAGCCAGGCGACCGCGGGCGAGGTGGGATCGCAGGAGTAGATCAGCGCGCCGTCCATCGCCACGTCCCGGGCCGGGATCAGGTCACCGGAACCGGTCGACGTGAGCAGCGTGATGGAGAGGCCGGTCGGGGCGAGCTCCTCGGCGATGGCGGCGAGGAAGTCACCGGCGACCAGGTCGGTGAAGGCGTACCGCAGCGAGTCGGTGAGCAGGATGCCGATCGTGCCGGTGGTGCCCTTGGCGAGGGCCCGCGCGGTCGGGTCGGGGCCGGCGTAGCCGAGCTCCTGGGCGGCGTCCAGGATCCGGCGGCGCAGGGTGGGGGAGAGCTGGTCGGGGCGGGAGAACGCGTTCGACACGGTCATCCGGCTGACACCGACCCGGTCCGCGATCGTCTGCAACGTCACCCGGGGCATGGCGACCACGGTATGCCGGACGGGCGGCGCGTCTCCAACCGGACGGTGGCCGGAGACGCGTCGCACCCGCTCTTACCGGAGGGAGAGCACACCATCTCTGTACCGGTACAGTAGATCCGGTCTTCTGTACCGGTCAAGAAGGGCCGCGTGCCAGGTTTTCCGGCCGGGGTGTGATGGGATCGGGGCATGGGTGCGAACGCTGAGTACGTCTTCGTCGGTTGCTACACCGGAGACAAGGGGGGCGAGGGGGACGGCATCACGCTGCTGCGCCGGGACCCCGCGACCGGGGATCTCACCCGGCTCGGCCTCGCCGCGCGGACCCCGTCACCGTCCTTCCTCGCGCAGCACCCCACCCTCCCGGTGCTCTACGCGGTCAACGAGATCGACCCGGAGGGCACGGTCACCGCGTTCTCGGTCGCGCCGGACTGCTCGCTGATCCCGCTCGCGGTCCACCCGACCGGCGGCGGCGACCCGTGTCATCTCGCGGTCACCGCGGACGGGCGGCACCTCGTGGTGGCGAACTACGCGAGCGGGTCGGTCGCGGTCTTCCCGCTGGACGCCGCGGGCGTACCCGGGGAGCGCAGTGACCTGCTCACCCTGGCCGGCTCCGGGCCGGACGCGGAGCGGCAGGCGTCCCCACACGCGCACATGGTGGTCCCCGACCGGAACGGCCCCGACGTGCTCATCTCCGACCTCGGCTCGGACCGGGTCTGGCGGGCCCGGCTGGACCCGAACACGGGGCGGCTGGGGCTGACCGAGCCGGCGGTGGAGGCGAAGCCCGGGACCGGGCCGCGGCACCTGGTCCGCTCGGCGGACGGTGCCCTGCTGCTCGCCGGCGAGCTGACCGGGAGCCTGAGCTGGTACCGCCCGGCCGGCGGGCCCGTGCTGGAGCAGCGCGGCGAGACGGCCGCGAGCACCGGCGCCGGGCCGGTCTATCCGTCGGAGATCACGATGGGCCGGGACGGGCGTTTCGTCTATCTGGCGAACCGCGGCCCGGACACCGTCACGACGTTCGCGTGGGACGGCGAGACAGCGACGGTCGTCGCTGAAGTTCCCACTAATGGATCTTGGCCACGGCACATGACGCTGCTCGGGGATCACCTCTACGTAGCCAATCAGCGTTCACACAACGTGACGGTTTTCCGTATCGATCCGGACACCGGAATTCCCGCTTCGCAAGGTGAGCCGAGCGGGGAGCCGAGCCCCACCTGTCTTCTCCGATGGCACCCCGCGATGATCAGGCCATAGGCGACATCGGTCACCGGTTCACGGTTGTGATCAATCTGATGAAAACCGGCGCGTGGGAGCGTGAACCGTCTACGCAACGAGATGACGCCATCACGCTGAGTGTCGATTAGATCGGGAAACGCCAATCTGAGTAATTTTCGACCGAACGTATATGGCATTTAGCTCTGGGCTTGCGCACTATGGAGCGCGTGTCTGGCCGCCATCGTAGAAACTTCAACCTAAAGGGGGCGAGCGTCGTCGGAGGAGCGATGGCGATCGTCGTGGTAATAGCGGGAACGTGGCTCGGTTACCAGCAACTGGCTGATTCCGGGTGTACGGGTTCCATCAAGCTGTCTGTCGCCGCTGCCCCCGAAATAGCGCCCGCCGTATCCGAGACCGCAGAGGCGTGGTCCAAGAGCGGCGCCAATGTCAATGGCACCTGCGTAACTGTCGCGGTGAGTGAGCAGAACCCGGCGGACGTCGCCGGTGCGATCTCCCGTGAGCACGGTGTCAGCCTCTCCGGGCTCGGTACCGCGCCGGAGACGGTCCAGGTGCCGGACGTCTGGCTCCCGGACTCCTCCACGTGGCTGCTGCGCCTGCAGAACGAGGCCTCCGGCTTCACGCCCAGCAAGATCACCTCGGTGGCGCAGAGCCCCCTGGTGATCGCCATGCCCGAGCCTGTCGCCAAGCAGGCCGGCTGGGAGGGCAAGGCGCTCGCGCTCACCACGCTGCTGAAGCAGTTCGGCAGCGCCGACGCGCCCAACTTCGGCATCGTCAACCCGGCCCGGGACGCCTCCGGCCTGACCGCCCTGATGGCGATCGCATCGGCCGCGGGCGAGGGCGAGGAGGCCCTCAAGTCCCGGGTGCAGGCGCTGACCGTGCTCGCCGAGAACTCCTCGGCGCTCCGCGAGGAACTGCTGCAGAAGTTCCCGCGCTCCACCGACGAGGGCGACATCGCCGAGGCGCTCGGCGCCGCGCCGCTCTCCGAGGAGGACGTGATCGAGTACAACGCTCAGCGTCCCCAGGTCCAGCTCAGCGCGCTCTATCTGGACCCGAGCCCGGTGCCGCTGGACTACCCGTACTCGGTGCTCCCGCAGGTCGTCGACGGGGAGAAGCTCTCCGCGGCGCAGGGCCTGCTGGCGCAGCTGACCTCGGCCTCGTTCAAGAACGAGATCGCCAACGCGGGCCTCCGCTCCCCGGACGGCACGTACGGCTCCGGCTTCTCCGCTCCGCTCGGTGCGCCCAAGGCCTCGCCGGCGATCAGCGAGTCCACCGAGAACACCGGTGGCACCGCCGCGGCCGCCGGGCTGACCGCCGACTCGGTCAGCCAGGTCGTGGGCAGCTGGAACGCCGCCACCCAGCCGGGCCGGGTGCTCGCCGTCTTCGACGTCTCCGGATCGATGAAGACCAAGGTGCCGACCGCCGGCAACCTGACGCGTGCCGTGGTGACCCAGCGGGCCGCCGCGGCGGGTCTGGCGATGTTCAGCAACCAGTGGGCGGTCGGTGTGTGGAAGTTCTCCACGGACATGGACGGCTCCAAGCCGTACGTGGAGCTTCGCAAGATCACACCGCTCTCCACCGGCCGGGACTACGTGTCGAGCTCGATCGCCGAGCTGACGCCGAAGGACGAGGGCAACACCGGTCTCTACGACACGGTGCTCGCCGCGTACCGCTCGGCCAAGGCGAACTGGAAGGCCGGCAAGGTCAACTCGGTCATCCTCTTCACCGACGGGCAGAACGACAACCCGGACGGCCTCAAGCAGGATGAGCTGCTCGCGGCGCTCAAGAAGGAGCAGGACCCGAAGAAGTTCGTCCGGCTCGTGCTGATCGGCATCGGTGACGACGTCGACAAGAACGAGCTCGGTGCGATCTCCAAGGCGGTCACCGGCAGTGGCGTCTTCATCGCCGAGGACCCCGCGAAGATGGGCGACATCTTCCTCCAGGCGATCGGCTCCCGCACCGGGGTCAGCTGACCTCGCTGCCCACTCGCGGCGGCTGCCGACCTCACGGTCGGTGGTCGCCGCTTTTAATTCCTCCAGTACGCGCTCCCCGCCCCGTGCCCGCTCAAAAGGTGCTCGGGGGCGGTGCCATCGGTCATCCGGCCCGGCGCAGCCACGCGGCGGGATCGTCGCGTACCTCCCGGATCGCCGCGTCCGCCGCCCCACGGACCGCCGCGTCCGCGCCGAGCGCCGCGGCCCGCAGCCTGACCGGTGCCAGCCCCGCGGTCAGCACCCGGCGCCGTAGCTCCGCCTCGATCCCGGCCCGCAGTCGCTCGAAGTGCGGCGCGAACGCCCCGCCCAGCACGATCACCGGCACGTCCAGCAGGTTGACCACGGCGGCCAGCGCGATACCGAGCGCCTTCGCGGCGAGCGGCTCGTCGGCGGCGAGAGCCTCCTGGCCGGCGTACTGCTCCAGGCAGCCGTGCGCGCCGCACCGGCACGGGCGCCCGTCCGGGAAGACCGTCAGGTGCCCGATCTCGCCGCTCCACCCGCGGACCCCGCGGTACAGGTCGCCGTCGAGGACCAGTCCGGCGCCGATGCCGATCTCGCCGGAGATGTACAGGAAGGTGGGATCGCCGCCGGTGACCCGCAGCTCGCCCAGGGCCGCGAGGTTCGCCTCGTTGTCGACGGTGACCGGCAGGCCGGCCAGCTCGGGCACCGCCCGCAGCAGCCCCGGCGCGTCCACGTCCTGCCAGCCCAGGTTCGGCGCGACCCGGACCAGGCCGTCGGTGACCAGGCCGGGCACGGCCAGCGCGGCGCCGGCCACGGTCAGCCCGTCGGCCTCGGCGTCCAGCCGGGCCCGGGCGGCCAGCCGGCCGAGGGCGGCGAGCGCCTCGCCGGCGGTGAGCGGGCGCTGGTCGGCGTGCTCGACCAGGCGCCGGCGGACCGCGCCGGTCAGGTCGACCACGCAGGCGGCCCGGTAGTCGACGTTGATCTCCAGTCCTAGACCTGCCGGGCCCGCCGAGGTGAGCGCCAGGCCGATCGCCGGGCGGCCCGCGCCGGTCCGGGGCGCCGGGTCGAGCTCGGTGAGCAGGCCGCCGGCGACCAGGTCGTCGACGAGCGCGGAGACGGTGGCCCGGGTCAGCCCGGTGGCGGCCGCGACGGCGGCCCGGGACGGCCGATCCGCGCTGTTCGCCACGGTGGAGAGGACCAGCGCGAGATTATGGGCCCGCACACTCGACTGCCGGACGGGTGCGGTGGACTTCGAGGTCAGCCGGGCCGTCACGCCCTTGACAATGCCACACGCCCTCCAAATAATTCAACCAATAAACAAATCAGCGGTGTTTCGCTTCGTTTCGTCCTCGCTACGCATCGTGGAGGTATCCCGTGTCGCTCCAGCCCACCCGTGACGACAAGTTCTCCTTCGGTCTCTGGACCGTCGGATGGCAGGCGCGCGACCCGTTCGGCGACGCCACCCGTCCGGCGCTCGACCCGATCGAGGCGGTGCACAAGCTCGCCGAGGTCGGCGCGTACGGCATCACGTTCCACGACGACGACCTGGTGCCCTTCGGCGCCGACGCGCAGACCCGCGACGGCATCGTCGCCGGGTTCAAGAAGGCGCTCGACGAGACCGGCCTGATCGTCCCGATGGTGACCACCAACCTCTTCACCCACCCGGTCTTCAAGGACGGCGGCTTCACCAGCAACGACCGCGACGTCCGCCGGTACGCGCTCCGCAAGGTGCTGCGCCAGATGGACCTCGGCGCCGAGCTGGGCGCCAAGACCCTGGTGCTCTGGGGCGGTCGCGAGGGCGCGGAGTACGACTCGGCGAAGGACGTCAAGGCCGCGCTGGACCGCTACCGCGAGGCGCTCAACCTGCTCGCGCAGTACTCCGAGGACCGGGGCTACGGCTTCCGCTTCGCCATCGAGCCGAAGCCGAACGAGCCCCGCGGCGACATCCTGCTCCCGACCGCCGGCCACGCCATCGCGTTCGTGCAGGAGCTGGAGCGCTCCGAGCTCTTCGGCATCAACCCCGAGGTCGGCCACGAGCAGATGTCGAACCTCAACTTCACCCAGGGCATCGCCCAGGCGCTCTGGCACGAGAAGCTCTTCCACATCGACCTGAACGGCCAGCACGGCCCGAAGTACGACCAGGACCTGGTCTTCGGCCACGGTGACCTGCTCAACGCGTTCTCCCTGGTCGACCTCCTGGAGAACGGCGCGGACGGCGGCCCGGCGTACGACGGCCCCCGCCACTTCGACTACAAGCCGTCGCGGACCGAGGACTTCACCGGCGTCTGGGAGTCGGCGAAGGCGAACATCCGGATGTACCTGCTGCTCAAGGAGCGGGCGAAGGCGTTCCGCGCCGACCCCGAGGTGCAGGAGGCGCTCGCGGCGTCCAAGGTCGCCGAGCTGAGCACGCCGACCCTGAACCCCGGCGAGACCTACGCCGACCTGCTGGCCGACCGCTCCGCGTTCGAGGACTTCGACGCGGACGCCGCCGGTGCCCAGGGCTACGGCTTCGTCCGGCTGAACCAGCTCGCCGTCGAGCACCTGCTCGGGGCCCGCTAACCGTGGCGCTCGTCGCGGGGATCGACAGCTCGACGCAGTCGTGCAAGGTCGTCATCCGGGACGCCGAGACCGGTGCGCTGGTCCGGCAGGGCCGGGCGGCGCACCCGGACGGCACCGAGGTGCATCCGGACGCCTGGTGGACGGCGTTGCAGGAGGCGATCGCGGAGGCCGGCGGCCTGGACGACGTGGCCGCCGCCTCGGTCGCCGGACAGCAGCACGGCATGGTCGTGCTCGACGAGGCGGGCGAGGTGGTCCGCCCGGCGCTGCTCTGGAACGACACGCGCAGCGCGGGGGCGGCCGCCGACCTGATCGCCGAGCTCGGCGGCGGCGAGAAGTGGGCCGAGGCGGTCGGCATCGTGCCGGTCGCCAGCTTCACCCTGACCAAGCTGCGCTGGCTGGCCCGGAACGAGCCGGAGAACGCGGCCCGGGTGGCCGCGGTCTGCCTGCCGCACGACTGGCTGACCTGGAAGCTCTCCGGGTCGAGGAACATCGCGGACATCCGGACCGACCGCAGCGACGCCAGCGGGACGCTCTACTGGTCCGCGAAGACCGGCGAGTACCGCCACGACCTGCTGGAGCTCGGCTTCGGCCGGCGGATCGGGGTGCCGGAGGTGCTCGGCCCGACCGGGATCGCGGGCCGCCTGCCGAACGGCGCCCCGCTCGGTCCCGGCGCCGGGGACAACGCGGCGGCCGCCCTCGGCACCGGCGCGCTCCCCGGCGACGTGATCGTCTCGATCGGCACCTCCGGGACGGTCTTCGTCTCGTCGGACGCCGCACCGGTCGACCCGACCGGCACGGTGGCCGGGTTCGCCGACACCACCGGCCGGTACCTGCCGATCGTGGTCACGCTGAACGCGGCCCGGGTCCTCGACGCGGCCGCCACGCTGCTCGGGGTCTCGCACGACGAGCTGTCCCGGCTCGCGCTCTCGGCTCCGGCGGGCGCGGACGGGCTGGTCCTGGTGCCGTACCTGGAGGGCGAGCGGACCCCGAACCGGCCGGACGCCACCGGCGCGATCCACGGGCTGACGCTGAAGACCGCCGACCCGGCGCACCTGGCCCGGGCCGCCGTGGAGGGCATGCTCTGCGCCCTCGCCGACGGCCTGGACGCGCTGGTCGGCCAGGGAGCCGAGGCGAACCGGATCGTGCTGGTCGGCGGGGGAGCGCGCAGCGAGGCGGTCCGCCGCATCGCACCCGCGCTCTTCGGCAAGCCGGTCCTGGTCCCGCCGCCCGGCGAGTACGTCGCCGACGGCGCGGCCCGTCAGGCGGCCTGGGTCGCGCTCGGCGAGGACACCCCACCCGCGTGGTCCGCCGAGCCGCCCACGGTGTACGAGGCCACCCCCGTCCCGCTGATCCGCGAGCAGTACGCGGCCGCCCAGCACGCCGTGCTGGACCGCCCCCGCTGATCTCGCATCTCTCCGGCCGGCTCCTCCTCCCAGGGGAGCCGGCCGGAACTTTCTGCCGGAAACCTGTTGTCCGTCGCCGCCCGCGCCATCTACGTATCCGGCGGCGGTGAGCAGTCCTCGTTCTCCGTCGCCCGGCCGAATCCCCCTCGGCCGATCCCCGATGGAGGAAGGACCCGCAGTGGCGCAGAGAAGCTCTCGCAAGCGGACGCTGATCGGCCTGGCCGCCGCCCTGGTGGTGCCGGCCGGTCTGGTCGGCTGGTCGATGCTGCCCTCGGAGGCGGCGACCGCACCGGCCACCGGCACCACCTACCAGCTCGCGGTGAAGAAGAGCGGCATGTGCGTCGACGTGCCGTCCGCCTCGACCGCCAACGGCACGCTGCTCCAGCAGTGGGGCTGCACCGCCGGGGCGACCTGGCAGCAGTTCACGCTGGTCGCGGCCGGCACGAACTACCTGATCAAGAACGTCAACAGTGGGCAGTGCGTCGACGTGCCGGGCGGGTCGACCACCTCGGGCGTGCAGGTCCAGCAGTGGGGCTGCGCGAGCGGGCAGACCAACCAGCAGTTCACACTGGCGGCCTCGGGCACCGGGACCTACCAGATCATCAACGTGAACAGCGGGCTCTGCCTCTCGGACCAGGGCGCCTCGACCGCCTCCGGCGCGGCGATCATCCAGGAGACCTGCACGGCCAACTCCAACAAGCAGTGGGCCTTCACCGCCGTGACCACGGCCACGGCCACGGCGACGGCGACGGCCACGGCCACGGCGACCAGCGGGACCTTCACGGTGGCGGCGGACGGGACCGGGAGCTACACCACTGTCCAGGCGGCGATCGACGCGGTCGGGACCGGGAACGCGAGCCGGAAGACGATCACCATCAAGCCGGGGACCTACCGGGAGATCGTGACCGTGCCGAGCACCAAGCCGTACATCACGCTGCAGGGCGGCGGTGACTCGGCGGACGACGTGGTGATCGTGAACAACCGCAGCTCGGCCGGGGGCTACGGGACGGCGGGCAGCGCGACGATCACCGTGAGCGGCAAGGAGTTCGGCGCCACCAACCTGACGCTCGCCAACGACTACGGCGAGGGGAGCCAGGCGGTCGCGGCGAACCTCAACGCGGACAGGCTCACCTTCGACGACGTGCGGTTCCTGGGCGCGCAGGACACTCTGCTGATCAACACCGGTCGTACGTACATCAAAAGCTCTTATGTCGAAGGAACTGTCGACTTCATCTTCGGTGGTGGGACGGCGGTCTTCGACGCGACGCAGGTCTATCAGAAGCGGACCAGCGGCGGGCCGATCACCGCGGCCAAGACCGACGCGGCGAACGGCTACGGCTTCCTCTTCTACCGGTGCACGGTGACCGGCGCGGCGAACAACGTGACCCAGCTGGGGCGGCCGTGGGGCGCCGACGCGCAGGTCCTCTACCGCGAATCGAGCCTGAGCGCGACGATCAAGACCGCCGAGCCGTGGACCGACATGTCCTCGAACACCTGGGAGAACGCGCGCTTCTTCGAGTACGCGAACACGGGTGCCGGCGCGACCACGAACAGCAACCGGCCGCAGATGACCGCGGCGGAGGCGGCGAACCACACCCCGCAGAAGTACCTCGCGGGCACCGACTCCTGGAACCCGGTGACCACCACCGCGGCGACCACCCGGACCTGGCCGGACACGGCGGACGGCTTCGCCTCCACGAACGGCGGGACGACCGGTGGCGCGGCGGGTACCACGGTCACCGTCACCACCCTGGCGGATCTGACGAAGTACGTGACCGCGACCGAGCCGTACGTGATCAAGGTGGCCGCCGCCATCACGATCACGCCGAAGGGCACCGAGCTGAAGGTGGCGTCGAACAAGACCATCATCGGCGTCGGCACCAGCGGTGAGCTGGTCGAGGGCGGTCTCTTCCTCGGCTCCGGGGTGTCCAACGTGATCATCCGGAACCTGACCATCCGGGACGCGGCGATGACCGAGGACGACCCGGACGACAAGACGTACGACTACGACGGCATCCAGATGGACACCGCGGACCACATCTGGATCGACCACAACCGGATCACCAACATGAACGACGGCCTGATCGACTCCCGGAAGGACACCAGCTACCTGACGGTGTCCTGGAACGAGCTCTCCAACGAGAACAAGGCGTTCGGGATCGGCTGGACCGACAACGTGACGGCCCGGATGACCCTGCACCACAACTGGATCCACGACACCAACCAGCGCAACCCCAGCGTGGACAACGTGGCGCTGGCGCACCTCTACGACAACTGGATGCAGAACATCACCTCGTACGGGAACCTCTCCCGGGGAAGCACGAAGATGGTGCTGGAGAACAGCTACTTCGACTCCGTGGTGAACCCGTACTACAACGACACGTCGGCGGCCGAGCTGAAGCAGTCCGGCAGCGTGGTGGTGAACTCGTCCGGCAAGCAGCAGACGAACGGCTCTGCGTTCGACCCGAGCGACTACTACGCGTACACGCTGGACGCCGCCGCGGACGTCCCGGCCCTGCTCACCCAGTACGCGGGCCCGCAGGCGAACATCGGCAACTGACCCTCTTCCCACTGCTTTTCTCCGCGAACGGCCGGATCCACTGGGGTGGGGTCCGGCCGTTCGCCTCTCACCGGGTGACCGGGACCGCGTCGTGCACCGCGAGGAAGCCCGCCACCGAGCCGGACCAGGGGAAACGCTCCGCCTGGGCGCGGGCCGCGGCGCGCCGCTCGGCGCCGGACCGGGCCAGCAGGGTGCGGATCGCCGTCGCGTACGCCGTGCCGGTGCCCTCGGCGGCCGTCCCGGCGTCGCCGATCACCTCGGGGAGCGCGCTGCTCACCCGGGCCACCACCGGGGTGCCGCTGGCCAGGGCCTCCAGCGCGGCCAGCCCGAACGTCTCGATCGGGCCGGGCGCCAGCGCGACGTCGGCGGTGGCCAGCAGCGTCGCCAGCATGTTCGGGTCGGCGACGTGGCCGAGGAAGACGGCCGGCAGCCGCCGCTCGATCGCCTCGCTCTCCAACGTCGGCCGCAGCGGGCCGTCGCCGGCGACGACCAGGACGGCGTCCACCCCGGCGTCGCGCAGTTCGGCCAGCGCGGCCAAGGAGAGCCGCGGCTCCTTCTCCGCGGAGAGCCGCCCGCAGTGCAGCAGGATCACCTGCCCCGGCGCGGCGTGCCAGGCGCGGACCTCCGGGTCGTGGTTGGCGGGCGAGAAGCGGTCCAGGTCGACGCCGAGCGGGACCCGGACCGGCGCCGCGCCGAGCCGGGTGAACTCCCGCGCGGCCCAGCCGGTCGTGCAGACCACCGCGTCGAAGGCGGCCACCGTCCGGGCGTTCAGCCGGTCGGCGGCCCGCAGCCCGAGCGACCGCCCCGGCCCGAAGATCCGCAGCAGCCCGTCCAGGCTCTCGTGCGACACCGTCAGCGACGGCACCCCGGCCCGCCGCGCCCAGTTCCCCAGCCAGCGCAGCGTCGACCGGTCGTGCACCTCGATCCGGTCCGGCCCGAGCCGCTCCAGCAGAGCGCCGACCGCCCCGCGGTTCAGCAGCACGCGATACCCACCCATCCCGGGCACCACCGGCCCGGGCAGCGTGATCACCCGGCCGTACGGCGTCTCCTCGTCACCGGCCCGCGCCCCCGGCACGATCAGCACCGGTTGATGCCCCGCCGCGAGATACCCCCGCCCGAGCTCCCGCAACGCCGTCCGGAGTCCCCCTGAGGTCGCATGCACGAAGTTGGCGACCCGCACGATAAGCATGCCCACCAGATCAACCGCAGCCCCGGTCGGCCCGGCAACACCTCATCGACGCCACGCCGAACGATCAACGACAACCTGGAGATGCGTTCCCGCTTCCGGGTGTGGCAGGCCGGATTCATGAATGTCTAGCCTCGGACCATGGCGGCAGGCATGAGTGGTTACGTGCGCTGGAAGGACATCCGTGCCGAGCACGTGGTGCGGGCAGGTGGCGAGGAGGCCTTCGAAGCGGGGAAGCGGGCGATGCTTGCCACGGTGGTGGGATACCGCCTTGCCGAGGTGCGGAAGTCACGAGGGATGACGCAGCAGCAGGTTGCGGATCAGATGGGTGTCACCAAGGGGCGGATCTCGCAGATCGAGCAGGGGAAGATCTCCGGGCAGGATGTGCTGGCGCGCTATGCGGCGGCTCTCGGCGGGCGGCTGCATCAGGCGATCTACTTCGACGACGGCAACATCTCCGCGATCGCCTGACCACAGACGGGCTCGGCGGGACGATGGGCGGATAACCTCTATCGGGTGATGGCCAGGGGCGGGACGGCGCACCGCGTGTACAGCGTCGTGGTGTTCGTGGTTCTGGCGTCGCTGGACAATGTGGCGATCGGGATCGTGCCGCCGCTCTACGGGAGCATCGGGGAGTCGCTCGGGGTCGGTGAGGGGCACATCGCGTTCGCCACCACCGTGATGTTCCTGATCAGCGCGGTCGCCGCGATCGGGTGGGCGTACGCGGGAGATCGCACGGACCGCAAGCCGGTGCTGATCGCCGGGACCGCGATCTGGATCGCCGGGACGGCGTGGTCGGGGCTGGCCGGGAGCTACGGGGCGTTCCTGACCGCGCAGGTGGTGGCGGCGTTCGGGCTGGGTGCGGTCGCCTCGGTCAGCTTCTCGGTGGTCAGCGACCTGATCTCGCCGAAGCGGCGCGGGCTGGTGATGAGCTTCTGGGGGCTCTCCCAGGGCGTCGGGACGCTGGCCGGGACGCTGGGCGGCGGGATCCTCGGGCACGCGGACTGGCGGCGGCCGTTCCTGGTCACCGCGGTCGCCGGGTTCGTGGCGGCGGTGGCCTACCTGTTCACCTACGATGTGCCGCGCGGGGAGAGCCAGCCGGAGCTCGCCGGGGTGGAGTACGACGAGCGGATCCACCACGACCACCTGCCGGTCATCCTGGGGCGGCGGACCAACGTCTGGCTGATCCTGCAGGGCGGCACCGCGCAGATCGCGTTCGGCTCGCTGGTCTGGCTGCCGGTGCTGTTCCGGGCGAGGGCCGTGGACCAGGGCTACTCGTACGACACGGCGGTGCTGATCGGCAGCGTGTTCGCCACGATCTTCCAGCTCGGGGCGGCGCTCTCGATCCTCGGCGGGCTGGCCGGCGATCGGCTCCAACGGCGTACGCCGAGGGGTCGTGCCCTGGTCGCGGCGGTGGGCATCCTCGCGGCCGTGCCCTTCTACGTGGTCCTGTTCTTCGTGCCGATGCGGATCACCGTGCCGGACGGCGGCGGTACCGGGACGGTGATCCGCGGGGTGCTGGTCAACGTGGTGACCGAGCCGACCGTCGCCGCCTGCCTGGCCACCGCGGTCTTCGCGCTGATGCTGACCTCGGCGAACTCGCCGAACTGGTTCGCCATGATCGCCGACGTGAACCCGCCGGAGCACCGCGGCACCGTCTACAGCCTCGGCAACCTGGTCAACGGCGCCGGCCGGGCCGGCGGCAACGCGCTGGTCGCGGTCGCCTTCCGCGGGCTGGCCGGGGTCTTCCCGCCGCCGCTGAACTACGCGGCCGGGCTCGCCGCGTTCCAGCTCTTCTTCGTGCCGACCGGGATCATGTACTGGCTGGCCAGCAGGACGGTGGCGGAGGACATGGCCGCCACCCACGCCGCCCTGCTGGCCAAGGCGTCGGCCGAGGGGTCAGACCGCGGCCCAGACGGTGACGTCGGTGGGCACCCGCCCGTCGTCGCCGAGCGGCTCGCTGCTCAGCAGGACCCGGGCGCCTGACGGGAGCCCGGCCGGCGCGCAGCCGAAGTTGGTCAGCACCAGGATCCCGCCGTTGCGGAACGCCAGGACCCGGCTCTCAGGCTCGGACTCCCAGGTCAGCGAGCCGCCGCCGAGGTTCTCCGCGCGACGGGTGGCCAGCGCCGACCGGTACAGCTCCCACGTCGAGCCGGGTACGTCGATCTGGCGGTCCAGGGCGTACTCGGACCAGACCGCGGGCTGCGGCAGCCAGCTCGCGTCGGTCGGCCCGAAACCGTAGGACGGCGCGTCGGCCTCCCACGGGATCGGCACCCGGCAGCCGTCCCGGCCCCGCTCGGTGTGCCCGGAGCGTTCCCAGGCGGGGTCCTCCCGATGCTCGTCCGGCATCGTGGTGTGCTCCGGCAGCCCCAGCTCCTCACCCTGGTAGAGGTAGGCCGACCCGGGCAGGCCGAGCATCAGCAGCGTCGCCGCCCGGGCCCGGCGCAGGCCGAGACCGGTGTCCGGCTGGGCGTCGTCCGCGCCGATGCCGGGCTTGCGGCCGGTGCCCGCCGGGAAACCGAGCCGGGACGCGTGCCGGACCACGTCGTGGTTGGAGAGCACCCAGGTGGTGGTCGCGCCGACCGCGTCGTTGGCCGCCAGCGAGGACGTGATCACCTCGCGCAGCGGGCCGGGCAGCCAGGGCGCCTCCAGGTACGGGAAGTTGAACGCCTGGTGCATCTCGTCCGGGCGGACGTACCGGGCCAGGCGCTCCTCGGGCTGCACCCACGCCTCGGCGACCAGGATCCGGCCGCCCTCGTAGGTGTCCAGCACCGCGCGCCATCGACGGTAGATCTCGTGCACGCCCTCCTGGTCCCACATCGGGGGCGGCGGCCCGACCGGCTCCAGCCCGCCGAGCACCACGGACGGCGCGGTCCAGTCGGTCAGCTCGGGGTCCTTGATCAGGCCGTGCGCCACGTCCACCCGGAACCCGTCCACCCCGCGGTCCAGCCAGAACCGCAGGACGTCCTCGAACTCGGCGCGCACCTCGGGGAGCGCCCAGTTCAGGTCGGGCTGGGAGACGTCGAAGAGGTGCAGGTACCACTGGCCGTCCGGCACGCGTTCCCAGGCGGGCCCGCCGAAGACGCTTTGCCAGGAGTTGGGCGGCTGGTCGCCGTTCGCGCCGAGGCCGTCGCGGAAGATGTAGCGCTCCCGCTCCGGGCTGCCGGGCGCCGCCGCGAGGGCCGCCCGGAACCAGGCGTGCTCGCTGGAGGTGTGGTTCGGCACCAGGTCGACGATGATCTTGAGGCCGAGGTCGTGCGCGGTCGCGATCAGCTTGTCGGCGTCGCCGAGAGTGCCGAATCGCGGGTCGACGTCACGGTAGTCCGCGACGTCGTAGCCCGCGTCGTGCTGCGGGCTGACGTAGAAGGGGGAGAGCCACACGGCGCCGATGCCGAGCTCGCGGAGACGGGGCAGGCGCGCGGTGATGCCGGGCAGGTCACCCATGCCGTCGCCGTCCGAGTCGGCGAACGATCGTGGGTAGATCTGGTAGATGACGGCGTCGCGCCACCATGCGTCAGTGGAGGGCATGCGCCCCAGATTAGGCCGAGCCCGCGGTCAGTCGTCCAGGATGGCCGCGAAACGCTCTTCGGCCAGGTCGAGCTGGTCCAGGATGTGCTCCTTCGCGGCGGTGCCGAGCGGGGTGTCCGGCCGGCCGATCAGCTCGCGCAGCTTCGGGACCAGCGGACGGTACTTCGCCGCCGAGCGGGTCGCCTTCTCCAGCGTGGTGTGGATGACGCCGACCCCGTTGTCGGTGAAGTCGGAGATCTTGATGATCCGGGCCCACGGGTCGCGCTCCAGGCTCTCCGCGACGTGCTCTCGGTACTGCTCGTGGCGGTCGCGCCGGGGGTCGTACTCCGGGTTGGTGACCGAGGCGACCAGCTCGGACACCCGGGGGTTGAACCTCCGGGCCAGCTCGGCCAGCGCGGCCTCGGTGAGTTCCGGGTACGGCAGATCACCCGTCACCCCGGCCAGCTCGGCGGGATGGTCCTCGACCGCGTCGTGAAGCAGCGCCGCGGTCAGCACGTCGACGTCGCGGATCTCGTAGTACCGGATGATCCGGATCGCCACCCGGAGCAGGTGGTTCAGGTACGGCTCCCGTACCCGGCGGTCGCCGGCGTGCAGGGCGGCGGCCAGGTCGAGAGCCTCGGTGAGCTGTTCGCGTTCGGGCTCGGGAAAGGACTCCAGTTCCAGGCCGAAGCGCTGCCGGAGACCGGCCTCGCCGTACACCTCGGTGATCGCGTGCAACGGCATGGAGAGCAGCATCCGTGGCGCCATGCGGATCAGATATACCGGATCTTCGGCCCGGACGGGGATCGATCAGCTTGCCGGTGTGGCGGGCGGCACCGGTTCAGGTGTCACCTCCGGGGTGGATTCCGGCGCCTGCGGCACGAAGTCACCGACCACGAACGCGCTCGAGGCGGGGGGAACCGTGGCCGTCCCGGCGTCCGGGCGTGGCGCGGGCCGGGATGCGGAAGCCGGGGCTGGGGTCGGGATCGAGGCCGGGGCCGGATTAGGGGCGGGATTCGGGGTCGGGGCCGGATTCGGGGTCGGGGAGGGCCGGGTGCCGCTGTTCGCCCGTCCCGCGACCGCCCGCGCGGCCGGGGACATCCGCAGCGACCCGATCGAGCTCTGCCGCAGCGTCCACGGCTGCGGCACCTCGGCGTGCACCCCGCGCCTGGGCGTGCCGGCCCCGTCGGTGAACTCCTCCTCGGTCATCGCCTGCAGCGCGCTGAGCGCCACTCCGACGATGGTGGCCGCGGTGATCACGGTGATCGGCACCAGCATGGTGAGCGGCCGGATGCCCGCGGACGAGGGCACGATCGCCGGGTCCAGCTCGATCGAGAGGGCCGCCATCGCGGTGTAGTGCATGCCGCAGACCGCGACCGCCATCACCGCGGCCGCGCCACCGGTCCGGGCCAGCCCGCGGACCGTCACGGCGAACCGGAGCGACACCGTGCACGCGATCACCGCGATCAGCCCGGAGGCGATCACCAGCGGCAGGTCGTAGCGCACGACCGCGGAGATCCGCATCCCCTCCATCCCGGTGTAGTGCATGCCCACCACGCCGCCGCCGGTGAGGAGCCCGGCCGCGATCGTCTTGGCCCACCCCTGCGGCCCGTGCCCGACCACCATCAGCCCGACGCCGACGGTGACCACTGAGAAGACCAGGCTCAGCAGGGTGAGCGGCAGGTCGTAGCGGACCGGGCTGTCCGGCACGTCGAACCCGAGCATCGCGGAGAAGTGCATCAGCCAGACGCCGCCACCACCGATCGCGAACGCCGCGATCACCAGCCACCGGTTGCGCCGTCCGAGGCTGTGCGCGGTGCGCGCCCGCCCCGCGCAGAGCAGCCCGAGGAACGATCCGAGGAACGCCAGCATCGCGGCGGCGATCGGATTGAAGGCCCCGTAGGTGAAATGGTGTACGTGCGCTGCCACTGGCGCTCTCCTCGCGAGGATCCGGGCGATCGTCCGCGGGGGATTGAGTCAGATTTCAGCGCTCGGACAGCGCACCGCCTGTGCGTCGGCGCACCAAAGAGATCGGGGCCGTCGCCGTCTCCGAGGAGGACGGTGGCGGCCCCGGGTGCGGGTCGGCGAGGGTGTGCGGGTGATCAGGTGAAGATGCTGACGCCACCGGGGCCCACGAGGAGGCCGACGATGATCAGCACGACGCCCCAGAGGATCTGCCGCCGGAAGAGCGCGAGGATACCGGCGACCACGAGGATAACGGCGAGAATCCAGAGCAGTAGGTCCATGTCACCTCGGATACCCGACCCCCGGATCCCGGAAACCTGGTTCTGATCACGCTCCCACGAGCTGTGCGTCCACTGTGTCGGAGAGCAGTTGGTACACGTTGTACGCCTGTTTGATCACCGGGTGCGCGACGTTGCGGACAGGGACGCCGCCGGGCGTACGGCCGCGCTCCGAGCCGTGGTGCGCGTGCCCGTGCAGGGCCAGCGCGGTCGGCGCGTCGTCGATCGCCTGGCCGAGCTGGTAGCAGCCGAGGAACGCGTAGATCTCCAGCGGCTCGCCGACCAGGGTCTCCGGGACCGGTGCGTAGTGGGTCAGCGCCACCAGCGCGTCGCACTCGGCCGACTGCAGCGCGGTGCGCAGGGCGGCCGCGTACCGCTCGGTGGTGCCGACGAAGTCCTTCATCTCGCGCTCGCCGAAGTTGCTCGCGCAGGCGCCGGAGAAGCCGCCGCCGAAGCCCTTGGTGCCGGCGACGCCGAGCCGGTGCCCGTTGATCTCGAGCACGGTCGACGTGCCCTCCAGCACGGTGATCCCGGCGTCGGTCAGCACCCGGGCGACCTCGTCCTGCCGGTCGCTCTGGTGGTCGTGATTGCCGAGCACGACCACCACCGGCACCGCGAGCCCGCCGAACTCCCTCGCGAAGCAGGCGGCCTCCTCCGGGGTGCCGTGCCGGGTCAGGTCACCGGCGACCAGCAGCGCGTCGGCCCGGTCCGGAAGCTCCTCCAAGGCGGGCCGGTAGCGGCCCACCACGTCCTTGTCCACGTGGACGTCGCCCACGGCGGCGATCCGGATCATGAAATCTCCTCCACCTCGGCGGGCGCCTGGGCCCGGGTGATGCCGATGTCGCAGGTGATCGCAAGCTCCGGGAAGTGCGCGGTGATCTGCCGGCAGATCTCGTCCCGCCGGCCGGCGCTCTCCACCTCCCCGCCGAGCACCAGGGTGTTCTCCCGGTGGTGCACGGTGATCCCCTGCTCGGCGATCCGGTCGTCCTCGGCCAGCAACCGCTGGATCTCGGCCTCCAGATCGATCTGCTTGGTCATCTCATTCCCCCTACCCTCACCTCCCGGCCGCCCGGGAGCGACACGACGTCCAGCCGATCGAGCAACATCAAGAACGCTTCCGCGTACGGCGAATCGCCCGTGTCCCGCCGGACCCGTTCCCAGTCGATCTGCTCCCGCAGTGACCGGGCGACCGGGAGTCCGGTGGCGAAGTCGCAGTAGTGCTGGCTGTAGCTGAGCAGCTTGTGGATCATGAGCTGGGTGGCCGAGATCACCGGCATGCTGATCGCCTCGACCGCGATCTGCTCGGTGTCGCGCAGCGTCTCGTCGGTGACCGGCGTCTCCACCGGCCGGTAGATCAGATCCACCATCCGGCCCTGTTCGTAGACCTTGACCAGCCAGTCCTCGGGCGGTTGCTCGGTCTCGAAGCCGATCGCGGCCAGCTCGCGCAGCGCGTGGTCCTTGTCCTGCTCGCGTATCAGGAAGTCGACGTCGTGGTCGCTGGAGTGGCCTCCGTGGGCGTACACGGCGAAACTGCCGCCCAGTGCGAAGGGGATCTCCGCCGCCTTCAGGGTCGCGGCGACGCGTTTCAGCGTCCCGGCCAGCCCCTCGTCGACGCGGTGCGGCATGGTGACCTCCTGTCCCCTGTCCGATTCATGAACGACTACCCGAATGGCCACACCTTTGAACCCCTCCGGCCATTCTGGCCCGGCGTACCCCGCTCGCGAGGTGGAACGGAACGTGCTGGGCGGAGCTACCGTCGGTTGGTATGGCTCTCCCCGTGATCCCCGCGAACGTCCGCACCATCGCCCTGGTCGGCATCGACGGCTCGGGCAAGACGACCCAGGCCCGTCGCCTGGCGGCCGATCTCGCCGCCGCCGGGCTGCCCGCGGTGTACCGGCAGAACGCCGGTGGCCGCCGCTGGTTCGGCCGGCTCGCCGAGAGGTTCGGCCGCCGTGACGCCGAGGACCTGATCGGCCGCCGGGCCATGCTCTTCGCCGAGTCGCTGCTGCGCTGGCTGGCGATCGCCCGGACGCTGCTGCGCCGGGCGGCCCGCCGGGAGATCGCGGTGATGGACCGGTACGCCGTCTGCCAGTTCGCGAGCCTGCGGGCCCGGGGCGCCCGCCCGGCCGCCGAGCGCTTCGCCAGGCTGGCGTACCGGCTGCTGCCCCGCCCCGACGTGACGTTCCTGCTCACCACCGATCCGGCGGCGGCCCAGGTGCGCATCGACCGGCGGGGCTACGACCACGAGACGATGGAGTACCTGACGTCGGTGACGGCGGCGTACCGCGGGCTGCCCGAGTACCCGGGCTTCGTCGTGATCGACGGCAACGGCTCGCCCGACGAGGTCGCCGCCGCGATCCGTGCCCAGCTCGCCGCCCTGACCCGCCCGGTACGGCAGCCGGCCCCGCGTCGCCGCCGTCTCCAGGCCCGCACGGTGGTGCTGGCCGGCGCGCCGCTGGTGGCCGGGGTGGCGGCGCTGGGCTGGCAGCTCGCCGAGACGTTCTGACCGGGCCCGCGGAGATCTTCACACGGTCGGGGGTGTGCTCTTCCTCACTCATCCGTGCGCCCCGGCCTTTACCTGGGAACATCCCTGGGCCGAAGGACGTCACTCGTGTGGGCGAGTGAAGTGTGGCGCGGCGTGGCGCATTGTGACCGATGGTCCCGTTCGGCTCGTGGTCTGTGGTGAAGGACCGGATCTTTTTGCGTACGCGTTTGTTTCAGGCCCGTCGGCGGCCGGTCGATGCTGCACGTGAACCCAGCGAGCGGAAAACCCGTACTCCGGGGTGACGAGCATCGCGGAGCCCAGGTGATGCCCGTCGCTGTGACGACTGAGAGGCCGATGGTGTTATGAGGCACGCGACGGGTATCCGGTTCTGTCAACAGGGCTGCCGCCGGATGATCGCACTCAGGATCCGCGCACTGGGCTCTCAGGTAAGACCCAGGCATTCGTGACACTTTCGATCCACCAGCCGGAATCAGTGCAGGCAGCCATTTGTTGTGTAGATGTCAGCAACCGCAATGCACGAGCTGCGGACGTTACGGGAGAGGGCTGATGGACGCAGGTAATGCCCGTAACAGGGTTAGTGACGGCAATGAGGGGACCGTGGGCAACGTGGAGAAGAACACCGTGATGCGTACCGACCAGGTTGCCGAGGAGCGCGACCTCGTCGGAGTCTACCTGCACGAGATCTCCCGGACGCCGCTGTTGGACGCCGCGCGGGAGGTCGAACTCTCCAAGGCGATCGAGGCGGGCCTCTACGCCGAGTTCCTGCTCGACCAGGGCGAGGAGCACCGCGGCGTGAGCCGGGAGGAGCTGGAGCGCCTCGTCACCGAGGGCCAGCGCAGCAAGGACCTGTTCATCCGGGCCAACCTGCGGTTGGTCGTCTCCATCGCACGCCGCTACGTGCGTTCCGGCATGCCGATGCTCGACCTGATCCAGGAGGGCAACACCGGTCTGGTGCGCGCGGTCGAGAAGTTCGACTACGAGCGCGGCTACAAGTTCTCGACTTACGCGACCTGGTGGGTGCGGCAGGCGATCAGCCGGGCCATCGCGCAGCAGGAGCGGACCGTGCGCCTCCCCGTGCACCTGGTCGAGGACGTCAACCGGATGCGCAACGTCACCCGCCAGCTCGTCCGTGAGCTGGGCGGCGACCCCGAGCCCGAGCAGATCGCGGCGGCGCTGGGCGTCACCGTGGAGCGGGTCAACGAGCTCACCCGCTGGGCGCAGGACACCGTCTCCCTGGACACCCCGGTCGGCGACGACGGCGACACCAACCTCGGTGACCTGGTCGCCGACAGCGACGCACCGTCCCCTGAGGAGATCGTGCTGAGCGCGCTGGAGCGCCAGCGCATCGAGGGCCTGCTCAACCACCTGGACGACCGGTCCGCCGGCATCATGCGCGCCCGGTACGGCCTGGAGGACGGCCGGGAGCACTCGCTGACCGAGGTGGCCTCGCGCTTCTCGCTCAGCCGCGAGCGCATCCGCCAGCTGGAGATCCAGGCGCTGGGACGGCTGCGCGAGCTGGCCCGGGCCGAGGGTCTGCAGGCCGCCTGACATCCACGCTGAGCCACGACAAGCGAAAGGCCGGTGCTCCCCGCGGGGAGCACCGGCCTTCGTCGTTGCGGTGGCGTTACTTGACCCGGCCGTAGCCGTACGGGGTCATGATGTCGATCGACCGGTACAGGACGTCCCGGCCCGCCGACGGCGCGTCGATGATCTTGCCGTCGCCGACGTAGAGGGCGACGTGCCCGAGGGATCGGTAGAACACCAGGTCGCCGGCCTTGAGGTCGGACCGGCTGATCCGGGCGGTGGCGCTGTACTGGGCGGCGGCGTTGTGCGGCAGCGACTTGCCCGCCGCGGCCCACGCCGCCATGGTGAGACCCGAGCAGTCGTACGAGTCCGGACCGGCGTCACCGTAGCCGTACGGCTTGCCGATCGCGTTGAACGCGTAGGTGACCGCGGTGCCGGCCGAGCCCGCGATGCTGGGGATCGTGCCGGTGTACGAGCCGGAGTCCTCGGTGGCGCTGCCGTAGAGGTCCTCGCGCATGTCGTACAGGTCCTCGAGGTCGCCCTCGATCTTCTTCTTACGGGCGGCCAGCTCGGTGACCTGCGCGGACTGCTTGTCCTGCGTGACCTTGAGGGCGGCCTGCCGCTCGTTGTAGGTCGCGGTGGTGTCGGTGTAGCTGTCGATGTCCGCCTGGTTGTCCAGAGTGATCTGCTCGAGGTACGTCATCCGGTCGAGCAGGCTGTCGGTGTCCCCACCGAGCAGGACGGTCATCGGGCCGACCCGGCCCTGGATGTAGGAGGTGGACGCGATCGTCTGCACCTTGCCCGTGGCCGTGGCGAGAGCCTGCTGAGCGGGCTTGATCGACGCGGCCAGCTTGGTCGATTGAGCCTTGGTCTCCTTCAGCTCGATCTTCATCTTGTTGTACGACTCGGTGATGTCCTCGACCTGATCAGAAGCCTTGTCGATCTTCTTCTTCAGCTCGCTCTCGGACGGTGCCGCGTGCGCGGCCGTCGCTCCCGACGTGGTGATCGCCAGCGCTGTCAGCGCGACCACGAGCGCCCTCAGTCGGGTACGGGGGTGTGGCACTGGTCAGGGGCCCTTCTTCCGCTTCCTGGCCGCCTACCGGGTTAGCTGACGGCGGTGTTAGCTACGGATCAGTGGGCTCGGAAGATGAAGCCCTACCGCGTCTGCCGTGCGGATTCACCCCGGGAAGGTGCTTCCCCGGTTCTGGTGCGGCTGCCGGAAACCCGGGGGTGGGTCGCCGGACGCCGTTCGAAGATTCGGCGGCGTTGGTCGGCGCCACCGGAGGGTTTGTGGCTGCGGACCGAACCAACCGCACCAACTTATCGGGGTCCGAAACAAAATCAAGACCTTGACACGCGCTTTATGCGATTAGTCGCAGTTGCGAGAATAATCCTGATAACGGGCTGTTATATGTCCCGCGCTGAGCGTCATTCAGGCGCGGGTCGACCCGTTAATCGTTGAGAGCCGGTTCGTAAGCAGTATTCGGAACCCAGCTCTGAGTGACCTTACGCTCGGCCCAGAACGAGAAGAAGGGGATGGTGCCGGCCAGCATCACGATCACCATTCGCGAGAACGGCCACTTCGCCCGTCGCGACAGGTCGAACGCGAGCACCAGATAGACCATGTAGAGGAAACCGTGCAGCGGGCCGACGAGCGCGACCACCGTCGCGTTGTCCGCCAGGTACTTCAGCGGCATGCCGATCAGGGTCAGGACGATGAGGAACACGCCGACGATCCAGGCGATGATCCGGTAACGGGTGAGAGCGCCCTGCACGGTGGAGGTCTCCTTCTAGCGGTTCTCGACGATGTCGCGCTGCGGCACGCGTCCGGGGTAGTCGGCCGGCCGGGCGCCCGGGTGCTCGGTCAGCCAGGCCAGGTAGTCGTTGTAGGCGTCCAGCTCGGGGTCGGACTCGCCGCGGCCGCCGGCCCGGCCGGCGACCCGGACCGGGCGGCCCAGCGTGATCGGTGCGTCCGGATCGCGCTCGGTGACCGGGGCCGGCGCCTCCTCGGCGGTGGCGGTGGGCTCGGAACTCCGGCGGAAGACCTGGATCTCGCGGACCCAGATGAAGACGACGAAACCGGCGAAGACCGGCCACTCGAACATGTAGCCCCAGCTGAGCGAGTTTCCCCCGGTGGCCCGGCTGTACTGCCACCAGCCGAGGCCGAGGCAGCCCGCGGTCAGCACCAGCGCCAGGAGGTGCTTGCCGATCCAGACCGGAGACCACAGCCCTTTCATGACCACGAGCGTACCGGCGGGTTTGGCGAGCCCTTGCCCGGGCAACCGTCCTGACGAGCGAAGCCCGTACGGCGAACGGAGGTGCACGATGGACTTCGATACCGGCGTCGACCCGGTGGGGCTGCCCGACGACGACCTGTTCCGCGAGCTCGCCAGCCTGTACCGGGCCCGGCTGGACGCGCTCCGGCACGGGCCGGACGCGGCACTGGAGAACCACTTCCGGCGGACCGCGGTGCTGGAGACCGAGTACATGGCCCGGTTTCCCGGCCGGGAGGTCACACCGGAGCGGCTGACCCACGCCTTCTGGCGGGTTGTCGGCTGAGCGGGATCGGACAGCGAGGTGACCCAGCTCACAATCGTTGCCGGAATCACGCGCGGGTGCCGAAGGTTGTGAACGGATGCCGGTGTGCCCAGTGTCCCCGGGCCTCACCCATCGCCTGCACGGAATACCAGTTCGGCTGGAGCCGTGTTGAGCCACTCGCCGCGAGGCGACCTGCACACCGGCATCTAACTTCAGCTCAGCCCTCCGGTCCGCCGGGGGCTGAGCTGCGTTTTGTCACCCGTTCGTGAACCCCGCGCCGAATTTCGACGGATCGGGCCTAGAGGGTTTAATCGGACAACACCCCCCGATCGGGGCATCGCACCGAGCCTGATCCGGATCGACATGGCAGTATCCCTCGGGTGTCTGTCCCGCAACGTCGCGTTCCGGCCGCGCCCCGCGCCACCCGGTCCCGCCGGCGCGCCGCCAGTGCCACGCCCCTCCCCGGCCGCCCCCGGAGACTGGTGGCCGGCTCCCGCTCCCGGTCCGTCAAGCCGTCGGTCTTCCCCGGATCCGGCCCTCACCCGGTCGAGCTGGCCGGCCTCCTGCACGAGGTCAGCGTCCGGCTGCTGAGCGCCGACACGTTGCCGCAGGCACTCGACCGCCTCGCCGCCGTCACCGCGGGCACCCTGCCGGGCGCGATCCGCTGCTCGGTCGTCCTGATCGGCGAGGGCGGCCCGCTCACCGTCACGGGCGTCGGCGCCGCCGGGACGAGCTGCGACGATTTCGCGTACGCGAACAGCCTCGGACCCGGCCTCGAGGCGGCCCGCACCCGCATCCTGGTCACGTCGGAGGACCTGCGCTCCGACGAGCGATGGCCCGAACTCGGCGAGTACGCGAGCGCGGACGGGATCCGGGCGGTGCTCGCCGTTCCGCTGGACGTACGCCGTACCGCGGTCGGCGCCGTCACCGTCTGCCTCGACCACTCCGGCGAGATCGCCCCCGACCTGATGCTCACCGCGATGGCGATCGCCGGGCAGGCGGAGGTGCTGCTCGGCGAGCTCCGGCGTCGCGAGGCGCTGACCGAGGGCTCCGCGGTGGACCGGGCGGTCGGCGTGATCATCGCCCAGCGGGGATGCGGGGTGCAGCAGGCGTACGGGATCCTTCAGGAGAGCGCGCAGAGGCTGGGACTCGATCGGCGTACGGTCGCGGAGCGTCTGGTGGCCGCCGCGGCCCGTGATCGCGAGAGCAGCACGTAGCCCGGCGAGCGCCTGGGCGGCCCGCGAGGGGCGTGCGATGGGGCGGGCTCCCCACGCGAGAACTGGGCTCGTGTGGGGAGCGGACGGGAACGGGAAGTCAGGCGGTCTTGTAGGCCTGCTGGATGACCTCGAACTCCAGGAGGCTGGCGCCCGTGGCGACCGGCTTGGCGCGTTCGCCGGAATGGGCCGCCTTGGCGCTGCCCTGGGACCACGCCTGGAAGGCCTCCTCGGACTCCCACTTGGTGTAGACGAAGTAGCGGTTGTCGCCGGCGACCGGGCGGAGCAGCTCGAAGGCGAGGAAGCCGGGCTCGTTCTCGACCGCGCCGTGCCGGGCGGCGAAGCGCTTCTCCAGCTCGGGGCCGGCGCCCTCGGGAACCTCGATTGCGTTGATCTTCACTACAGCCATGCCATCACGCTACTGAGTCTGATGGCCTCGCTTCGCTCGGCGGGCATTTCGTCCCTGGGTGTCGATGTCGAGAGCACCGAAAACGACTCCGCTGCGCTTGTCGTTTTCGGCGCTCTCGGCATCGACGGACGAAATGCGCGGGTTGCCGTGCGTTGGACGTACCCGAGAAGGTGTCAGGCTTTGATCTCTTCTTCGGGGCCGGTGGGGGTGGTGGGAGCGGTGGGGGTGGGGGTGGGGGTGGGGGTGGGGAGAGGAGCGGAGCCGGGGGCGCCGGCGCTGTCTTGGGACTGGAGGGCGTCGGCGGCGCGTTGTTGCTGGGCGGAGCGCTGCTGGAGGGGGAGCTCGGGGAGGAAGAGGACGACGATCAGGCCGACGATCATGATGGCGAAGGCCATCAGGTAGACCACGTGGACGCTGTCCGAGAAGCCGACCTTGAACGGGTGGGCGACCACGTCGGAGAGCTTGTTGATGAACGAGGTGTCGCTCAGGCCGCTGCTGCCGCCGGCCGCCTCGACCACCTGCTGCTGGCTCGGGTCGGCCTGGATCGACGCGATGAACTCGGGCGTCTTGCTGGCCGTGGCGTAGGCGTCGCTGATCTTGCCGGGCAGCACGTTGAAGAGGACCGAGAGGAAGACCGCGGTGCCGAGCGTGCCGCCCATCGAGCGGAAGAAGGTGACCGCGCCGGTGGCGACGCCGATCTCCCGGGGCGAGACCGCGTTCTGCACGGCGGTGATCGTCGGCTGCATGTTGCTGCCCAGGCCGTAGCCCATCAGCACCATGATCAGCATGGTTCGCCAGAGCGGGGTGTCCGCGCCGATCAGGGAGAAGAGGAAGAGCGCGATGACCATGCAGACGCTGCCGATCACCGGGAAGATCTTGTAGCGGCCGGTCTTCGAGATCAGCTGGCCGGAGACGATCGAGCCGCTCATGATGCCGGCCACGAACGGGATCATCTGCAGGCCGGCCATGGTGGCCGAGGAGCCCTTGACGATCTGCAGGTAGAGCGGGACGGTCATCAGGCCGCCGAACATCGCCATGCCGAGGATGGTGCTGGAGGCGGAGCCGATGGTGACCGTCCGGTTGCGCAGCAGCGAGAGCGGCAGCAGCGCCTCTTCCTTGTAGAGGTACTCGGCGATCCAGAACGAGATCAGGCCGAGCGTGCCGACCACGAAACAGGCGATCGACCGGCCGGAGTCCCAGCCCCACTCGCGGCCCTGCTCGGCGACGGTCAGCAGCGGCACCAGGCCGACGACCAGGGCGAGCGCGCCGGGCCAGTCGATCCGGTGGTCGACCCGGTGGTGCGGCAGGTGCAGTACCCGGGCGACGACGGCCATCGCGGCGATGCCGATCGGGACGTTCAGGTAGAAGACCCAGCGCCAGCCGTCGATCCAGAGGAGCTTGTCGGCGCCGGCGAAGAAGCCGCCCAGGATCGGGCCGAGCACGCTCGCGGTGCCGAAGACGGCGAGGAAGAAGCCCTGGTACTTGGCGCGCTCGCGGGGCGGCACGATGTCACCGATGATCGCCAGGGCGAGCGACATGAGACCGCCGGCGCCGATGCCCTGGATCGCCCGGAACGCGGCGAGCTGGTACATGTTGCCGGAGAGGCCGCAGAGGAACGAGCCGACGATGAAGATGCCGATGGCGAAGAGGAAGAACGGCCGCCGGCCGTACAGGTCGGAGAGCTTGCCGTAGAGCGGCGTCGAGATGGTCGACGTGATCAGGAACGCCGTGGTGGCCCAGGCCTGCAGGTTGAAGCCGTTCAGGTCGTCGGCGATGGTCCGGGTGGCCGTGGCCATGATCGTCTGATCGAGGGCGGCCAGGAACATGCCCATCATCAGGCCGGCGAGGATCGTGAGGATCTGCCGGTGGGTGAATTCCGCTGCCGGTTGCTCGGCTTGCGGGGCTGGGTGGCTCACGCGTTCTCCCGTGGTGGTGTGCCGAGGTCCGTGCGCAGCAGCGCCTCGACGGAGTCGTTGAATTCTTCGAAGAGCCGGGTGAACACCGCGATGCGGTCGGCGGGCCAGGTGCTCAGCGCGCGTTCCAGAAGCGCGGTGCGGGCGGCGCGCAATTGCTCGCAGGCGTGCTCGCCGGCCTCGGTGACGGCCAGGCGGGAGGCCCGTCCGTCGGCCGGGTCGGCTTCCCGGCGGGCCAGTCCCGCCTTCACCAGCTGGGCGGCCTGGCGGCTGATCGTCGAGGGATCGGCCTGTTTGAGATCGGCCAGGTCGGTGACCCGCATCGGGCCACCCGCCTGCAACGGCAACAGCAGCATCAGGGCGGAGAACTCGGCGCCGAGGTCCCCGGTCCTGAGCATGCCCCGAAGCCGAGGGCCCATCCGGATGAATCGGATGATCTCGTCGGAGAGCACTTCGGCCTGTTCGTGCACGTCATGCCGTCCTCGTGGGAGCTCTGGGCGATGCATGTAGCGTACAAGTGGTTGCGTGGTGAACACACTTGAGGTCAGCGCATCCGCCAGACTCCGGTACGCAGCTCCTCGGTCTCCTCCAGTGTTGGCGGAACCGGGACCACGTACTCGGTGATCAGCTCGAAGAGCCGTTCCGGGAAGTACCCACGACCGGGGTCGCCAACCAGGATCGTGGCGCCCTCCCGGCGGGCGGCGCGCATCATCGCGGTCATCGCGGGCGCGACCTTCGGGCTGTAGAAGACGTCACCGGCGAGTACGACGTCCGGCGCGTCGATCCCGTTCAGCAGGGTGACGCCGTTCGCGGTGGCGTTGCGACCGGCGGCGGCCACCGCGGCCGGGTCGACGTCGGTGGCGGCGACCTCGGCGGCGCCGGCGCGGGCCGCGGCGATCGCGGCGACCCCGGAGCCGGTGGCGACGTCGAGCACCCGGCGGCCCGCCACCTCTGCCGGGTGGTCGAGCAGGTAGCGGGCGAGGGCCTGGCCACCGGCCCAGACGAACGCCCAGAACGGGGGCGGTTCGTCGCTGCGGAACTCGCCGCCGGTCAGGTCGAAGAGGCCGACCGGGGCGTCGACGAGGTGGAGGGAGATCTCCGGGGCGAACGGGACCGGCAGCAGGCGAGTAGGGAGCACCCGGAGATTGTCGGCCCCGGGAGCCGTCAGATCAGCTGATTAACGCCGGACGGGTGAGCCATCAGCAGCTTGGCACGGTACTGGGCGCGCAGCTCGGCGATCCACGGGGCGTCCTCGCCGTCGAGCAGCGGGCGCGAGGCGAGGAAGGCGGCGGCGGTCAGCGGGCGGGCGGCCCGGGCGGCCGTACGCCCCTGGGCCGCGGCGATCAGCTGGTCGAAGGTGGCCACGTCGACGCGTACCCGATCGGGGTCCAGGTGGTAGGACCCGCGATGCCCGACGATCACCGAGTCGCGGCCCCGCGTGCCGGGGTCGAGGTGTTCCCGGAGAATCTTGAGATCGGCCTTGACCGTAGCGGCCGGAACACCGAGCGTATCCTCCAGCTCCACAAGCGACTGCTCGCCGTGCAGCGCCAGCAGGGCGAGCAGGTGACGCGGCCGGGTGCCGCCGAAGTCGTCACCCGACAGGCTGATGCCACGGGTGCGGACCTCGATGCGGCCGAAGAGCTGGATGTCGTACATGATCTCAACAGTGCTTTCGGGCGGCGGCACCATCAAGCCCCAATGCGGGGGGTGCCGCTGGCCGAAAGACTGGTTATCGCGGCCGCTCGGTTGGCAACCGGAGGTCACGAGTACCGGGGTGCTCGGGCACCGTGGCATAACGATGCCCGTTGGTAGGGCGGGGTCCTCGTCGGGTAGTCCTTAGACTGCGCGGGGCCCCCGGGGCCGCGATACGGAGAGGGATGGTGACTCATGGGGATTGACGGGGCGATCCGTGTGCTCGTCGTCGACGGCCACCAGACCTTCGCGGAGCTGCTCGGACACGCGCTCGCCGGGCAACCGGACCTGCACTGTGTCGGGCACGCGCCGAACGGGATGGAGGCGCTGCGCCTCGCGTCCGAGTTGTCACCCGACGTCATTCTGCTCGATCCGGAACTGTCCGATGGTGACGGCATCGCGATCGCCGAGCTGATCCGGGTACGCCGTCCGGACACCCGTGTGGTGATCCTCACTGCGAGCGAGGATCAGGCGCTGGTGAGCCGGGCGACCGCGTTCGGTGCGGCCGGCTTCATCTCCAAGAACGGCGCCCTCACCGAGGTCTTCAACGCGCTGCGGACCGCGCACGGCGGCGGCATGACCGTCTCGACCGACATCATGGCCCGTCTGCTGCGCAGCACGAGCCCCGCGACGGTGGCCCGCAACGGGGGGCTGACGGCCCGCGAGGACGAGGTGTTACAGCTGATGGCGGCCGGTTTGGACGCTCGCGCGGTGGCGCGCCGGCTGGGCATCAGCGTGCACACCTGCCGGGGGTACCAGAAGGCGGTCCTGGCGAAGCTCGGCGCGCACAGCCAGCTCGAGGCGGTGGCGATCGCGACACGCCGCGGACTGGTCCGGCCTGACCGGCGGTAAATCAGCGATCAACCATGCGGTTCGACTCATCCGCGGAGCGATGCTTTCCGTATTGCCTTGCGGGCGCCACGTGACGGCGCTGCAGGGGAGAGGACATCCGCCGTGGACCGAACCGTTCTCGACGGCGCAGGATCGGAACCGGACCTGACACAGGGGCCGGAACCGCGCCGGGGAGACCGCGACCGCATCTACCGTAGGCCGGCCTCGTCGCCGGCGACCACTTCGTCATCCTCATCGTCACTCTCCGGGCCGACGGCGTCCCAGGAGAGCGACGGGGCCTCGTGGTTCGGGGGTACGCCCGACGGCGGCGCGACCGGTTCGCCGGTCACCTCCTCCTCGTCGCGGATATCGATGACGCCGGTCACCCCGGAGTTCGGCCCGGCCTCGCCCGCCGGTCCGGGCCGGGCGTCGTTCGGCTTCAGCGACGGGCCGATCAGCGGTAACCGGCCGCTGCCCGGCCGTGGGGAGGGCGACGGCGAGATCGAGAGCGAACCGGACTCGGGCGCCCTGCCGATCGTCCGGAAGTCGCCCTCCGGTGAGGTCACGCCGGTCTCTCCGGCCGCGTCGTCCTACCAGGACTATCCGGACTACCAGCCGGCCCAGGTGGCCCCGCCGGCACCGCCGGTCCAACAGCCCGCCCCGCCGCACGCGTGGGAGGAGTACCTGCCGCCCGCCGCCGGTGGCCCCCGCGAGGAGCCGGCGGTGCTGAGCAACGGCCGGGAGCCCCGGATGCCGCGCCCCGACGGCGGGCAGTCCCGGCTGGTCACCGGCGGGATGGTCGCGCTGGGCGTGGTCTGCGTGGTGATCCTCGCGCTGACCGGGGTGGTCTTCTACTCCGGCCCGGACTCCCGGATCAATCAGATGCTGCAGCTGGGCGACGGCACCGACGAGAGCACCACGCGGACCGTGACCGCGCCGCTCAACGACCGCTCCGCCGCGACGTTCGAGCTGCTCGCGGCGACCGACCGGGTCACGCTCTCGGTGGCCGACCTCGGCGAGGACCTGTTCCGG
This sequence comes from Actinoplanes sp. NPDC051851, assembly GCF_040681165.1. Classification (NCBI taxonomy): domain Bacteria; kingdom Bacillati; phylum Actinomycetota; class Actinomycetes; order Micromonosporales; family Micromonosporaceae; genus Actinoplanes; species Actinoplanes sp. NPDC051851. The sequence goes on along the minus strand of NZ_JBFAYF010000015.1, from coordinate 86,539 downwards.
ATCAGCACCCCGGACGGCTCGGGCCTGCGGCCGAGCCCGGAGCTCACCGACGACGGCGTACGGCTCCAGATCACCGAGGACGGCGAGGGCACCGGCGACAACGAGATCCAGGTGGTGCTCTCCCTGGACGTACGGTGGAAGCTGCGGTTCTCCGGATACGCCGCGGAGCGGGTGATCAACCTGGGTGACGCCCGGGTGGAGGGCATCGAGATGGTCGGCGGCACCCGCCGCGCGGAGATCGCCCTCTCGGCGGCGACCGCGACCGTGCCCGTGAAGATCCTCGGCGGGGTCGAGGACCTGACGCTGCGCGCGCCGGAGGGCAACCCGATCCGGGTGCAGCTCGGCGGCGGGGCGACCACGGTGACGGCCGGGACGCGGACGCTGCGCGACGTGGCGCCCGGCTCCACGCTGACGCCGAAGGACTGGGACACCGGCGGCCGGTACGACGTCACGGCCTCCACCCCGATCACCCTGCTGACGGTGGAGAGCAGCTGACAGGAGAGGAGAAAGGGCGGCCGCACGGCCGCCCTTCTTCTCCTGGAGACCTTACGAGAGGACCCGCAGGCGGACGGTCTGCGGCATCGAGCGCAGCTGGTCCACGATCTGCTCGTGGTACCCGCCGCCGATGTCGGTGATCAGGTAGCCGTACTCGCCGCGGGTGCTCAGGAGCTGGCCCTCGACGTTCACGTCGTGCTCGGCCAGGATCCGGTTGACCTGTGCCAGCACGCCCGGGGTGTTCCGGTGGACGTGGATGATCCGGTGCTGGCCGGGCTGCTCGGGCAGGGCCACGCCGGGCAGGTTGACGCTGAGCGTGGTGTTCCCGTCGACGACGAACTTCGCCAGCTTGGTGGCGACGAAGCCGCCGATGTCCGACTGCGCCTCCTCGGTCGAGCCGCCGATGTGCGGGGTGAGGATCACGTTCGGCAGGCCGCGCAGCTCGGAGAGGAACTCGTCGCCGCGGCCCTTCGGCTCGCTCGGGAAGACGTCGACGCCGGCGCCGGCCAGGTGGCCGCTCTTCAGCGCGTCGCGCAGCGCCAGGTGGTCGATCACGATGCCGCGGGACAGGTTGAGGAAGAGGCTGCCCGGCTTCATCTTCGCGAACTGCTCGGCGCCGAAGAAACCGGCGTTGCCGGGCCGCCCGTCGACGTGCAGGGTGACGATGTCGCTCGTCTCCAGCAGCTCGTCCATGGTGGCGCAGCGGTGCGCGTTGCTCAGCGCCAGCTTGTCCGCGGTGTCGTAGAACGAGACGGACATGCCCAGGTTCTCGGCGAGGACCGAGAGCTGGGTGCCGATGTTGCCGTACCCGACGATGCCGAGGCGGCGGCCGCGGATCTCGTGGGCGCCGTCCGCCGACTTGTCCCAGACGCCCTCGTGCATCAGGGCGTTCTTCTCGGTGAGGCGGCGGGTCATCGCGATGATCTCGGCGATCGCCAGCTCCACCACCGACCGGGTGTTCGAGAACGGCGCGTTGAAGACCGCGACGCCGGCGGCGGTGGCCGCGGTCAGGTCGATCTGGTCGGTGCCGATGCAGAACGCACCGACCGCCAGCAGGCTGTCCGCGGTCTCCAGGACCTTCGCGGTGACCTTCGTCTTGGAGCGGATGCCGAGCAGGTGGACGCCGGAGATGCGCTCGATCAGCTCGGGCTCGTCCAGCGCGGTGGACACGGACTCCACCTCGAAGCCGTCCTCCTCGAGCCGGATCACCGCGTCCGGGTGAATGCTCTCCAACAGCAGGACTCGCACCTTGGCCTGGTCGATCATCATCTTCCGTTTCATGTTTCGGTAGCCCGCCCGGGCCGCCACGCCGAAGCCCAGATCACAGGCGGTCAAGCGTAGTCCCCTCGGTGGTGAGGGCCGGTGCGGTGTGGGTGAGGTCCCAACAACCGGTCAACGCGCGACAGGTTTCGTTCGTGTTGCCGTGGAATACGAACGCGGCGCGCGGGCCGGTTCATCCCCGGGCGTCACCCGGAAGCTCGTTTCGCAGCCAACCGAGCAGGGCGGTGGCCCAGATCCGCTGCTCGGCGCGGAGGGTGGGCACGCCGGGCGGCGCCGGCTTGCGGCACTCGTCCTCGTACATGCCCGTCACCGCGGTGATCACCCGCACCGCGGTGCGCCGGTCGAGGCCGGCCAGCACCCGTTCGACGTCGCCGCCGTGGATGATCACGTCGGCGGCGAGCAGGACGGTGTCGAGCCAGGCCGGTCCGACACAGCTCCACGGCCAGTCGACGACCACGACGCGGCCGTCCGGGCGTACCAGGAGATTGTCTTTCCGGATGTCGGCGTGCAGCATCGTCTCGCCGCCCGCCGCGACCGCCGCCAGCCCCGCCGCGGCGGCGGCGCGCAGGTCGGCGAGGCGGCCGGTGATCCAGGGGCCGAGGCCGGCGGGCGGGTCGGCGGCGATCCGGTCCCAGCCGGTGAAGAGCGGCGCGACGAACTCCCCGGCGGTCGGCAGCCCGGGCAACGGCGCCGGCGTGAGTGCCGACTCCAGCTCACGGAGGGCGGTCACGGCCGCGTCGATCTCCGTCTCCCGCCATGGCGTACGTGGGGTGGCACCGGCCACGTCCTCGAGGACCAGGGCGACCCACCCGCCGTCGTCGAAGCCGCCGATCAGGCGCGGGACGGGCACGCCCACCGGCATCGCGGCGGTGTTCCGGTGCTCCCGGCGGGCGGCGCGGGCGGCGTTCTCGTTCACCGCCGCGCTGACCGCCTTGACGAACGCACGGCGCCCGGACGCGGTGCGCACCCGGTCGGCGGAGCCCGGGGAGAAGCCGCCGGCCTGCGACTGCGCCGCGACGACCGGCCCGTCCCCGATGATCTCCTCGATCCGGGCGCGGACCGGCGCGGGGAGCTCGGACCACCGCATCCGCACACCGCTCACTGCCATCTCCGGATCCTGGCAGTGCCGTACCGGTCAGCGGAAGCGTATTTCCCGCCGGTGCTCCTGGGGCTTTCGGCTTTCGCACCGGTGCTCACGGGGCTTTCGGCTTTCCTTGCTGGTGCTCACGGGGCCTTCGGCAGGAGCACCGTGACGTCCAGGCCGCCCTCGTCGCGGGCGTCGGCGCGGGCCTCGCCGCCGTGCGCCCGGGCGACCGCGCGGACGATGGAGAGCCCCAGCCCGGCCCCGGGGGAGACCAGGCGTTCGGTGCGGTACCGGTGGAACGGTTCGAACAGGCCGGGGACCTCGTACCGCGGCACGACCGGGCCGGAGTTGCTGACCTGCAGCTCCACCCAGCCGTCCAGGCGGGTCCGGGTGAGCACGCGGACCCAGCCGTTCTCCGCGACGTTGTGCCGTACGCCGTTCTCCACCAGGTTCTGCACGAGGCGCTCCAGCAGCACCGGGTCGCCGAGCACCGCCGCCTCGGAGGGCTCGGTGATCACCTTCACGGCGTCCGCGACCGCCACGTGGTCGACGATGTCGGCGAGGTCGACGTACGAGTGCTCGGTCACCTCCCGGTCCGAGCGGGCCAGCAGGAGCAGTCCGTCGATCAGCCGGCCGTGCCGGTCGTTGATGGCGAGCAGGGTGGTGCCGAGCTGACGTACCTCGGGGGAGGTGTCCTCCGGGGTGAGCGCGACCTCGAGCAGTGTCCGGTTCAGGGTGAGCGGGGTGCGCAGCTCGTGCGAGGCGCTGGCGATGAACCGGCGCTGGCCGTCGAACGAGTGGTCCAGCCGGGCCAGCATCAGGTCGAACGTGTCCGCCAGCTGCTTGACCTCGTCGTTCGGCCCGTCCAGGGCGATCCGCTCGTGCAGCCCGCGGTCGGCGGCCGGCGCCTCGGCGATGCGCCGGGCGGTGGCGGTGATCCGGTGCAGCGGCTCCAGCATCCGCCCCGCGATCAGCCAGCCGAGGGCGATGGCCGCCGCGCTGACCACGACGAGCGCGATCCCGCCCTGGGTGAGCAGGGTGTGCAGGGTGTCCGCCTGGGTGCTCTTCACCACGGTCTTGATCAGGGCGTCGCCGCCGCCCACCGAGCCCTGCGCCCTGATCTCCGGCTGCTGCGCCTCGCCGGAGATCAGGGCACCACTCCCCGGCTCGTCCTGGCCGACCAGGACGTAGAGCGCGCCGAGCAGGACCAGCCCGGCCAGCACGAAGAGCCCGCCGTAGACGGCGGTGAGGCGGCCCCGCACGGTCAGCTTCATCGGATCCGGTACCCCACTCCCGGCTCGGTCAGCACCACCGCCGGATCGCCGAGCTTGCGGCGGAGCTTGAGGATGGTCATCCGTACGGCGTGGGTGAACGGGTCCGCGTTCTCGTCCCACGCCTTCTCCAGCAGGGTCTCGGCGGAGACCGCGGTGCCGTCGGCGCGCAGCAGCTCGGCGAGCACGGCGAACTCCTTGCGGGAGAGCGGGACGTACCGGCCGTCGCGGTGCACCTCGCGCCGGTACGGGTCCAGGCTGATCCCGGCCCGGCGCAGCACCGGGGGAGCGGCCGGGCGGGCGCGCCGCCCCAGCGCCGCCACCCGGGCGGAGAGCTCTCGGAAGGCGAACGGCTTCGGCAGGTAGTCGTCGGCGCCGAGGGAGAGCCCGGTGACCCGGTCGTCGATGCCGGCCGCCGCGGTCAGCATCAGCACCCGGATGTCGGCCTTGCGCTCGGCCAGCGTCCGGCACACCTTGTCACCGTGCACCACCGGGACGTCCCGGTCCAGCACGACCACGTCGTAGTCGTTCACGTCGATCCGTTCCAGGGCGGATCCGCCGTCGTAGACGACGTCCACCGCATGGGCCTCCTGTCGTAGGCCCTGCGCCACCGCGTCGGCGAGCAGCGGCTCGTCCTCCACCACCAGGATCCGCATGACTCCATAGTGGCCCTGTCCGGTGTCAACTCGGCGTCACCGTTTTCCGTGACGCCGGGGATACGCCGCCGTCGCTCTACTTCGGTGCGTGGCGGCCGTCCGGCCGCCGGCGAAGGAGACGACGATGAGGACCAGGATGATCCTGGTAGCGGGCCTCGTGCTCGCCGTCGGACTGACCGGTTGCGCGAAGAACGACGACGGCGAGCCGAGTGTGGCGACCGCGCAGAGCGGCGGCACGACGGCGAATCCGTCCGCGAGCGCCAGCGAGGATCCGGACGCGCCGCTGAAGTACGCCAAGTGCATGCGGGAGAACGGGATGACCTGGTTCCCGGACCCGCCCGCGCCCGGTCAGCCGCAGACGGTCAACGTACCGGACACCGTCGAGAGGGCCGACCTGCAGAAGGCCGAGGAGGCGTGCCGGGAGTGGGCGCCGACCCGGGACAAGGGCTCCGGGCCGCCCGCCGCCGACCTGGAGAAGATCCGGCAGATGGCCAAGTGCATGCGGGAGAACGGGGTGCCGGACTTCCCGGACCCGTCCGCCGATGGATCGATGATGCTCGACGCCGACAAGCTGAGCGTCAAGCCGGACAGCGCGGCGTTCAAGGCAGCCGAGGAGGCCTGCAAGAAGTACATGCCGGAGGGCTCCAAGAAGCAGACGGCCGGCGACAGCGGGGTGCAGGGGGGTGGCTCATGAGCCGGAGGTGGACCACGGCCGGCATCGCCGCGGCGGTGATCGCGGTCGGCGCGGGCGGCTACGTCTTCGCCACCGGCCTGGGCGGGAACGAGAACGGCGCGGCGCAGGCGAGCAGCACCCTGCCGGCCGCGACCGCGGACGTGACCAAGGAGACACTGATCGACCAGGAGAGCCACGACGGTTCGCTCGCCTACGCCGACACCTCCTCGATCGGCACCAGGCTGAGCGGCACGGTCACCGGGCTGGCCGCGGCCGGCTCCACGGTCAAGCGGGGACAGGCCCTTTTCAAGATCGATAACAGACCCGTGCTTCTCCTGTACGGGTCACTGCCGGCGTATCGCGCTCTCGCCCCCGGCGTGGAGGGGGCCGACGTCAAACAGTTCGAGAAGAACCTCTGGGCGCTCGGCTACCGCGGCTTCACCGTCGACGACGAGTACACCGGCGCCACGGCCGACGCGGTCGAGGAGTGGCAGGAGGACAGGGGCCTGGACGAGACCGGCACGGTCGAGCTGGGCCGGGTCGTCTACGGCTCCGGCGCGGTCCGGGTCACCTCGCTCTCCGCCGAGCTGGGCAGCACCGCGCAGCCCGGCACCGCGATCCTCACCACCAGCGGGATGGGCCGGGTGGCCACGGTCGAGCTCGACGTCGACGACCAGCGGCTGGCCAAGAAGGGCACCTCGGTCGACGTCACGCTGCCGGACGGCTCCACGGTGAAGGGAAAGATCACCGAGATCGAGACCGTGGTCGAGGAGTCGGACAGCCCGGACGGGGACGACACCACCAAGATCGACGTGACGATCGCCTTCAGCAAGGCGCCGCAGGGCCTGGACGAGGCCGCGGTCAGCGTCGAGTTCGTCGCCTCGCAGCGCAAGGACGTCCTCACCGTGCCGGTCAACGCGCTGCTCGCGCTCGCCGAGGGCGGGTACGGCCTGCAGGTCGTGGACGGGACCTCGACGCGGACCATCGCGGTCGAGACCGGGCTCTTCGCCGACGGCCGGGTCGAGGTCTCCGGCGGCGGCGTGGCCGAGGGCATGAAGGTCGGTGTCCCGGAATGAGCCCCGTGATCGAACTCAGCCGGGTCACCAAGACCTACCCGGGCGGGGTGACCGCGCTGCGCGAGGTGGACCTGGACGTGGAGCAGGGCGAGCTCATCGCGATCGTCGGGCCCTCCGGCTCCGGCAAGTCGACCATGCTGCACATGATCGGCACGCTGGACCGGCCCACCTCGGGCGACGTCCGGATCGACGGGTACGACGTCGCCGCCCTCTCCGACCGGCAGCTCTCCGCGCTGCGGGCCGGCCGGATCGGCTTCGTCTTCCAGCAGTTCCACCTGGCGCCGGGGCGGAGCGCGGTCGCCAACGTGGCCGATGGACTGCTCTACTCGGGCGTACCCAAGAAGGAGCGGGAGAGGCGTGCCGAGGCCGCGCTGATCAGGGTCGGTCTCGGTGACCGGCTGGGTCACCGGCCGCACCAGCTCTCCGGTGGCGAACGGCAGCGGGTCGCGGTGGCCCGGGCGGTCGCGGGGGACCCGGCCGTGCTGCTCGCCGACGAGCCCACCGGCAACCTCGACTCGGCCTCCGGCGCCGGCGTGATGGATCTGCTGCGCGAGCTGAACGCGGCCGGCACCACGGTCCTGGTGATCACCCACGATCACGAGATCGCCGACGCGCTGCCGCGCCAGGTGCCGATGCGCGACGGGCAGGTGGTCTAGATGGTCGTCGTCACCGCCTCACCGCCGCGCGGCAACCCGGTCCGGCTCGTCCCGGCCCGGCTCGGGCTGATGGACCTGCTCCGGCTCGGCGGTATGGGCTTGCGGACCCGCCCGCTGCGCGCGGTGCTCTCGGCTCTCGGCATCGCGATCGGCATCGCCGCGATGGTCGCGGTGGTCGGCATCTCCACCTCCAGCCAGGCCAACCTGGACCGCTACCTCGCCGCGCTCGGCACCAACCTGCTCACCGTCTCGCCGGGCAACACCATGTTCGGTGAGGCGGCGACGCTGCCCGACGAGGCGCTCTCGATGATCAAGCGGATCGGCCCGGTCTACGCGGCGACCGCGGTCGGTACGGTGACCGACACCGCGGTGTACCGGACCGACCGGATCCCCAAGGGCGAGTCCGGCGGGCTCGCGCTGCAGGCCGCCCAGCTCGACCTGCTGAGCACGGTGGGTGGCTCGATGGCGAGCGGGACCTGGCTGAACAAGGCCACCGAGAGGTACCCGGCGGTGGTGCTCGGCGCGACGGCCGCCCAGCGTCTCGGCGCGGTGCCCTCGGTCTACATCGGCGGGCGCTGGTACACGGTGGTCGGCGTGCTGAACCCGGTGCCGCTCGCGCCGGAGCTGGACACCGCGGTGCTGATCGGCTGGGACGCGGCGAAGAGCTATCTCGGCTTCGACGGGCACGCCACGACCGTCTACACGCGATCGACGGAGTCCCGGGTCGAGGCGGTCCGGGCGGTGCTCGCGGCGACCGCGAACCCGGCCGGCCCGGACGAGGTCGAGGTCTCCAAGCCGTCCGACGCGCTCGCCCCGAAGCGGGCCGCCACCGCGGCCTTCAACTCGCTGCTGCTCGGTCTGGGCGCGGTGGCGCTGCTGGTCGGCGGCATCGGGGTGGCCAACACGATGGTCATCTCGGTGCTGGAGCGGCGGGCCGAGATCGGGTTGCGGCGCTCGCTGGGCGCGACCCGGGGCCAGATCCGCACCCAGTTCGTGGCCGAGTCGCTGCTGCTGTCACTCGTCGGCGGGATCGGCGGGGTGCTGGGCGGCTTCGTGGTCACCGGCTCGTACGCGACCACGCAGAACTGGCCCACGGTGGTGCCGGCCTGGGCGATCGGCGGCGGCCTGCTCGCGACGCTGGTGGTGGGCGCGATCGCCGGCCTCTACCCGGCCGTACGGGCAGCGCGGTTGTCGCCGACGGAGGCGCTCGCTGCCGCCTGAGAAAAATTTCCCCACAGGTTTTTGATCCGCCCTGGGAGCGTTCCCGTATCGATGGTCGAAGCATCATGTCTCGCCATTGGGGAAGGCGCAGGTCAATGTACAGGTCCCGGGTCAACAAGCCCCGTCGCTGGCAGATCGCGGCGGTCGCGGGAGTAGTCGTCACCCTGGTGGGCGTCGGCCTCGGCGTCGCTTCGGCTGCCACGTCGACGCCCACCGTCAACTGTCCCGAAGTCAAGATCAACGTTGCGATCCCGTCCCAGGCTCAGGCCGAGGTCGCCAGCAACCTGAAGCTGCTCCAGACCCAGATCGACGAGGCCAACGCGCGGATCGTCAGCACCCAGGGCCAGGGCGGCGCGAACTTCATCCAGAACGCGATCCTCGGTCCGCTGAAGGACAAGCGCTTCGCGACGATCAACCGCATCGAGACGGCCATCTCGCGCAACGCGGCCAAGCCGGACCTGAACGCGGAGGGCCTGTCGGCCTGCACGCTCAACGACGCGTCCTCCGGTGACAACAACAACGGCAACGACAACGGCGACAACGGCGGTAACGACAACACCGCCGCGCCGGTCGCCACGACCACCGCGGCCGCGGCCGTGCCCGGCGCCAACCTCGGCATCCTGGCCAACAGCTGCGACGACAGCAACCTGGCGCCGCACACCGGCTTCCAGGAGGGCAACCGCTGCGTCTCCACCGAGTTCGGTGAGGTCGGCGCGGCGGCCAACAACCCGTCGCTGCTGATCACCTCGGCGCCGAACCAGGTCCGGGCCAACCAGCCCTTCACCCTGAAGATCAGCACCCGCAACCTGATCCGCGACCGCTTCCTCGCGGCCGGCCAGGGCGGCTACTACGTGGAGTCCAGCGTCCTGCAGAACGGCCTGGTCCGCGGCCACTTCCACACCGCGTGCCGGATGCTCTCCAGCACGAAGGAGGCTCCCGCGCCGGACCCGGTGCCCGCGTTCTTCGTGGCGACCGAGGACAGCAAGGGCGGCGCCACCCCGGACACGGTCACCATCCAGGTCCCGGGCCTGCCGCAGCGTGGCATCGCCCAGTGCGCCTCGTGGGCCGGTGACGGCTCGCACCGTACGCCGATGATGGAACGCGCCAACCAGACGCCCGCCATCGACGCGGTGCGCATCCGGGTCCGCTAGACCCCTTGAGCAGGTGGCCTGCCCGATCTCGGAAAAGGGCGGGCAGGCCACCGCTGTAGGCCCGGCCTTCGGCCTCGGTCTCCCGCACGGAGGAAATCCCGTACAGCTCATGCCGGGCTGTGCCGGTTTTCCTCCGCGGCGGAACGCCGCTCCGGGCTCAGTCCTGCGGAAGCAGGGACTCGACGGGGATGACGGTCTCGCCGGAGACCTCCACCACGAGCAGGACATCCGCGGGACGCCAGACGGAGAGCCGCGATCCGATGGGCGCCAGGGGCGTCGCGCCGAAACGGCCGACCCGGCGCCGCCGCTGTCGCTGGAAGTGCCGGATAGCTCGTGCGGTAGGCGATGTCGGCCCGCCTCGCCCTGACTCGGCCCGGGCGCCGAACGTCCTCCAGGAGCGGAGGAATCACGGTGGCACAGGTCTGGATCGTATATCTGGAATTCGCACGGCACCGGGATCCGGCCGTCGCGTCGATCCGCCCTTCCGGAAACCGGGGCCGGTGGTGGGAGGAGACATCCGCGAGGGGTTGCTGGGCGCTTCCGCGTCTGCTCCCGGAGCCGCAAGTCGGCCGCCGGCCCGGGTGGTTCCGGCGGCAGGTCGAACCAAGCGAGATCCGCGGTGAGCCGCCGCCCGTCGAGGGCGGACACATCAGCGCGTCGCTGTCCTCTCCAGGGGAAGGACAGGACGTCATGGCGCGCCCGGCAGGATTCGAACCTGCGACCTTCAGATTAGAAGTCTGTTGCTCTATCCGCTGAGCTACGAGCGCTGGCCAGGCACATACTAGGCGGTCGTGCCGGACTTGTCGTCCGCCTCGTCGGCGGCCTTCTCGACGACGGCCTCGGCGGCCGCGAGGATCGTGGCGCGGGTGGGCTCGTCCTCGGGGGCCGGAGGCACCGCGACCTCGGGTGTTCCGGGTGGTGGCAGGAATGCGGCGGTCCATCGGCCCAGCTCGCGGAAGACCTCGGTGCGGACCTCCTTGCCGGAGAGGGTGAGGTCGTGCTTGGCGCCGGGGAAGCGGGTGATGGTCACCTGGGGGCCGAGGCCGGGGGACCAGCGGACGATGTGCTCGACGTCCAGGACGGAATCGGTCACGTGGACGTCGTCGTGCCATTCGCGGCCGCGGAAGGTGCGGTCCGAGCAGGCGACCAGCACCGGGACGTTGATCTGCAGGCCGGCCTGTAGCCGGCGCTGGCCGTGCCGGATGGCCTGCAGCCATCCCATCCGGACCGGGAAGCCGAGGATGGGCTTCCAGTCCAGGTCGTAGTCCCATTCGCCCCGGTGGTCGCGGTGCAGGCTCTGGCCGTACAGGCCCAGCGAGGAGGCGGGCATCGTCGCGTACGGCGACCGGCTGCTGGCCGCCAGGACCATGGTGAGCAGCGGACGGCGCATCACCCACGGCATGTTGAAGTCGAAGAAGGGGCTGTTCAGGAACAGTCCGTCGACCACGCCCCGGCCCCGTCGGGCGTGTGCCCAGAGCGAGGTGATCAGGCCGCCGGTGGAGTGGCCGGTGACCAGCAGCTGGTCGTGGCCGTCCACCTCGCGGATGATCCGGGCGGCCTCGTCGAGCTCGGGGTAGTAGTCGGTCATGCTGCGGGCGAAGTTCGGCGTCTGGTGCGGCAGCAGGCTACGGCCGTACTTGCGCAGGTCGAGCGCGTAGAAGTCCCAGCCCTGCTCGGCGAAGAAGTCCGCCATGTGGGTCTGGAAGAAGTAGTCCACGAAGCCGTGGACGTGCAGCACCGCCCGGCGGGACGGCTGCTCGGCGCGCCGGCGGACCAGGGTGGCGACCACCGGGCCCTCGTCGTCGGTGCCCAGCTCGATGGTGTGCCGCTCGTACGGCCAGCCCAGGACGTCGGTCTCCACCCGGTCAGGTTACCCATCGGTACCCGTTCCGCCATAGAGATCGAACTCGGGTCTTAGCAGATCGATCCCGGTCGGAGGTGGTTGTCCACAGCGCCGGGTTGTCCACCGGGCCGGCGGCGGCTCGCGGCGGATCGGGCCAGGCTTCCTCACGTCCGCAGCAACCGACATGAGGAGAGCGAGAGAGTTGTACGAAACCAACATCGCCGTGGTCGGCAACGTACTGAACGCGCCCGAGTGGCGCCGGACCAGCGGTTCCAACCAGCTGGTGGCGAATTTCCGGGTGGCCTCCACAGCACGCCGGTACGACCGGGAGAACGGCCGCTGGGTCGACGGCAGCAGTCTCCGGCTGCGCGTCACCGCCTGGCGCAAGCTCGCCGAGGGGGTGGCGTCGTCGCTCGAGGTCGGCGATCCGGTGATCATTTACGGCCGCCTGTACACCCGTGACTGGGTGGACGAGGAGAAGCGCAACCGCGTCTCGTACGAGCTGGAGGCGTTCTCGATCGGGCACGACCTGTCCCGCGGGCGTGCCCGGTTCTTCCGGGGCCGCCCGTCCTCGGTCAGCACCTCGGCCGAGGAGCCGGAGAGCGACACCGCGGTGCGCGGCGAGGAGACCGCGCCGCTCGCCGCCCGGGACGTTCCGGTGCGCTACGGCGACGGCCTGCCCGAGGGGAGGGAGCCCGAGTTCGCCGACGTGACGGCCCGGGATCCGATGGAGGCCATGCCCGAGCTGGAGGAGGCGGTGGAGGAGGCCCTGGATCAGGCCGCCGGGTCCGGGCCCGAGCCCAGGCCGGTGCCCGAGGACCGCCGCGCCCGTCGCGGCGGCAAGCGGGAGCCGGTGCCCGCGTGACCTTCCCCGGCCGCCACCCGGTGATCGTCGCCCTGTCCGATCCGGGGTGAGTGGCGCCCGGTGGCCCGGCCCGAAAGGGGGGTCCGCGGCAGGGCCACCGGTGCCGGGGCGCTCCGACGAGGAGAAACCCGGCCACAGAGGGGAGGAAGAGGCGCGTTCGAAGCCGTGAGGTCCCGGGTACCACCGCTCGTTCCCGGCGATGCATCCGGTTCCCTCGATGGGGATGGGCCGATCGTGCCGTACCGAAAAGGCCGCCAGGCCGAGCGGGCCGGTTGGCCGTGGGGCACCTCGACCCGGCAGACTTAAGCGGTGCTGCTGAAGGACATCCGCGCCATCGGAAACGAGACGATGGTGCTCTCACCGGAGGACCAGGACGCCGAGCAGGTCAACACCTGCTGGTTCGGCGCTCCGCCGCACGAGCGTATGGGCATGTCGGCGGACGAGGTGGTGACCGCGATCGAGGAGACCGCGGTCGTGTTGCGGGACCAGGTGGCCACGTCCGGCCACCGGGGCACCGCGACCTTCTACGTCTGGCACGACGCCGAGGCCGGGCAGCTCCGATGTTCGGCCGGCTCCCGGAAACCCAGCGACCTCTCGCTCTCCGCGCCGTACCAGGTGACCGAGGACCTGCGGGCGATCGTGGTGGAGTTTTTGGAGGATCGCGCACCCGGCTCGATCCAATGGGGTGCACTGGAACCCATCCCGTACTCGGAGGCAGAGCCCGCCGCGATGGCGGTCTGGGCCTTCGACCTGACCCCGTTCGGCCGTTGATCCCGGCGGCCGCATGATAGAGAGCTCACCAGTGTCACGACGGTGGACCGCGGACGCGGCCGGCCTGATCACGGGCTACCTGCTCGACGCCGCGTTCGGGGATCCCCGGCGGTTCCACCCGGTGGCCGGGTACGGCACGGCCGCCGGAGCACTGGAGCGCCGGCTGTACCGGCCCGGTCGTGCCGCCGGCCTCCTGTTCACGGGGGTCGCGGTGGGCGTACCCGCACTGTCCGCGCTGGCGGCGACGCGCGCCACCCGGCGGTGGCCCGCCGCGAGGATCGCGCTGACCGCCGCGGCGACCTGGACCGTGCTCGGCGGGCGGACGCTGCGGCGTGAGTCGCGGGTGATGGCGCGGCACCTGGAGGCCGGCGATCTGGCGGCGGCGCGCGGACGGCTCGGGCATCTCTGCGGGCGGGATCCGTCCGCACTGGACGAACCGGAGCTGGCCCGGGCGACGGTGGAGTCGGTCGCGGAGAATACCTCCGACGCCGTGGTGGCGCCGCTGTTCTGGGGCGCGGTGGCGGGTCCGGCGGGGCTGCTCGGCTACCGGGCGGCGAACACGCTGGACGCCATGGTGGGGCATCGTTCGCCCCGGTACGAGCTGTTCGGGAAGGCGTCGGCGCGGCTGGACGACGTGCTGAACCTGGTGCCCTCCCGGCTCACCGGCCTGCTGACGATCGCGGTCTCGCCGCTCGCGGGTGGCCGGCCCGCCGAGACCGCGCGGGTGTGGCGCCGCGACCGCGACGATCACCCGTCGCCGAACGCGGGGCAGTGCGAGGCGGCGATGGCGGGAGCCCTGGGCGTACGCCTCGGCGGGCGCAACGTCTATTTCGGACGCAGCGAGACCAGGCCGTTCCTCGGCGACGGGCCGAAGCCGTCCGCGGCGCACCTGCGACGGGCGGCGCGGCTGTCCGGCGCGGTCGGCGCGGCGGCGCTGGTACTGGCCGTGGGCGGCGCGCTGGCGCGGGGTGCGCTGGGCGCCGCGGCGCGCCGCCGGAGTGCGTCGTGACCGGGGGACTGCTGGTCGCCGGGACCACGTCGGACGCCGGGAAGAGCGTCCTCACCGCCGGGATCTGCCGCTGGCTGCACCGCACGGGGGTGCGCGTCGCCCCGTTCAAGGCGCAGAACATGTCGAACAACTCGGCGGTCGTGGTCGGCGCCGACGGGCGGGGCGGGGAGATCGGCCGCGCGCAGGCGATGCAGGCCGCGGCCTGCGGGATCGCGCCCGACCTGCGGTTCAACCCGGTGCTGCTCAAACCGGGGAGCGACCGTTCCAGCCAGGTGGTCCTCCTCGGCGAGGCGGTCGACACCGTCACGGCGGGAAACTACCGGTTGCTGCGGCCCAGGCTCTCCGAGGTCGCGTACGCCGCCCTGACCGAACTCCGCGCGGAGTACGACGCGGTGATCTGCGAGGGTGCCGGCAGCCCCGCCGAGATCAACCTGCGCGCCGGCGACTTCGTCAACATGGGGCTGGCCCGCCGGTTCGGGCTGCCCACGCTGGTGGTCGGCGACATCGACCGGGGCGGCGTCTTCGCGGCGTTCTTCGGCACGCTCGCCCTGCTCTCGCCCGAGGATCAGGCCCTGGTCGCCGGCTTCTTGGTCAACAAGTTCCGGGGCGACCCCGGACTGCTCGCCCCCGGGCTCGACATGATCACGGCGGTGACCGGGCGGCCGGTGCACGGGGTGCTGCCGTTTCACCGGGACGTCTGGCTGGACGCCGAGGACTCGCTGGCGTACGGGACCACCCTGGGCCGGCCGGGACCGCCGCGCGGGCGGGAGTGGCTGCGGGTGGCGGTGGTCCGGTTGCCCCGGATCTCCAACGCGACCGATGCCGAGGCGCTCGCGGCGGAGCCGGGTGTCCGCGTGCTCCTGACGGTCGAGCCGGGTGATCTGGCCGACGCCGACCTGGTCGTCATCCCCGGTTCCAAGGCGACCGTGAGCGACCTGGCCTGGCTGCGCGAGACCGGGCTGGCCGGCGCCGTCGCGGCGCACGCGGCCGCGGGGAAGCCGCTGCTCGGCATCTGCGGCGGGTTCCAGATGCTGGCCGGGAGCATCCACGACGAGGTGGAGAGCGGCCGCGGCGCCACCCCGGGGCTGGGGCTGCTGCCGGTCGGGATCACCTTCGCGCCGCGCAAGACGCTGGCCCGGCCGTCCGGGTCCGGTCTGGGCGCCGAGGTACGCGGTTACGAGATCCACCACGGCTTCGTCTCGTCCGGTGACCCGGAGCCGCTGCTGCGCTACGCCGACGGCCGGCCAGAGGGTGCGGCCTGCGGAAACGTCTACGGTACGCACTGGCACGGCGCGTTCGAGTCGGACGAGTTCCGGCGGCGGTTCCTGACCGCGGCGGCGGCGCAGGCGGGGCGGCACGGGTTCACGGTGGCGGCGGACACCCGGTTCGCGGCGGTCCGGGAGCGGGCGCTCGACGTGCTCGGCGATCTCGTGGCGGAGCACCTGGACACGGACGCGCTGTGGCGGCTGATCGAGAAGGGCGCTCCCGGGGGTCTTCCCTTCGTACCCCCGGGTGCACCCTGATCCCGACTGGGGGATGACCCGGCGGAAATCAGGGGGCCAACCCCGACGACAGCGTTGCGCCGCGGGCGTACGTTTGGCCTCGGCGGCGCGTCACCGGGCGTACCGCACGAAAAGCCGCAAGCGGGACGCGCCGCCGGGGAGAAGGCGCGGCACCCGGATCGCGAAGGACGGGGTTGATCGATGACTACCGAGGAATCCGGCAAGCCGGTTCGCCGCAGGGTCACGCTGACCGGGATCAGCTCGCGGGCCTGGGAGCACCCGGCCGACCGCGGCGCGCTCTCCGCCCTGCGCGAGCTGCGCGGCTTCGACGACGTGGTGAAGGCGTTCTTCGGGATGTGGAACGAGCGGGGCTTCCGCCTGCAGTTCCTGGCCGGCGCGATCCGGGTCGACCACCGGCAGTACCCGCGCGTCTATCAGCGCTACACCGAGGCGGCCCAGACGCTCGACGTCGAGGAGCTGCCCGAGCTCTACGTGAACCAGTCGCCGATCATCAACGGTCAGGCGATCGGGCTGGACCGGCCGTTCATCGTGATCACCACCGCCGCGGTGGAGAAGCTCGACGACGACGAGTTGCGCGCCATGCTCGGGCACGAGCTGGGGCATGTGCGCAGCGGGCACGCGGTCTACAAGACGATCCTGATGATCCTCACCGGCTGGGCCGCGGCGGTCAGCTGGCTGCCGGTCGGCGTGATGGCACTGCGCGCGATCATCGCGGCGATGCTGGAGTGGTGGCGCAAGGCCGAGCTCTCCGCCGACCGCGCCGGGCTGCTCGCCGGGCAGGACCCGGCCGCCTCGCTGCGACTGCTGATGAAGCTGGCCGGCGGCGGCGACCTGTCGCAGATCGACACCGCCGCGTTCCTGGAACAGGCCGCGGAGTACGAGGGCGGCGGCGACCTCCGGGACAGCCTCCACAAGATCGGCCTGACCGCGTGGAGCACCCACCCGGTCCCGGTCGCGCGCGCCGCCGAGCTGCGGAAATGGGTCGACTCGGGGGCGTATGCCCGGGTCCTGGAGGGGGACTACCCCCGCCGCGACTCGGACGGGGACGCCTCGGTGACCGAGGACGTGAAGGCGGCGGCGAACGCGTACCGGGAGGACTTCGCGACCTCGCAGGACCCGCTGGTCGGGCTGCTGCGCAAGTTGGGCGACGGCGCGGCCGACCTGGCCGGCTCCGCCGCGGGCCGCGCGATGAACTGGGCGAACGACGCGGCCCGCCGTGGCCGCCGCGACGACGACCCGGAGTAACTACGATCGGCGGATGAGCTTGAGTGAATCCGATCTGACCGCCGCGATCCGGCGTGAGATGCCCGGTGTCCGTGCCGACCTGGAGAGGCTGGTGCGGATTCCCGGCGTCGCCTTCGAGGGCTTCGACCACTCGCACGTCGAGCGGTCCGCCGAGGCCGTCGCGGAGCTGCTGCGCGGGTGCGGGCTGGAGACCCGGATCGAGCGCCACGGCGGGCAGCCCGCGGTGATCGGCCGTAAGCCGGCGCCGCCCGGCGCGCCCACCGTGCTGCTCTACGCGCATCACGACGTGCAGCCGGCCGGTGACCCGGCGCTCTGGGCGAGCGACCCGTTCGAGCCGGTCGAGCGGGACGGGCGGCTGTACGCGCGGGGCGCCGCCGACGACAAGGCCGGCGTGATGGCGCACGTGGCCGCGCTGCGGGCGTTCGGCGACCAGCTCCCGGTCGGCGTGGTGGTCTTCGTCGAGGGCGAGGAGGAGTACGGCTCCGACTCACTGGACGCGATCATCCAGGCGAACCTGGAGGATCTGAGGTCCGATGTGATCGTCATTGCGGATTCCGGCAACTGGGACATCGGCCGGCCCGCGCTGACCACCTCGCTGCGCGGCCTGGTCAACCTCTTCGTCGAGGTCCGGGTGCTGAAGAGTGCCGTGCACAGCGGCATGTTCGGCGGCGCCGTGCCGGACGCGCTGATGGCCCTGTCCCGGCTGCTCACCACGCTGCACGACGAGGACGGCGAGGTCGCGATCGACGGCCTGATCGGGCGCGAGGGCGCCAGTGTGGACTACCCGGCCGACCGGTTCCGGCACGAGGCCGGGCTGCTCGACGGGGTCGAGCTGATCGGCCGCGGCACCATCACCGACCGGATCTGGACCAAGCCGTCCGTCTCGGTGCTCGGCATCGACGCGCCGCGCACGCTCGAGGCGGCGAACGCGCTGCAGGCGACGGCCAAGGCGAAGATCGGCGTCCGGGTCGCGCCCGGCGACGACCCGAAGTCGGTCTACGCGGCGGTGAAGAGCCACCTGGAGAAGCACGCGCCCTGGGGTGCGCAGGTCGAGGTGACCCTGGAGAGCGACGGCGACCCCTGCGTGATCGACGCGACCGGCCCCGGCTTCGAGGCCGCCCGGGCCGCCTTCCGCAGCGCCTGGGACGGCGTGGAACCGGTCGACATGGGCGTCGGGGGATCGATCCCCTTCATCGCCACCTTCCAGGAACTGTTCCCCGGTGCGACGATCCTGGTGACCGGTGTGGAGGATCCGCACTCCGCCGCGCACGGGCCGAACGAGAGCCTGCACCTCGGCGAGTTCGAGCGTGTCTGCGTCGCCGAGGCGCTACTGCTCAAGAACGTGGCGGAGGCCGTGACCGAGTAGGAACGGAGTGGCTGATGGCCGAGCTGTCGTGTGACGTCCTCGTGGTGGGTGCCGGGCCGACCGGCCTGATGCTCGCCAACTGGCTGACCCGGCTCGGGGTGGACGTCCTGATCGTGGACGGCAAGGACGGGCCGACCCGGGAGTCACGCGCGCTGGTGGTGCAGGCGCGCAGCCTGGAGATCTACGACCAGCTCGGCATCGGCGACCAGGTGCTCGACGCGGCGTACCGGGCGGAGTCGCTGGCACCCGGGTTCGGCGCCCGGGTGTTCGGCCGGATCCCGCTCGGCGCGATCGGGCGCGGGGTCACGCCGTACCCGTTCATCGAGGTGCTGGAGCAGAGCCGGAACGAGGAGATCCTCTACGACAACCTGCGCAAACTCGGCGGGGAGGTGCGCTGGGAGACCCCGGTGACCGCACTGGCCCAGACCGACGAGGGCTGCGAGGCCAAGGTCGGCAACGACACCGTCCGGGCCCGGTACTGCGTCGGCTGCGACGGCGCCGGGTCGGTGGTCCGCAAGTCGCGGCGGATCGCGTTCGAGGGGGTCACCAACGAGCACCGGTTCTTCGTGCTGGACGCGGCGGCGGTGACCGGGATGGTCGACGGCGCGATCAACGTACGGCCCGGCCGCTCGGACTTCCTGCTCGGCTTCCCGATGACCGGCGGCGCCTGGCGGCTGATCGGCCTGATCCGGGACGCGGACGGGGACGGGTCGCTGGAGGAGGACGACGCCCGCGCGTGGATGCGGGACTCGTACGCGGTCACCTACGGCGAGATCCGGTGGTTCGCCACGTACCGGGTGCACCACCGGGTCGCCGCGGCCTTCCGGGACGGCCCGTTCCTGTTGGCCGGCGACGCGGGGCACGTGCACTCGCCGCTCGGCGGCCAGGGCATGAACACCGGCCTCCAGGACGCCCACAACCTCGCCTTCAAGCTCGCGGACGTCCTCCAGGGCCGTCGCCGGGACGGCTGGCTCGACCGTTACGAGGCCGAGCGCCGCCCGGTCGCCCGCACCCTGGTCGCCACCACCGACCGCCTCTTCGGCCTGATCACCTCCGACCGTCCCGCCCGGCGCCTGCTGCGCCGTCTGCTGGTTCCGCTGATCGCTCCGCTCGCCGTTCGAGGCCTTCCGCGTACGCGCGGTGGAGGCCGCCTGTTCCAGTACGTCAGTCAGACCCGGGTGCACTATCCGATCGGCCCGGACGCGCGTACCCCGGACGGCCGCCGCGACCCGGTCGTCGGCCGTCGCCTGCGCTGGACCGGCGTGAACTTCGGCGTGCTCCAGGCGGCCTGCTGGCAGATCCACGGATACGGCGGCGTGACCACGGAGACCGCTCCCGACCTGGGCCTCCCGGTGCACCTGTTCCCCGCGGCGCCGCAGACCGGACTCCGCCCCGGCGTCTTCTACCTGATCCGCCCGGACGGCTTCGTCGCCGCCGTGGCCGCGCCCGCCGTCGCCGAGGAGAGGTTCCGCCGCGCCCTGACGATCTGAGGCCGCCCGAGTCCATGCCTGACCGCCTGAGGCCGCCTGAGGCCGCGCCTGACCTTGAGGCCGCCTGAGGCCGCGCCTGACGACCTGAGGCCGCGCCGTGGGCGGGTGAGACGCGCCGGGGCGAGGTTTCGGCGCGTCGCCGGCGGGTATCGGTCGTCACCCGTACGTGGTGGTTCCGGTGCGATCCTCCCGGTGTGATCGACGATCATTCCTGTTAGGATTAGCACATGCGTTCGAACGATGTGCCTCCGGTCAGCCTCGCGATGCGGGCGCTGCCCGCCGGTCCGAGCGCCGCCCTCGACCGCCTCCGGACCCGCGACCGGATCGAGTCGATCGCGCGCCTGCGGTCCGCTCTCCGCGCCATGGGTGACGTCGACGTCTCCGGGTGGGACGACGCCACCCTCACCGAACACCTGGCCGACCTCTCCCGTGCCCTGGTCGGCATCGACACCGAGCTGAGCCGCGTCGCCGACGCGGTCCGCGCCCGCGGCTTCCGCATCGAGGAGCCGAAAGCCGCCTGACCGGTCTCGTCAGCCCCACGGCTCGACGAATCGGGTGTCACCCGCGCCAGGTTCACCGACGGGCGGGGGCGCTGCGGGCGGTCCGGGTTCACGATCATGGCCGGCGGGGGCGGCGGGTGGCCGCGGATTCCGTGATCGGCTGCCAGGATGGGTGGCGTGCGGTTTCTCGATATCGCGGCGACCTCGGCCGCCGTCGCGGGCACCTCGGGCCGGAAGGCGAAGGTCGGGCTGCTCGCGGAGGCGCTGCGGCGGCTGGAGCCGGGGGAGATCGCGGCGGGGGCCGCGTACCTCGCCGGGGAGTTGCGGCAGCGGCAGACCGGGGTGGGGTATGCGAGCCTGCGGGATCTGCCGCCGGCTGCGGTGGAGCCGACGCTGACCGTGGGTGGGGTGGACGCGGCGATCGCGGAGATCTCCACGGTGGCGGGGACGGGGTCGCAGGCGCGGCGGCGGGAGCTCCTCGGGGCGCTCTTCGGGGCGGCCACCGGGGACGAACAGCGGCTCCTCGCCGGGCTCTTCGGGGGTGAACTGCGGCAGGGAGCGCAGGCCGGACTGCTCGCCGAGGCGATCGGGGTCGCGGCCGGGGTGCCGGTCACCGTCGTACGCCGGGCGCTGCTCCTCAACGGGGACCTCAAACAGGTGGCGGTCGCGGCGCTGACCGGTGGGGCACCCGCGCTCGCTGGGATCCGGCTGAGGGTCGGCACGCCGCTCAGCCCGATGCTCGCGCAGAGCGCCCCCGACGTCGGCGCGGCGCTGCTCGCCACCGGGACGCCCGCCGTGGTCGACACCAAGCTCGACGGGATCCGGATCCAGGTGCACCGGTCCGGCGGTGACGTGGCCGTCTTCACCCGCAGCCTGGACGACATCACGGCGCGGCTGCCCGAGGTGGTGGCCGCGGTCCGGGCGCTGCCCCTGCGCGAGGTGGTGCTGGACGGCGAGGCGATGGCCCTCGGGCCCGACGGGCGGCCGCGGCCGTTCCAGGAGACGTCGAGCCGGGCGGCGACCCGGAGCCGGGCCGGAGGAGCGGCGAGCCGGGCCGCGGGCGGAGTGAGCCGGGCCGGGGGTGGGGCGGAACCGGTCGTCCTGGTGCCGTACTTCTTCGATCTGCTGCATCTCGACGGTGTGGATCTGCTGGACGAACCCGGGCGGGTGCGGTGGGACGCGCTCGCCGGGGCGCTTCCGGACGGGCTGCTGGTCGGGCGGACCGAGGTGGAGACCGGGGAACAGGCGGCGGCCGCCTTCGCCGCGGCGCTCGCGGCCGGTCAGGAAGGCGTGGTGGTCAAGGCGCCCGGTGCGGCGTACGACGTGGGGCGGCGGGGTGCGGCGTGGGTCAAGGTGAAGCCCCGGCACACGCTGGACCTGGTGGTGCTCGCCGTCGAGCGGGGGCACGGGCGGCGCCAGGGGTGGCTCTCCAACCTGCACCTGGGTGCCCGCGATCCGGAGTCCGGCGGGTTCGTGATGCTGGGGAAGACGTTCAAGGGGCTCACCGACGAGCTGCTGCGCTGGCAGACCGAGCGCTTCCGGGAGCTGGCGGTCGAGGACGACGGCTGGGTGGTACGCGTACGGCCGGAGCAGGTGGTGGAGATCGCCTTCGACGGGGTGCAGACGTCGCCACGCTATCCGGGCGGGGTGGCGCTGCGGTTCGCGCGGGTGCTGCGCTACCGCGAGGACAAATCCGCCGTCGAGGCCGACACCATCGACGCGGTCCGGGCCTTGAGGGTCTAGAGAGCGGCCAGACTGCGGACGTAGTTGACCGACTGGTTGATCTGGGCGATGTCCTCCTCGTGCTTGACCGGGACGCGGGCGACGTACTGCATGGTGCCGCTGGTCACGGTGACCTGCACGGTGCCCTGCGGGACGGTCTCCTTGACGAGCAGGAGTAGCAGGCTGAACCCGGCGGTGAAGCAGACGCCGACCCCGGCCACGATCTTGGCCCACAGCGGGGTACGCCGCTGACTCAGCCAGAACTCGTTGACCTGCCAGCGTGAACCGGCGAGCGGGAAGTCACCCACCGGTGTGCGTACGAGAGAGGAGGTGATCTGAATTTCGGCGATCTCCACGATCACCGGGCCGGGCTCTGGCGCGTGGGCAGGCTCGGCGGGTGCCGGTGAGGGAGCGCCCCAGGGGTCGTCCGGCGGGAGATTCATGCCCGGGAGATTAATCGTCCCGGTCCCGCATCGCGATCCGGCGCTCCGCCACGGGTGATCTAACCGGCGCTCCCGTCCGTGTCGGTGCTCGCCTTCCGCGCCGCGACGGCCGCGGCCTTCCGGTCGGCCTCCTCGACCCGGTCCATGGAGCGCGCGGCATTGCGGCGGTCCGCCTCCTCGACCCGGTCCATCGAGCGCGCGGCCTTCTTCGCGGCCTTACGCCGGTCGGCCTCGGCGACCCGGTCGAGCGCGGGGGCGCGAGCGGGCTCCTCCGGCAGCGGATCCGGGCCCGCCGGCGTCTGCTCGGCGGCCGCGGTGTTCTCCGCGGCCTCGCGACGGGCCTGGTAGAAGAGGAGGACGTACGGCATGACGGAGAAGAGCCACCACTGGACCGAGTACCCGCCGTTCTGCCAGGCGTCCTCGTGCTCGATCGGCACCGGGGTGAACCCGGCGGCGTCGGCCGGGGTGGACGTGGTCAGCAACACGTACGCCCCGTAGACCGGGAAGGGCAGCTCACCCGCGAGCCGGGGCAGGTTGACCCGGCGGGTGTCCAACCGGCCGTCCCGCTCCTCGACCGGCGCGGGTCGGCTTTCCGACAGGTGGATCTGACCGATCACGGTCACCTCGCCGGTCGGCGCGGCCGGGACCACGGGCGAGGCGAGCGCACCCGCCTCGGGGGCCGGGACCCAGCCGCGGTCGATCAGGACGGCCGCACCGCCGGCGAGCCGCAGCGGGGTGAGGATCTCGAAACCGACGTCGCCCTCGACCGTCCGGCCCCGGGCCTGGATCTCGTGGGCGGTGTCGTACTGCCCGGTCACGGTGATCTTCGTCCAGGCCAGGGACTCGCCGGGTGCGGCGCCCGCGGTACCGGTCGTGGTCGGCGCGGCGAGGACGGACGTCAAGTTGACAGCGGACACCGAGTCCGCCGCGTCGATCCGGGTATTGATTTCATGGCGTTCGTGGTACCGGCGCAGCTGCCAGTTGCCGAGCATCACCATGACCACCGAAGCGACCACGGCGAGGGCGGCGGCGGCCAGCCAGCGGGGTGTCAGGAGGAACCGGTACACGCCCCGAGGCTACCCGGCCAGGCGGCGGCCTCCGTCAGAGCCGGGTACTGTGCGACATCCGGCCTTCATTAGCACGTGACCGCCGTCCGCGGAATACTCGGGGGAGATATTGATCACCCAGCCTCGCCTGGTCGTGAGCGCGCCGTCGTCGGGCCACGGCAAGACCGCGATCGCCGTCGGTCTGCTCGCCGCCATGACGGCGCGTGGCATTCCGGCCGCGGGCTTCAAGGTCGGCCCGGACCACACCGACGCCGCGTACCTCGGCCTCGCCGCCGGGCGCCCCGGCCGGAACCTGGATCCGCGCCTGGTCGGCGCGCAGCGCATCGCGCCGCTCTTCGGCCACGGCGCCGCCGGCTCCCAGCTCGCGGTCATCGAGGGCGCCATGGGCCTCTTCGACAGCCTCACCGGCCAGCCCGAGCTGGACGGCACGGCCGCCGTCGCCGCGGCGCTGCGCGCGCCGGTCGCCCTGGTGGTGGACGTGGCCGCGATGGGTCACTCGCTCGCCGCGCTGGTGCACGGCTTCCGGATGTTCGACGAGATGGTCCACCTCGGCGGCGTGATCCTGAACCGGGTGGCGTCGTCCCGGCACGAGCAGATGCTGCGCAGCGCCCTCGACGACATCGGCATGCCGGTGCTGGGCGCGCTGCGCCGCGGCGACCTGCCGAACGTGCTGCCCGCCCGCGGGAACGGCCCGGTCCCGGTCGCGCACCGGACCGTCGAGGCCAGCCGCGCGGTCCGGCGCCTGGGCGAGGCGGTGGCCGGCCTGCTCGACCTGGACCGGTTGATGGCGCTCGCCGCGTCCGCCCAGCCGCTGCCCGGCCCGCTCTGGTCGCCGGCCGAGGCCGCCGGCGAGCCGATCGAGCAGCTCCAGCGCCCGGTGGTCGCCCTCGCGGGTGGTCCGGGTGCGCCCTTCACGTACGTCGAGACCGCCGAGCTCCTGGCCGCGGCGGGTGCCGACGTGGTGGTCGTGGATCCGCTGCGGGACGAGGCGCTGCCGGCCGGCACGCGCGCGCTGATCGTCGGGTCCGGGCTTCCCGAGGGGTACGCCGAGGAGCTCTCCGCCAACCGCCGCCTCTCCGCGGCCGTCGCCCAGTTCGCCCGTGAGGGCTGGCCGGTGGTGGCCGAGGGCATCGCGCTGCCCTGGCTCGGCCACGAGCTGGACGGACGCCCGATGTGCGGGGTGCTGGACGCCACGGCGCTCACCGCCGACCAGACCGTCGCCGGGTACCGCGAGGCCACCGCGCCGGGCACCTCGGTGCTGGCCCCGGCCGGCGCCCGGATCACCGGGTACAAGCAGCACCGCACGATCGTCACGCCCCGCGCCGGTTCCTCCCCGGCCTGGACCTGGTCCGGCGGCAACCCGGAGGGCTTCGTCTGGCGCCAGGTGCACGCCTCCCAGCTGGGCCTGCACTGGGCCGCCGCCCCGGAGATCGCCAACCGCCTGGTCCAGGCGGCCGTGGCCGGTCCGGCGGGCTCGTCCCCGCACCTTCCGCCGACCCAGCCGATGTCGCCCGCCTCGCACCTGCCGCCCACACAGCACATGCCCCCGGCCCAGCACCTGCCCCCGGCCCCGCAGCCCTCGCCGGAGCAGCACGTCCCGCAGCCGGCGCCGATGTCCCCGGTGCAGCCTCAGCAGGTTCCTCAGCCGTTGCCGGTTCCTCAGCATCAGCCTCAGCCGCTGTTGATTCCGCAGCAGATGCCGCAGCCTCAGCAACCGGCCGGTTCGCCGATCCTGATCCCGCAGCCGGCGTCGGGCGGGCAGTTCGCGCCGATGCCCCAGCCGGCCGTCCACTCCATGCCGACCGCTCACCCGATGCCGGTCGCGCAGTCCGCGCCGACCGCCCACCCGATGCCGACCGCCCACCCCACCCCGGTCGCGCAGGCCATGCCGCTGGCCCAGCCCATCCCCGGATCGGCCGGCCCCGGGGGTTCCTTCGGCCCGGGCGGCGTCTCCGGTCCCGGCGGCCCGCTGGGTCCCGGCGGCGTCTCCGGTCCGGGTGGGCCACTCGGCCCTGGCGGGATGTCCGTTCCGGGCGGTGTCTCCGGTCCGGGTGGGCCGCTGGGTCCCGGTTCGCAGGGTTTGCCGCCCGGTATGAACATCCCGCATCAGAACGGGGCGCACCCGAACGGGGCGCACCCGAACGGTGCCTATCCGAACGGTGGTCAGGTTCCGGGCGGGCCGATCCACGCCGGCCCGTACCCGAACGACCCCCATCAGGGCATACCGCACCCGAACAGCGTGCCCCCGGAGAACCGCCCCACCGCCGACATCACCCCGCACGCCGAGGCCTTCCCGCGTAACTGACGCTCGGCCCGGCGTGTGAATCCGATCCCGCTGTGCAGCCCTGAGGGGTCGCTGTCGGGGGCGGGTGTCACCAGACGAGCTTGTCGGACGGTGGTGTGAACTTCAGGCGGGGCTGGCCCTTCAGCGCGTCCCGTAGCGTCTCGGCGACGGTGTACTTGGACATCAGGGAGCGGCCCGTGCCGACCAGGTGCTCGGGGTTGTCCGGGTCGGCGACGAAGGCGGAGGCCGCCAGCTGCGGCGTGAACCCGCTGAACCACGCCGTCTTGTTGTTGTCGGTGGTGCCGCTCTTGCCGGCGACCGGGCGGCCCATGATGCCGTAGACCATCTCGGAGGTTCCCCAGCCGCCGCAGCTGCCGCGGTGGGCGCCGTAACCGGTCACGCAGGAGGCGGCGTCGGTGGCGGCGCGGGCGACGTTCGGGCTGAAGACCCGGCGGCAGCGCGGGGACGCGACGAGTTTGTGCTGGTACGTCGCGTTGCTCCCGTCCGGGTTGCGGATCGAGACGACCGGGAGCGGTTCGCAGTACGAGCCCTCCGCGGCGACCGTGGCGAAGACGTTGGCGATCTCCACGGGGGTGGCGTCGCTGACCCCGAGCGTGAACGCGCCCCACCCGGAGGCGTGCGACGGCTTGGCGAGCTTCCGGTCGACGGCGGTGCGCCAGCGCAGGCCCAGCTTCTCGGCCATGGCGACCGCCTTCTCCGCGCCGACCTTCTGTTCCAGCTGCACGAAGTACGTGTTCACCGACTTGCCGAACCCGCTCCACATGGTCTGCGTGCCGGTCATCGACTTGCTGGAGTTCTTCGGGCACCAGTTGACACCGCAGGTGGCCGGGCCGGGCGCGGTGATGTATTTCGATACGTACCGCTCGGGGGCGTAGAACGACGTGCCGAGCGGTATCCCCTCGTCCAGCGCGGCGAGCATGGTGAAGATCTTGAAGGTCGACCCGGCCTGGTAGCCGGCCATGTCGCCGCCGCCGAGCAGCGGGTTGACCGTGTTCGGGTAGTTGCCCCGGACGTCGCGGCGCTGGGACCAGTCGCTGTGCCGGCCGTTGTGCTCCTGGTCGAGCGAGTAGCGCCGGTTCACCGCCATCGAGACCACCCGCCCGGTCCCGGGCTGGATCACCACCTCGCCGTGCGCGAACGGGCTGCTCCGCCGTTCCCGGGAGAGGACCTGCTTCATCGCGATCCGCTGGACCTTCGGGCTGATCGAGGTGACCACGCGGTACCCGCCGCGGCGCAGGTTCTCCTCGCGCTCCTGCGGGTTCGCCCCGAACGCCGGCTGCTCGCGCCACCAACTCTTGAAGTAGTCGCAGAAGAAGCCCAAATCGTTGATGGCCCGGGGCACCGAGACGCAGTCGTTGCGCGGCGAGCTCAGGTGCAGCTTGATCTTGGCCTTCTTGGCGTCGGCGGCCTGGCTCGGGGTGATCGACCCCATCTTCAGCATCTGGTCGATCACGTAGTTGCGCCGCAGCAGCGCCGCGTTCTGGTTCCTCGTCGCCGGGTCGTACGCCGAGGGCGCCTTGACCAGCCCGGCGAGCAGCGCCGCCTCGTTCAGGTCGAGGTCCTTGGGCTGCTTGGAGAAGAAGACCGTGCTGGCCGCGTAGATCCCGTACGCCCGGTGGCCGAAGTACGCCGCGTTCAGGTAGCGCTCCAGGATCTGCTGCTTGGTCAGCCGGTGTTCGACCTCGATGGCGAGCCGCATCTCCCGCAACTTGCGGGTGGCGGTCTGCTCGGTCGCCTCCAGGGCCTCCTTCGGCGTACGCGCGCTGTCCCGCAGCGCCATCCGGACGTACTGCATGGTCAGCGTGGACGCGCCCTGGGAGACGCCGCCCGCCTTCTGGTTCGCCACGAACGCGCGGGCCACCCCCTTGGCGTCCACCCCGTTGTGCTCGTAGAACCGGGTGTCCTCGCTGGCCACGATGGCCTGGGTGATGTACGGCGACATCCGGGCGAGCGGTACCTGCCGCCGGTACTCCTCGTAGAACATGGTCAGCAGCGTCTTGCCGTCGTTGGCGTAGACGTACGTGGTCTGCGCCGCGGGCACCTCGTCGAGCTGCTCGGGCATCTTCTGCAGCGCGTCGGTGCCGACCTTGACACCCATCCCACCGAGGGCGGCCAGCGGGTAGGAGAGCCCGGCGATGACCAGTCCCGCGATGAGACCGGCGCGGATCAGCAGGGCGATTCTTCCGGCTACGGTGGGGCTTCGGTCGGTCACTCTATGACGGTAAGACAAAACGGTTCATGTTATCCCTAAACAGCCGAAGTGAGGCACCGGTGATCGTGCGGCATGCTGGGCGCATGACGTTCGACCTCGATCATCACGGCGACGCCGAGGTGGGGGCGGGTCTGGTGGATCTCGCGGTGAACGTGCGGCACCAGGCCATGCCCGGGTGGCTGGCCGCCCCGATCGCCGCGTCGCTCGGGGGGCTCTCCGCCTACCCGGACGCGACCGCAGCCACCGCCGCGGTCGCCGCCCGGCACGGCCGGGACCCGGAGGAGGTGCTGCTCACCGCGGGCGCCGCGCAGGCCTTCGTGCTGCTGGCCCAGGCGCTGCGCGGGGCGCACCGTCCGGTGGTGGTGCATCCCCAGTTCACCGAGCCCGAGGCTGCGCTGATCAATGCCGGTCACCGGGTGGACCGGGTGCTGCTGCGTGAGGAGGACGGCTTCCGGCTCGATCCCGGGCTGGTACCGGACGACGCCGACCTGGTCCTCGTGGGCAACCCGACCAATCCCACGTCGGTGCTGCACCCGGCGGCCGACGTGGCGAAGCTGGCCCGGCCGGGGCGGGTGCTGGTGGTGGACGAGGCGTTCGCGGACACCACGTACCGCCCGGGGGTGCCGCACGAGCCGGAGTCGCTGGCCGGGCGCCGTGACCTGCCCGGCCTGGTGGTGCTCCGCAGCCTGACCAAGACCTGGGGGCTGGCCGGACTGCGGATCGGGTACGCCCTCGGCCCGGCCGCCCTGCTGCGCCGGCTCGCCGTCGCGCAGCCGCTCTGGGCGGTCTCCACCCCGGCGCTCGCCGCCGCGCGGGCGTGCGCCTCGCCACGGGCGGTGGCCGCCGAGCGGGAGATCGCGGCGGCGCTCGCGGCCGAGCGTGCCCACCTGGTGGATCGGTTACTCGACGTGCCAAGCATCACGGTTGCCGGCGATCCGGCCTCCGCGTTCGTCTCCATCCGCCTCCCCGAAGCCCCTCTGGTCCGCCTTGAGCTGCGAAAACGTGGCTACGCGGTGCGCCGCGGCGATACCTTCCCAGGGCTGGGCCCCGACTGGCTCCGGATTGCGGTGCGCGACACTGCCACCACGGACCGATTCGTACAGACTCTGCGTGACGTGATCGAGGAGCGCCTGTGACCCTGGAGACCACCCTGGCGGCCATCCGCCCGGCCGACGAGCAGGCGATGACCGCCGCCCGCGAGCTGCAGGCGCGGCTGACCAAGCCGGCCGGTTCGCTGGGCCATCTGGAGGAGCTTTCGGTACGCCTGGCCGGGCTGGCCGGCGACTGCCCGCCACCGATGCCCGAGCCCGCCACCGTCGTCGTGTTCGCCGGTGACCACGGTGTGCACGCCCAGGGCGTCTCGCCGTGGCCGCAGGAGGTCACCGCGCAGATGGTCGCGAACTTCGTGGCCGGCGGCGCGGTGGTCAACGCATTCGCCCGGCAGGCCGGCGCGGACGTGATGGTGGTCGACGCCGGGGTCAAGATCCCGCTGCACGGCGGCCCGAACCTGCTGGACGCCAACATCCGGCGCGGCACCCGGGACATGACCCAGGAGCCGGCGCTGACCCGCGAGGAGGCCCTCGCCGCGGTCGAGCTCGGCGCCGCGGTCGCCGCCCAGCTCGTCGCGGCGGGCGCGAAGTGCCTGCTCACCGGCGACATGGGGATCGCTAACACGACCCCGGCGGCGGCGCTGACCGCGGTCTTCACCGGCGCCGCCCCGGACGCCGTGACCGGGCGCGGCACCGGCATCGACGACGCGACGCTCGCCCGCAAGACCGACGTGATCGCCGCGGCGCTGGCCCGGCACACCCCGGACCCGGCCGATCCGCTCGGCGTGCTCGCCGCGGTCGGCGGCCTGGAGCACGCCGCGCTGACCGGGTTCATCCTGGGCGCGGCCGCGCACCGGGTGCCGGTGATCGTGGACGGGGTGATCGCCGTCTCGGCCGCGCTCGCCGCCGCCGCGTTCGCCCCGGACGCGGTCTCCGCGATGGTCGCCGGGCACCGCTCGGCCGAGCCGGGCGCCGCGGTCGCGCTCGCCCACCTGGGCCTTACGCCGCTTCTCGACCTGGGCATGCGGCTGGGCGAGGGCAGCGGTGCGGTGCTGGCCCTGCCGATCGCGGCGGCCGCGGTGCGCGTGCTGCACGAGGTCACGACGTTCGACGCGGCGGGAGTGTCGGAGAAATGAGCGTGGAAGCCCGGGAGACGAGCGCGGGAGTGTCGGAGAAATGAGCCTGTATCCCCTGGCCCTGCGCCTGGAGGGCCGCCGCGTGCTGGTGGTCGGCGGTGGCACGGTGGCGACCCGCCGGGTGCCCGCGCTGATCGCGGCGGGCGCGCTGGTCGAGATCGTCGCGCCGGAGCTGACCCCGGCCCTGCGGGCGCACGTGGACGCGAGCCGGGCGACCTGGACGCCGCGCCGCTTCGAGCCGGGCGACGTCGAGGGCGCCTGGCTGGTGCACGTCGCGATCGACGATCCGGAGGCCGCCGCGCAGGTCACCCTCGCCGCCGAGCAGGCCCGGGTCTTCTGCGTACGCGCGGACGACCGGGACGCCGCCACCGCGTGGACCCCGGCCGTCACCCGCCATGGCCAGGTGACCGTCGCGGTGACCGACGGTGGCGATCGCCGTCGCGCGATGGCCGTCCGTGACCTGGTCGCGCATGCGCTGGAGGCCGCCCCGCCGGCCTCCCCGGAGTTCAAGGGCGTCGCGCTGGTCGGCGCGGGCCCCGGCGACCCGGAGCTGATCACGGTCAAGGGCCGCCGCCTGCTCGCTGCCGCCGACGTGGTGGTCGCCGACCGGCTGGTACCCGGCATGCTCCTGGGCGAGCTGCGCCCCGAGGTCGAGCTGATCGACGCCGCCAAGATCCCGTACGGGCCGTCGGCCGCCCAGGAGGAGATCAACCGGATCCTGGTGGACCGGGCCACCCAGGGGAGGTTCGTGGTCCGGCTCAAGGGTGGCGACAACTTCGTCTTCGGCCGGGGCGGCGAGGAGGCCCTGGCCTGTGCCGCGGCCGGTGTCCCGGTGCTGGTGGTGCCCGGGGTGACCAGCTCGATCGCGGCGCCCGCGCTGGCCGGCATCCCGGTCACCCACCGCGGGGTGGCGCACGAGTTCACCGTGGTCTCCGGGCACATCCCGCCGGACCACGCGGACTCGCTGGTGGACTGGCCGTCGCTGGCCCGGCTCCGCGGCACCCTGGTGGTGCTGATGGGCCTGAAGAACCTGCCGCGGATCGCGGAGCGACTGATCGCCGAGGGCCGCGCGCCGGAGACCCCGGTCGCGGTGATCCAGGAGGGCTCCACCGCACACCAGCGCTCGCTGCGCAGCACGCTCGGCGAGGTCGCGGCCGCCGTCGCCGACGCGGGCATCCGCCCACCCGCGGTGGTGGTGATCGGCGACGTCGTCGCGGTCGCCGACGGCATCAGGACGACGGCCGGCTGATCTCGGCCGGGTGGAGAACGCGATTTGCCGCCGGTGAGGAGGAGCCCGGTTCTTCGACGCCCGCGGGGTTTGCGTTTGGCGGAAAACCGACCTCCTCCTCAGCGGTTACCAGGCAAATCGCCGCGGAGCAATCAGATAGAGCTCTCCCCGACACCCAGCTCGTCGAGGAAGCTGCGGGCCCAGCGAGCGACGTCGTGGGTCCGCAGGTGGCGCTGCATCACCCGCATGCGGCGCTTGAGCTCGGCGGGCTCGGCACCGACCGCGCGCAGCAGCGCCTCCTTGACCCCGTCGGGGTCGTGCGGATTGCAGAGGAACGCCTGGCGCAGCTCCGTGGCGGCGCCGGCGAACTCGCTGAGAACCAGCGCGCCCCCGGTGTCGCCGCGGCACGCGATGTACTCCTTGGCGACCAGGTTCATGCCGTCGCGGAGCGGGGTCACCATCATGACGTCGGCCGCCGCGTACATCGCGGCGAGCTCCTGGCGGTTGTAGGACTGGTGGAGGTAGTGCACGGCGGGCACGCCGACCTTGCCGAACTCGCCGTTGATCCGGCCGACCTCGCGCTCGACCTTGACCCGGAGCGACTGGTAGTGCTCCACCCGCTCCCGGCTGGGCGTGGCGACCTGCACCATCACCGCGTCGCCGACCTTGAGCTTGCCGTCGGCGAGCAGCTCGCGGAACGCCTTGAGGCGCAGCTCGATGCCCTTGGTGTAGTCGAGCCGGTCGACGCCGAGGATGACCGTCTCGGGATCGCCCAGCTCGGCGCGGATCTGCTTGGCGCGGGCCTGCACCGCCGGGTCGGCGGCCATCCGCTCCATGCCGAGCGTGTCGATGCTGATCGGGAACGCGCCGGCCTTGACCTTGCGGCCGTCGACCTGGATCGACTGGCCCTCGTAGCGGAGCCCGAGCAGGTGCCGGGCGAGCCGCACGAAGTTCTGTGCGGCCAGCCGCTGCTGGAAGCCGACCAGGTCGGCGCCGAGCAGGCCGCGCAGGATCTCGGCCCGGAACGGCATCTGCATGAAGAGCTCGATCGGCGGGAACGGGATGTGCAGGAAGAAGCCGATCCGCAGGTCGGGGCGGAGTTCCCGCAGCATCGCGGGAACCAGTTGGAGCTGGTAGTCCTGCACCCAGACCGTGGCGCCCTCGTCGGCGACCTCGGCGGCGGCTTCGGCGAAGCGCTGGTTGACGGCACGGTACGTGTCGCGCCAGCGCCGTTTGTAGACGGGAGTCTCCACGGCGTCGTGGTACAGCGGCCAGATCGTGGCGTTCGACTGGCCCTCGTAGTAGCGCTCCAGCTCGTCGGCGCTCAACGGCACCGCGTGGATGTGAATACCTTCCAGATCGAACGGGTCGGGCGCGGGACCATCCCCGCCGGCCCAGCCGATCCAGGTTCCGCGATGCTCGGTGAGCACCGGATGCAGGGCCGTGACCAGGCCGCCCGGGCTGGGGCGCCACTGCCGTTCGCCGTCCGGCAGGGTCACCTCGTCCACGGGCAGGCGGTTGGCGACGACGACGAAGGAACTTCGTTGGGCCACGCTGAGTACACCTCCGGGTGGTTTCTGTTCCCAGACCGAGCCTACTGTGCGTAGCCTCCCCGGTCTCACCCACTCTGGTCCGGCCTGGTCACGGGGTGCCATCCTGGGCCGGTGACACCCCTCGATGATCATTCCCAGCAACGGCGCCCGCTGTTCTTCCCTGTGGTGATCGCCACGGTGTTGCTCACGATCATCGGTATGATCGGCGGTCATCTGCTAGGGGAGCGCCGCGATCGGGCGGCGGCCACCTCGCCGACCTCGTCGGTGGTCTACCCGAGCGCGTCCCTCTCCGGGCCGCTCTGCCCCGAGCAGACCCAGGAGGTCGCCGCCCGCAACGGCGCCACCGGGGAGCTGTACCAGGTCCTGCGGGTCACCACCGACCGCAAGACCGTGGTCTGGATCTGCCGGGACGCCGCCGGGCGGCTCTACTACCACGCCAACAAGGGTGGCACCGACGCCGAATGGGTGGAGGGGAAGACCGCGCTCTTCCTGGACGGTGTGCAGGACCTGGGCGGTGACAGCTACCGCGTGGTCTCCTGGGACAACGTCGTCTTCGAGGTCGACCGGGCGCGGCTGCTGATCTCTCGGCCGGATGGAGAGCAGCAGGAACAGGAAGTGGTCGGCGACTGACCCCGGGGTTGGCGTTCGCCGTCACGGCGGTACCTGGAAAGATTGTCCTTTGATTCCGGCACCGAAAATCGACGATCGCGGAGGTAGGGCACACCGTGGCCCAGTACATCTACGTCCTGGAAAAGGCGCGCAAGGCGCATGGCGACAAGGTCGTGCTCGACAATGTGACGCTGAGCTTCCTGCCAGGCGCCAAGATCGGTGTCGTCGGCCCGAACGGCGCCGGTAAGTCCAGCCTGCTCAAGATCATGGCGGGGCTCGACAAGACGAGCAACGGCGAGGCCCGGCTGATGCCCGGCTACACCGTCGGCATGCTCGCGCAGGAGCCCCCGCTCAACGACGAGAAGACCGTCCTCGGCAACATCGAGGAGGCGGTCGCGGAGACCAAGGGCAAGCTCGAGCGGTTCAACCAGATCGCCGAGCTGATGGCCACCGACTACTCCGACGAGCTGATGGAGGAGATGGGCAAGCTCCAGGAGGAGCTCGACCACCTCGACGCGTGGGACGTCGACTCCAAGCTCGAGCTGGCGATGGACGCGCTGCGCTGCCCGCCGCCGGACGCCGACGTCACCCAGCTCTCCGGCGGTGAGCGCCGCCGGGTCGCGCTCTGCAAGCTGCTGCTCGAGGCGCCCGACCTGCTGCTGCTCGACGAGCCCACCAACCACCTCGACGCGGAGAGCGTGAGCTGGCTGGAGCAGCACCTGGCGAAGTACGCGGGCACCGTCCTGGCGATCACCCACGACCGGTACTTCCTGGACAACGTGGCCGGCTGGATCCTGGAGCTGGACCGCGGCCGGGCGATCGGCTACGAGGGCAACTACTCGACGTACCTGGAGAAGAAGGCGGCGCGTCTGGCGGTCGAGGGCCGCAAGGACGCGAAGATGAAGAAGCGCCTCACCGAGGAGCTCGAGTGGGTGCGCTCGAACGCCAAGGCGCGCCAGACCAAGAGCAAGTCCCGCCTCGACCGGTACGAGGAGATGGCCGCCGAGGCGGAGAAGACCCGGAAGCTGGACTTCGAGGAGATCCAGATCCCGCCGGGCCCGCGTCTGGGCAACACCGTCATCGAGGTCAACGGCCTGACCAAGGGCTTCGAGGGCCGGACGCTGATCAACAACCTGTCGTTCTCGCTGCCGCGCAACGGCATCGTCGGCATCATCGGCCCGAACGGCGTCGGCAAGACCACGCTGTTCAAGACCATCGTCGGGCTGGAGCAGCCGGACGAGGGCTCGGTCCGGATCGGCGAGACGGTCAAGCTGTCCTACGTCGACCAGAGCCGCGCGGGCCTGGACCCGGCCAAGACGCTGTGGGAGGTCGTCTCCGACGGTCTCGACCACATGATGGTCGGCAAGGTCGAGATGCCCTCCCGGGCGTACGTGGCGGCCTTCGGCTTCAAGGGCCCGGACCAGCAGAAGCCGACCAAGGTGCTCTCCGGTGGTGAGCGCAACCGGCTCAACCTCGCGATGACGCTGAAGATCGGCGGCAACGTGATCCTGCTCGACGAGCCGACCAACGACCTGGACGTCGAGACGCTCTCCAGCCTGGAGAACGCGCTGCTCGAGTTCCCGGGCTGCGCCGTGGTCATCTCCCACGACCGGATGTTCCTCGACCGGGTCGCCACCCACATGCTCGCGTGGGAGGGCACCGACGAGGAGCCGGACAAGTGGTTCTGGTTCGAGGGCAACTTCGAGGCGTACGAGAAGAACAAGATCGACCGTCTCGGCGCCGACGCGGCCCGTCCGCACCGGGTCACCTACCGCAAGCTCACCCGTGACTGATCGTTTCGTCATCGATGTGCCCGTGCGCTGGTCCGACATGGACGCGTACGGGCACGTCAACAACGCGCGCTTCCTCACGCTCTACGAGGAGGCCCGGGTGGCGATGTTCTTCGTCGGGGCGCGGGAGCACGGGCTGGGCTCCTTCGAGGAGGGCATCGTGATCGCCCGGCACGAGATCGACTACGTGAAGCCGGTCGACTTCGGTGATCCGGTCCGGATCGAGATGTGGGTCTCCGAGCTGCGGGTGGCCGCGTTCACCGTGTCGTACGAGCTCTTCGACGACGGTGTGCTGGCGAGCCGGGCCAAGTCGGTCTGCGTGCCGTATAACCTGGCCAACGGGCATCCACGCCGGTTGTCCGAGGCGGAGCGGGACTTCCTGAAGCCCTACACGTCGGCCGCTGCGGGATCGGGCGCCGCCGTTGCGGGTGCTGCCGCGGCGTCCGGCGAGGAGCCGGCTCGCTCGGTGGGAGACCGGTCATGAGTGGGCACGGCCTGCTCGGGGTTCCCGATGCGGGCGCGTTCCTGGCGCGGCTGACCAGGCTGGATCCGGCCGCGCCGGTGCGGTTGCGGTCGTCCGGTGGGCGGACCGCGCTCTGGGCGCGACTCCCCTGGGACGTGCTGGTCACCCGCGAGGTGGCCGGCCCGGGCCCGGGGGACGCCACGGTCTCCGCCGCCGCGCTGCTCGCGATCCTCGCCGCCGGCGGGGACGAGCTGCCGGAGCGCCGGGACACCCAGTGGCGCTGGCCGCTGCCGCCGGCCGCGAGCCAGGCCGTCGAGTCGATCTCCGGCGCCGAGCTGGACCGGCTCGCCGCGGCGGCCGCCGGGACGCTCCGGGAGATCAGCGCGGGCGGGGTCTCCGGCCGGGCGGTCGGGCAGCGCGCGGTCCGCGACGCCCTCCTCGATCACGTCGCCCTGGTCGTCACGCCGGAGGACGGCGATCCGGTGCAGGTCTCCCAGCGACTCGTCCAGGCGGTCGCCCGGATGGGTTTCCTCGGTCCGCGAGACACCGAACCGGTCGAGGCGCGGGTCCGGGTGGCCGGCAGCTGGGTGGGAATTTCTGCACCATATGGAGTAGCGTGGCGACAGAGCGTTCACAAATTGACCGTTATGCCGATGGTTAGTCACCCGAAAGGGTGATGTCGCATCGTTCTTCCGGTCCCGCCCTCCCGTTGGGGGGATGACCTTCACGACCTGTCCGGGTACCGTCGGCCCTCGGATCTACTGCTACGTCCGGTGGTGGGTCTGTTGGGGAGTGAGGTGCACACGATGCCGTGGTGGTCATGGCGTCCGGGCTCGGCCGCGGGTGACGAGCCGGATACCGGTGGCGAGGTGGCGGTGCAGAACGCCGTTCGCGTCGGTGTCCCGGCCCAACGCGAGCCCGCCCGGGTCGGCGCTCCGTCCGAGCCGTCGGGGACGACCGGAACGTCCGATGTGATCGAACCGGTGACGCTGACGCGGATCGGCAAGGCGCTCGACATGCTCGACATCCGGTTCCTCGCGGACGGCGGCGGCAGCCTGCTCGCGATGTGGGAGCGGCACGCGGTGCTGTTCACGCTCGAGGGGCCGGACGACGAGATCCTGGTGATGCGGGCCCGTCCGCACGCGACCGTTCCACCGGACTGGGCCGACCGGGCGTACCGGGTGGTCAACGAGTGGAACCACACGCGGCGGTTCTGCAAGGCGTACGTCGGCGATCCCACCGAGCGGGGTCAGCTGCCGATCTACGCCGAGCTGCAGGTGCCGCTCGCGGCCGGCGCGCACGACACGCTCCTGGTCGAGCTGCTGGACTGTGGCGCCGCGGTCGCGACGTCTTTCGTGGACTGGCTCCACGACGAGGGTGCTCTGCTGTAAGGGTCTTCTCCACTCACGCAGGTGGAGGGCCAGGGCCAGCGAATGCTGGGCCCCGGCCCGACCCTCGGCGGGAGCGACGGTCTGCACCCCGCGACCAGGTGCGAGAACGATCTCTTGATCTTGAATTGGCTGTCGCTCTACAGCGGGAACATGCCCAGGCGGCCGTGGTACTCCTTGCCGAGTTCGTCGGTGTCGGAGCCGACGATCAGGCCGTTCGGGACCACCAGGAAGGCGCGGACGCCGACGCCGCGGGCCCGGGTGGGGTTCCAGGAGAGCGCACGTCCGGTGGTCGGGCTGACCGCGCCGATGCCGGGACGGGAGACCGCGCCGGGGCCCGGGCCGTTGCCGTCGGTGCCGTACGGATTGTCGAACCAGCGCTGGTGCCCGCCGAGATAGACCACCGATCCGGTGACGGCGACGGCGTAGAGCGAGTCGCCGCCGGTGCGCTGCACCCAGGTCGGGTTGTGCCGGCCGGAGCCACCCGCCTCGAAGCGGGCCGCCGAGTCGCAGAGCTTCTGTGCCGACGAGGCCCGTCCGGTCGCGGCGACCACGAAGTACGCGCCGTCCGGGGAGAACTTGACCTGCCGCAGATAGGTGTCGAAGCCCTTCATGCACGGCGGCTCGTACGCGTCGGTGTACCAGTCGGTCAGCTCGGCCGAGGCGCCGCCGACGTCGAAGAGGGCGATCTGGGTCCGCTCCTCGTCGCCCGCGCGGAGGAAGGCCCCCACGGCGACCAGGCGGCTGTCGTCCGGGGAGATGTCGAAGTGCTCGACCCGGACCCGCTTGAGACCCGGGCCGGAGAGCCGGGCGTCGAAGTCCTCGTCCACCGTGCCGCTCTCGGCGTCCACCCGGACCAGGCCGACCCGCTCCACGCCGTTGACCGCGGAGAACGTGCCGCCCGCGTAGAGGTCGTCGCCCCGGTGCGAGAGTGACCGGACGTCACCCCAGTTGATCCTCGCCTTGAACGAGGTGTACCGGTTGCCGCTGCCCAGCCAGAGCCGGGTGATGCCGCGGGAGCCGGCGCCGTTGACGGTCTTGAAGGCGCCGCCGGCGTAGACGGTGTCGTCGTCGCCGGGTGCCAGCGAGTAGACCGCGCCGTCCACCTCCGGGGCGAACGAGCGGATCGCCCCGTCCCGCAGACCGTACGCGAAGATGTTCTTCCGGGCGTACGTCTGGCGGCGGCTCGCGTCGGCGACCTTGGTGAACGCGCCGCCGACGATCACGGTGTCGCCGACCACCGCCAGCGACCAGACCGTGCCGTCCAGTACGTGCGGGGTCCAGTCCACCGGATTGGCGGAGACGATCCCGTTCTGCGCGGGGTCGGCGGCCGCGGGCGGCGCTCCGGCCACTGCGGCTATCAGTACGGTGGCTGCGGCCAGCAGTCGGCGCATGGGACGGCTCCCGGGGATCGGTGAGTGACACCCGATCAACGAGCAACCCGCGCGGAGGGCGCGGTCAGGTAGCCGGCTCCGCGGGATCCATCGTGTTCACCATGAAGTACGCCGCGCGCTCCAGGTAGCTCCACAACTCGGTGTGCAGGGGCTCGGCCAGTTCCAGCGAGTCGACCGCCACCCGCATGTGGTGCAGCCAGGCGTCGCGGGATGCCGGGTCGACCCGGAACGGTGCGTGCCGCATGCGCAGCCGGGGGTGACCGCGGCTCTCCGAATATGTGCTGGGACCGCCCCAGTACTGCATCAGGAAGAGCGTGAGCCGGTCGGCGGCCGGGCCGAGGTCCTCCTCCGGGTACATCGGCCGGAGCAGCGGGTCCTCGGCGACGCCCTCGTAGAACTTGTCGACGAGCCGCCGGAACGTGGGCTCGCCGCCGACGGCGTCGAAGAAGGTGGTGGGTGCGCTCACCGTTCCATCCTGCCAGCCGGTTCGCGGGTGCTCAGGAGCGCTCGGGTGTGACGCGCGGCATGGGTGTGACCTCCGCCACCGTCGTTGAGGGCTCCGGCTCGGTCGCCGTGCTCGTCCCCGGCGTGGCTGTCCCGGTGGCGGCCTCCCGGACCAGGGCGAACCGCTCCGGCCGCGGCCAGCGCAGCGCCACGGCCAGCATCAGCAGGGCGCCGCCGAGGCTCCAGAGGCCGACCACCCGGGGCAGCGGGAAACGGTCGGCGAGGCCGCCGGTGACGATCACCGCGAGGA
Source organism: Actinoplanes sp. NPDC051851 (assembly GCF_040681165.1). Classification (NCBI taxonomy): domain Bacteria; kingdom Bacillati; phylum Actinomycetota; class Actinomycetes; order Micromonosporales; family Micromonosporaceae; genus Actinoplanes; species Actinoplanes sp. NPDC051851. Next base: position 47,250 of record NZ_JBFAYF010000015.1, on the reverse strand, counting down.
ACTGGCTGGCCTGGATGCCGCTGGAGACCACCCCGAACGCCCGCGCCCGGTGGCTCGGCGGCACCAGCAGCACGAAGGTCGCGTTCAGCGTGGGGAAGAGCGCGCCCACGCACATGCCGCAGCCGAGGACCAGCAGCACGACCACCGGGATCGGCGGGCCGAGAAGCGCCGGGACCAGCAACAGCGGGGTGAGCACGGCGAGCGGCGGGACCAGCCGGACCCGCCGGGCCTCGGGCACCAGGCGGCTGAAGAGCAGCCCGCCGATCACCCAGCCGAGCGGGGAGGCCGCCATGATCGCGCCCTGGTCGAGCCCCTGATTGCCGTGGGCCGACCCCTCCGCGGCCCACGAGGCGGCGAGGCTCTCCGGCACGATGCTGAAAACGATCACGGTGAAGACCACGATCGCGATCGAGCGGAGCGCCGGCTCCCCGAAGATCAGCCGGTAACCCTCGCCGGTCTCGCGCAGCAGGTGGGTACGCCGCTCCGGCGCCAGCGCGGCCGGCCGGTCCGCGACCGCGACGGTGACCAGCAGCGCCGACGCCGCGAAGGAGAGCACGTCGAGGCCGAGCGCCGCCCGGGGGCCGAGGGTCACCGCGACCGTCGCGCCGACCAGGTAACCGGCGACCTGGGCGGCCTGCCCGGCGGTCTGGTAGGCGGCGAGCGCCAGGGAGAGACGCTCACGGCCGACGATCATCGGGGTCAGCGCCGAGCGGGCGGCCTGGGCGGGCGGCCCGCCGAAGCTGGCCAGCAGGAGCGTCGCCAGGACGGCCGGGGCCGGCAGGTGCGGGATCAGCAGCAGGCCGATCATCACCATCCGGAACAGGTCGGAGGCGATCATGACCCGCCGGTACGGGTACCGCTCGGCGACCGAGGAGAGCAGCGGGCCCGCCACGATCGCCGCGAGGTAGCCGGTGGCGAACGAGGCGGCGGAGAGGAGCACCGAGTCGGTCTGCTGGTAGACCAGGACGGTCACCGCGGCCCGGGAGAAGTAGTCGCCGACCCAGCTGATCAGTTGCGAGCCGAAGACGGCCCTGTACTCCCGGAGAGCGAAGATGTCGCGGAACGTGGCTTGTTCAGCACTTTCCGTTACTTCGCGGTCCGGGTTCTTCGGCCCTGTGGGGTCGTCGGACACCAGGCCCTCCATCGCTGTCGACGATCACCGAGGGCCGGCGACGGTCGGGCACGGGCGGTCGTGGTCGGACGCGTACGTGCCGTTGCATGTGCAGATGCTCTGCGAGCTTCTCCGGATTCTGCCCGATCGTCCGAGTCAATGCTAGGGCGGTTGGGGAGAAAATCGGCCATTCGGTCGAGGGCAGAACCGAAGATTCTGACGTATGCGCAGGTCAGATCGATCCGTCGGGCCGCGGCTCATCCATCGAAGGCGAAGAATTTTCGGGGCCGGTGTACCAGGGCGGGGGCACCGCGGCGCGCGGTCCGAGCCGGGAAGCGGCGATCCGCTCGGAGAGCCCCGACACGTCCATCGCCTCGGTCAGCGCCCGGCGCAGCTCGCGCTGGACCACACCCTGACTGTCGGCGCTCGTCTTGGCGATCGTCCGGATCACCGCGCCGTCCACGGTCAACTGCTCGACGCCGACCACGTCCGGCGGCTCGATGAACTCGGTCGCGTGTTCGGCCGAGGTCGCGACCAGCTCGGCGGCCCGGCGCAGCACGGCCACCGCCTCCTCCGAGGCGACGAACCCGATCGGGATGTCGATCACCACCATGGCCCAGCCCTGGCTCTTGTTGCCGACCCGGACGATCTCGCCGTTCCGGATGTACCAGAGCACGCCCCGGGAGTCGCGGACCGTGGTGATCCGCAGGCCGACGCTCTCCACCACGCCGGTGGCCTCGCCCAGGTCGACCGTGTCGCCGACGCCGTACTGGTCCTCCAGCAGCATGAACAGGCCCGCGATCAGGTCCTTGACCAGGCTCTGCGCGCCGAAACCGATCGCCACGCCGACGATCCCGGCGCTGGCGAGCAGTGGGGCCAGGTCGAAGCCGAACTCGCTGAGCAGCAGCAGCGCGGCCATCGTGAAGACCAGCGCGCTCACGAAGTTGCGCAGCACCGACCCGATCGCCTCGGCGCGCTGACGGCGCCGCTCCGGGATGAACTGGCCCTCCTCGGCCGTCGTCGCCTTCTCCTTCAGCGGCCGCAGCAGTGCCGGCATCGCGGCCCGCGAGGTGCTCGCGGCCAGCCGGGAGATCGCCCGGTGCAGTAGCCAGCGGACCAGGATCGCGATCAGGATGATCGCTATCACCCGGAGCGGCTTGATGACGATCACATAGCTGCTGTTGGCGAGCCACTGGTTGCCGGTCCAGACGAAGACCTGCTTGCACAGTGCGTCGTTGCCGCAGGCGTCGGTGACGGCCTTGGCGACCTCGGTGCTGTCGAGGAGATCGGGCAGCGAGGCGCTGGGGGAGGAGGAGGGATCGGAGAGGAGCACGAGGAGTCAAAGTACCGGGTCCGGCTGAGCGGACGACCTCAGACGTTTACCGCGCGGCCACAGATTGTGCTCGCAATTTGGTCATCCATCAGGGACTATTGGCGCAACAGGCTTCGTCAGCGAGGCCCGAATCACACACGGCTGAGCTACGGGAGTTCGAACAGCAACTGCACCGGAAGGGTGATCGCGATGCCTGACATACGACCCACAGTGGGCTCTTCCGCGTTAGTGCTGAACGCTACCTACGAGCCGCTGTGCGTCGTATCGGTGCGTCGGGCGACCATCCTCCTGCTCACCAGCAAGGCCGAGTGCGTCTCGGACGGTGACGGTCTGCTGCACAGCGCGCACCACACCCTGGCGGTCCCCTCTGTGGTCCGTCTCACGCGATACGTGAAAGTGCCGTACCGCACACACGTCGGTCTCTCCCGCCGGGCCATCTTCGCCCGGGACGGCGGCCGCTGCGCCTACTGCCGCGGCTCGGCCGAGACCATCGACCACGTCTTCCCGCGCAGCCGCGGTGGGCTGCACGCCTGGGAGAACGTCGTCGCCGCGTGTGCCAAGTGCAATCACAGCAAGGGCGACAAGACCCCGGCCGAACTCGGCTGGCGGCTCCATCAGATACCCGCGGCGCCACGAGGCGTCGCCTGGCGGGTCCTCGGGCACCGTACGCCCGATCCCCGCTGGATGGACTGGCTCGACATGCCCTCCACCCCCACGCCCGAGGCCGAGGCGGCATAAGCCGCCCCGGCCTCACGCTTTTCCGGCCCCCGGTGACCACCGGGGGCCGTCTCACGCCTCCCGGGAGTCGACCAGGGAGGCGAAGACCACGATGTTGTCGGAGTACCCCTCCCTGCCCCCCAGCCACTTCCCGCCGCAGGTCATCAGCCGCAGCGAGGGACGGCTGTAGTCGCCGTAGACCCGGTGCACGGGCAACTGGTCCTTGTCGAAGTGCTCGACCGAGTTGACCTCGAAGACCGCCACCGTGCCGTCGGCCCGGTCCACCTCGATGCTCTCGCCCGGCTTGAGCCGCCCCAGGTCGTGGAAGACCGACGGCCCGGTACGCGTGTCCGCGTGCCCGACGATCAGCGCGGGCCCGAACTGCCCCGGAGTCGGCCCGCCGTCGAACCAGCCGGCCTCGTTGTGCCGCTTCAGCGGCGGCACGTCCACCGAGCCGTCGCCGGCCAGCCCCACCTCGAGAATCGGGGCGTCGACCCGCAGATCCGGGATGCTGAGGCGCTGCGGGCGGCTCGGCTCCAGCACCGGGAACGCGCGGGGCGGCGGCTCGTCCGGCCCGCGCAGCAGCCCGCCCAGGTCGAAGTTGGTGGCCACGCCCAGGCCCATCCCGCAGACGAAGAGCCCGATGAAGAGCAGGGCGAGCGCGATCATGCCGATCGGCACCCGGCGGCGGCCCCGCCCGGGCCGGGGCGCCTTCACCGGGCGCTGCCGGGGCACCCGGAAGAGGGACTGCCCGGGCGCGCTCGGCGTCGGGGGCAGCGGCCCGGTGATCACCCCGGGTGGCGGCGCCGCGACCACCACCTCGGCGGGGCGTTTCCGGCGTACGGCGTCCGGCACCCGGTTCCCGGCCGGCGGCGTGGTCCGCCCGTCGCTGGTCACCGGCGCCTCAGCCCAGCCGCCGGCGGCGGATCGACACGACGCCCAGCGCCAGGCCCGCCCCGATCGCCAGCAGGCCCCCGCCGATCAGCAGCGGGGCGATCCGTTCCGGTGCGGTGCCACCGCCGCCGGTGGCCGGGCCGCGTTTCGGTGACACGTTCGACACCACGTGCAGCGTCGCGGTCGCCTTGCGGCCCGTCGGGCATTCGAGGAGCACGGGGTAGTCGCCGGCCCCGGTGCCGGCCGGGACCCTCGCGGTGGCGGTGAGGAAGCCGAACTCGGGCGAGACCTCGACGTCGCCGAGCGGTTCGGCGCTCACCGTGGCGGCCTTCAGATTGTCCTCGCAGGAGGCGCGGAGCGTGATGTCCTCTCCGGCCGGGACCGTATCGGGATTGAGCTCGACGAAGACCGAGGCGGCGCGGGCGGCGGTGGCGTGGAGCACGATCGGCGCTCCGGCGGTCATCGCCGCGACGAGTGCCGCGCCTGCGGCGGGGACGGTAAGGCGCATGGAATCCCCCTCCTTGCCGTTCGCGGGCGGAAAGTACGCGGACGGCGCGTGAGGGTGATTTTCGCACCCCGGCGCACATTCCGCGTAGATCCCGACGGCGTGAGACCCCGGTTCGAGACCCGACGGTCCGGTACGTCTCGCGCTCCGCTACCGTGATTGATGTTCAGAATCAAGAAGGATCACCGGCGCCTGGGGGCGTTCAGTTGTCTGTTATCACAACCATCCTGGTCTATGTGATCATTCCGGCCGCGGTCATCGGTACGGTGGCATCGCTGGTCTTCGCGGGATCGAACCGCGACAAGCAGGACCGTCGGTACCGTCCCGGCCGGCCCTACGAGTTCCCGGCGCAGTGGTTCGTGTCGTCCCCGGGACGGGTGACGGCTCCGGCCCCGGCGCTCGAGCACGGACTGATCATCGAGGACAGTTCCGGCGCTCCGGTCCGGCCCGGCCCGACAGGAGGCGCAAGTGACAAGTGGTGAGCTGGTCGCGGTGGACCGGGAGAGTCCCTTCACGACCCGGCAGCTGCTGCGTCTCGACGAGGCGCTCCGGATCGCCGACCAGGCGACCGGCCTGACCTTCAGCATCTACCTCGGTGAGCTCGAGGAACCGATCCGCGAGCACGCCGAGAAGCTGCACGGCCAGATCAAGAACCCGCAGCGCGCGGTCCTGTTCGCGGTCTCGCCGAACCAGCGCAAGCTCGAGATCATCACGGGCGAGGAGGCCCGCAAGCGGATCTCGGACCGGGACGCCAAGCTGGCCGGCTTCTCGATGGCCGCCGCGTTCGCCGGCGGCGACCTGCTGAGCGGGCTGCTGATCGGCATCGACCAGCTGGCCTCGCACGCCGGCCGCGGCTAGCCCCACGCTCCCGGCGTCACCCGCATCGGATACGGAGCGTCGAGCTTGACGTGCTCGGCGCTCTCCACGCTGCGCTCCAGGCGGTACCGGTCCCCGTCCAGCGTGTACACCCGCAGGGCCGGACCGGGCTCCACCCGCCAGTACCCGGGTATGCCGGCCGCGGCGTAGACGTCCGGCTTCAGCAGGCGGTCGTACCGCCGGGTCTCCCCGGACTCCACCTCGACGACGAGCGCGACGTCCGCCGGATCGGCCCAGATCGCCCCGGAGGAGCGCGGCCGCAGCACGGTCACGTCCGGCACCAGGCTGCTGGCGTCCAGCTCGACGCCGAGCCGGTCGCAGACCCACCAGTCCGGCGGGGCCTCCGCGCGCAGTACGGCCACCACCGCGTCGACCAGGGCGTCGTGCTCGGCGGTCAGCGGCGGCGGGGTGACGTGCAGGCAGCCGTCGACGATCTCGTACCGGTGCCCGTCCTGCGGGAAGAGGCGCAGGTCGGGCTCGGTCCACCGGCCGTCCGGGGCACTCCAGCGCGCTGACGACAGGGTTGTCACGGGCCACCTCCGCCTACATGGAGTGCCAGCCTACTAACACAGAGTCGTAACACGCGGGAAATCACAAGGAAGTTCATCCATATGCAAAGGCCCCGCCGCACGGTCTCGTGCGGCGGGGCCCTCCACCGTTCGATCAGGCGGCGGAGGCGTCCTTGGCGCGGGCCTTCAGGGCACGCAGGACGCCGTCACGGCCCTCGGCGACCAGGCGGCGCAGCGACGCCGGGTGACCCTCCTTCGCCAGCCAGGCGTCGGTCAGCGCGACCGTCTCCTCGCTGATCTGGAAGGCCGGGTACGCCAGGGTGGCGAACTCCTGCGCCGGCTCGCTGTCCGAGCGGGCCCAGACGTCCGCGACGACCTCGAAGAACCTCTCCGCGTACGGCGCCGTCAGGGCGATCTGGCGGGTGCTCTGGAAGCCCTGCAGCAGCGACCGGTTGAGCCAGTTCGGCAGGGCCTGCGGACCGGTGAGCTCGGCCCAGACACGGGCCTTGTTCTCCGCGGTCGGCAGCAGCGCGCGGGCGATCGCCGCCTCCCGCTCGCCGCTCGCCGTCCGGTCACCGGCCAGCTCGTCGTCGATCTCCTGCTCGGCCGCCGTGCCCAGCGCGGCCAGCGCCTGCAGCAGCGACCAGCGCAGCTCGGTGTCGACGACCAGGCCCGCGGGAGCCGCCTCGCCGGTCAGCCAGCCGCGCAGCACGGCCGCCTGCTCCGGCGTCCGCGCCGCGGTGATGAACGCCCGCGCCCAGGTCAGCTGCCAGCCGCTGCCCGGCTCGGCCGCCGCCAGCTGCGACTCGGCCAGCCCGGCCAGCTGAGCCCAGCCGGTCGGCGCCCACGCCGGGTCGGCGAAACTGACCAGCGCGTTCGCCGCCTGCCGCAGGGTGGCCGTGGTCAGGTTGATGTCGTTCTCGGCGGGCAGGCCGGAGACGACCAGCGCCACGTAGTCCCGGGCCGCCAGCTCCGCGTCGCGCAGCATGTCCCAGGCGGCCGCCCAGCAGAGCGCCCGCGGCAGCGCCGAGTCGAAACCCGCGATGTGCCCGACCAGGGTGGCCATCGACCGCTCGTCCAGGCGGAGCTTGGTGTACGTCAGGTCCTCGTCGTTGAGCAGCAGGATGTCCGGGGCCTTCACCCCGGCCAGCTGGGTGATCGCGGTCCGCTCGCCGGCCACGTCGACCTCGACCAGCTCGCGGCGCACCAGCCGGTCGCCGTCCAGGTCGTAGAGGCCGACGCCGATCCGGTGGGTACGCAGCGTCGGGTACTCCGCCGGTGCCTCCTGCTGCACGACCACGCTGGTGTAGCGACCCTCCGCGTCCACCTCGACGATCGGGCGCAGCGTGTTGACCTGCGCGGTCTCCAGCCACTGGGCGGCGAACTTGCGCAGCTCGCGGCCGGACGCGGCCTCCAGCTCGGTGAGCAGGTCGTCGAAGGTGGCGTTGCTCCAGGCGTGCTTGGCGAAGTACTCCCGGAGGCCGGTCAGGAACGGGTCCAGGCCGACGTACGCCACCAGCTGCTTGATCACGCTGGCGCCCTTGGCGTACGTGATCCCGTCGAAGTTGACCTCGACCGCCTCCAGGTCCGGCATCTCGCAGTAGACCGGGTGGGTCGAGGAGAGCTGGTCCTGGCGGTAGCCCCACGCCTTGCGGATCGAGAGGAACGTCGACCAGGCGTCGGTGAACCGGGTGGCGTGCGTGTTGCACCAGTGGCTGGCCCACTCGGCGAACGACTCGTTCAGCCACAGGTCGTTCCACCAGCGCATGGTGACGAGGTCGCCGAACCACATGTGGGCGAGTTCGTGCAGGATCGTGTTGGCGCGCTGCTCGTACTCGAAGTCGGTGACCTGCGAGCGGAAGATGTAGTGCGCCTCGGCGTGCGTGACGCAGCCGAAGTTCTCCATCGCGCCGGCGTTGAAGTCCGGCACCCAGAGCTGGTCGTACTTCGGCAGCGGGTAACGCACCCCGAACTGCTCGTGGAAGAAGTCGAAGCCCTGCTTGGTGATCAGGTTGAGATCCTCCGCGTCCATGTACTGAGCCATGGAAGCGCGGCAGAAGTATCCCAGGTCGATGCCGTCGTGGGCGTACCTGACCTCGTGGTACGGCCCGGCGCAGATCGCGGTGATGTAGGTGCTCATCTTCGCCGAGGTGGCGAAGTGCACCGTGCGGGCGCCGCCGGCGGCCGCTTCCTCGCGCTCGACCGGCGAGTTGGAGATCGCCTTCCAGTGGCCCGGCACGGTCACGTGCCAGGTGTAGGCGCTCTTCAGGTCGGGCTGGTCGAACGCCGCGTACACCCGCTGGGCGTCCGCGGTCTCGAACTGGCTGTAGAGGTAGATCTCCTGGTCGACGGGGTCCAGGCTGCGCTGCAGACCCTGGCCGCTCGCCGAGTAGCCGAAGTCGCCCTCGACCACCAGCGTGTTCTCCGCCGCGAGCCCGGACAGCGCCAGGCCGTTCTCCGGCGACCACGTGCTCAGGTCGACCGGCGTGCCGTTCAGGGTCGCGGAGTGGATCTTCACCGCCGCGGCCTCGACGAACGTGTCGGCTCCCGGTTCGGCACACCGGAAGGTGATCGCCGTGGTGGAGCGGAAGGTCTCGGACCCGGGGTCGCCGTTTCCGTCGGTCAGATCGAGGGTGATGTCGTACCCGATCACCTCGAGCAATCGACTCCGCTCCGCAGCCTCGACCTGGGTCAGGTTGTGAACACCGGCCACGTGCACTCTCCTTCGAGCTGACTGCTTTTCCTCGCAGCCTATGCGGCGGGGCGGTGTCTCACCTCACCCGCACCGGGTTCGAGGTAGGACGACCATTTTCCGTACGGCGGAGAGAGGATCGATCCATGAATGAACGTGCCGCTGTCGACATGTGGTTCGACCCGCTCTGCCCGTGGGCCTGGATCACCTCCCGCTGGCTCCTGGAGGTCGAGAAGGTCCGCCCGCTCGACGTCCGGTTCAACGTGATGAGCCTCTCCGTGCTGAACGAGGGCCGCGACCTCCCCGCGGACTACCGGGCGATGATGGACCGGGGCTGGGGCCCGGTCCGGGTCTGCATCGCCGCCGCCGAGACGGCCGGCCCGGAGGTGCTCCGCGATCTCTACACCGCCCTCGGCACCCGAATCCACCTGCAGAAGTACGAGCTCGACGAGAAGCTGTTCCGGGAGGCCCTGACCGAGGTCGGGCTCGACCCGGAGCTGGCCGCCGCGGCGCTGACCGACGAACGGGACGAGGCCCTGCGCGCCAGCCACAACGCCGGGATGAAGCCGGTCGGCACCGACGTCGGCACCCCGGTGATCCACGCACCGGGCCCGAACCCGGACGAGACGATCGCCTTCTTCGGCCCGGTGGTCACCCCGGCCCCGAAGGGGGAGGCCGCCGGAAAGCTCTGGGACGGCGTCCTCCTCGTGGCCGGAACTCCCGGTTTCTACGAGATCAAGCGTTCCCGAACTGTGGGACCCACCTTCGAATGAGTTGCTGTGCCCGATGGCCGCGCTCCGCTCGGCGGGCACTCCGCCTCTGAGCCGGTGACGAGGGCGCCGAAACGGCCCCGCTTCGCTCGCCGTTTTCGGCGCCCTCGTCACCGACGGCGGAGTGCGACGTGGGTTGCGGTTGGGTGGCGAGCGTCGAAAAGTGCGAATCTCGCGCTGGAAGCGGTCGTTGGATGGGGTGACCAACACCTCATCCAACGCGAAGGCGGAACTTCATGCCACAGAGTGACTCGGTCGCCGGTGCCACCATCGGGGTGCAGCGCGGCGTCTGGGAGGATTTGTCCCCCGAGCTGGCCGGATTCGTGGCTCCTCCGGTGACCGTTACCGCATGGCCGGTCGAACGGCGGGTTAACCCGCGGCGTCGCGGGCAGTTGAGCAGGTCACGATGACCACGCCGGTGGGCGGTGATCGCCTCCGGGTTGGGTAAGTTGCCCCTCATGACGGTCGTGCACCCGATCAGCCGGGCCTGGATCACCACTGGCGGTACCGGAGCCCAGAACTACGACGAGTTCGCCGACGACGCCGAAATCACCGACATCATCACGGACAACCCGCACAGCGCGCTCTCCGTCGAGATGCCGCATCTCGCGCCCGAGTCCCTCGGCAAGACCTTCGCGGAAGCCCTGCCGGACGCCGTCGTCCGGTTGGCGCGCGACAAGGCCGAGGGCCACTACCGGCAGGCCGAGCACGTCGTGGTGCTCTACCGGATCACCGCCAAGGACGAGGCGCCGGCCTACGGCCTGTGGAGCATGGTGGAGACCGCCGAGATCTCCACCAGCGCCGACGAGCCGGGCCTGGTCATCCGCAACGAGGACGTCTTCATCTCGAAGGTCCGCGAGCGGGTGGCCCTCGCCGACTCCCTGCAGACGCTGCTCTCGCCCGTACTCCTGCTGCAGACCGGCAAGGGCGAGGAGCTGCATGCGGCCCTCGCGGACGCCTGCGCCGCGGCGGGGGAGCCCGCCGCGACCGACACCGATCAGACCGGCCGCACCCACGCCATCTGGGAGATCGGCCCCGGCGAGCTGCAGGACCGGCTGACCGCGCTGGCCGGCGGCGGCGAGCTGGTGGTCGCCGACGGCAACCACCGCAGCCTGGCCGCGCAGACCGGTGGCCTCACCCGCTTCCTGGCCTGCGTCACCACCCCCGCGTCGGTCTTCATCCAGCCCTACAACCGCCTGGTCAGTGAGCTTCCGGTCGCGGCCGGCGAGCTCATCGACGGTCTGCGCGCGGCCGGTGCGACGGTCACCGAACTGCCGCGGGTCGCCGCGCTGCCCGGCAAGGGCACGATCGAGCTTTACGCGTACGGGCGGTCCTGGGCGGTCGGCCTGCCCACCGATCCGTCCGGCTCCCCGGTGGAGAACCTCGACCACGCTCTCGTCGAGCGGGTGCTGCTCCGTGACGTCCTCGGCCTCGACCCGGGCGACAAGCGGATCTCGTACATCGGCGGCGACTACCCGGTCGAGTGGCTGCGCGGCGAGGTCGACGCCGGCCGCGCCGAGCTGGCCCTGCTGATCGCCCCGGTGACCGTGGAGGACTTCGTCGAGGTCAACCTGGCCCGGCAGAAGCTCCCACGCAAGAGCACCTGGTTCACGCCGAAGGCCCGGGGCGGTCTCGTCCTCGCCCAGCTCGGCCTCGACGCCGAGCAGCCCGGCCTCGTTTCCGACCAGCTCGGCTGACCCCCGCATGATCCACCCCCAGGTGACCGCGGCGGCGTCCCTGCGCCGCCGCCCCACATCCGAGGAGATCGCGGCCTCCCCCTACGAACGGCTGCTCGCCGTCCGGGCCGCGATGGAGGCGTCCAACGAGGCGGAGACCGGCCCGGCGCTGCCGTTGCCGGTCGTCGCCGACCTGGACGCCGACGGGGTGCCGTGCCGGCTCTACGCGACCCGGGCCGGCGCCCCGGTCCTGGTCTATCTGCACGGCGGCGGCTGGTGTTACGGCAGTATCGAGACCGTGGACCGGTTCTGCCGCCGGGTCGCCGACCGTTCCGGCTGTGCCGTGCTCTCGGTCGGCTACCGCCTCGCGCCGGAGCACCCGCACCCGGCCGCGCTCGACGACGTCGAGACGGTCCTGGCCTACCTGCGCAAGACCGGCGGCGACGAGCTGGGCGTGGACGTCGCCCGGCTCGCCATCGGCGGGGACAGCGCGGGCGGCCAGATCGCCACGGTCACCGCCCGGCGCCAGCGTGACGCCGGGACACCGCTCGACTTCCAGGTGCTCATCTACCCGGTGATCGACCCGCTCACCTCGGCCGAGTCGTACGACGAGCTCGGCGGGTACGGCCTGGACCGGGCCTCGATGAAGCTCGCCTGGGAGACGTACGTGCCGGTTCCGGCGCAGCGGCTCAGCCCGGACGTCGCCCCGCTCGCGGTGGCCGACCTCGCCGGGATGCCGTCCACCCTCATCCTGACGGGTGAGTACGACGTCCTGCGCGACGAGGGCGCGGACTACGCGGACGCGCTGCTCGCCGCCGGCGTGCCGGTGGTGCACACCCGCTACATGGGGATGAACCACGGATTCGCCCGCAAGATCGCCACCATCGACGCCGCCCGGGCCGCCGCGGATCAGGTGGCATCCGCCCTGCGCGCGGCCCTCACCTTCTGAAAGACTTCCCACATGCGTCTCTACCTGGGTTCCGACCACGCCGGCTTCGAGCTGAAGCAGCACCTCGTGAATCACCTGATCAAGCAGGGACACGACGTGGTGGACGTCGGACCGCACGCGTACGACCCCGAGGACGACTACCCGGCGTTCTGCTTCCACACCGGTGCCAGGGTGGTGGCCGACCCGGGCTCGCTCGGCGTGGTGATCGGCGGCTCCGGCAACGGCGAGCAGATCGCCGCCAACAAGGTGCCGGGCGTCCGGTCGGCGCTCGTCTGGAAGACCGAGATCGCCCAGCTCGGCCGCCAGCACAACGACAGCAACGTGATCGCGATCGGCGCTCGCCAGCACACCCTGGACGAGGCCACCGCGTTCGTCGAGGCCTTCATCGCCACGCCGTTCTCCGGCGACGCCCGGCACGCCCGGCGGATCTCCCAGCTGGCCGACTACGAGAAGACCCGCGAGCTCCCGGAGCTGCCGGAGTCCGCTCCCGCCGCCTGACCGCAGCCGCTGCCCAGGGGTGTCTCCGCACCGCGGACGACGGATCACCCCCCCCTGGGTCAGCGGCGGGGCAGGTCCTCGCGGGGGAGCCAGTTGCGGCGGACGATCACCAGGTCCCGGTCGGCCTCGGCGAAATCCTGGTCGGTCGGGCGGGAGGAGTCCCGGGCCCGCAGCGCCGCGCCGATACTGACCTGGGACGAGCCCGAGCCGACCAGGCCACGCAGGCCGCGCTCACCCTGCTCCTCGGCGCCCGCCCCGGCGCCGGACGTGGGACGGCCGCCCACCGTGGGACGCCGGTTGACCGTGGGCTGTCCCGAAGCCGGCTGCTTCGCCACGGGCGGCGTCGGGACCGGAGCCGCCGGTGGCGTCGGAACCGGAGATGCCGGTGGCGTCGGGACCGGAGATGCCGGTGGCATCGGGACCGGAGATGCGGGTGGCGGCGCCGGGACCGGAACGGCCGCACCGGGCGGTGGTGCCGGGACAGGGGCGGCCGTACCAGGCGGTGGTGCCGGGACAGGGGCGGCCGCACTGGGTGGCGGCGCTGGGACCGGGACGGGCGGCGGGCCCGGCACCGGTGCGGGGGCCGGGTCGGTGGTGGTCCCCGAGGGGGGACGTACGCGACGGCGTCGGCGTTCGGGCTCACCCATGACGCCGACGGTACCCGGTGCGGCTCTCCTCAGAAGGTCTCGGTGGCGCTCGGCGGGCGGTGCCAGCCGAAGGCCAGGGACGGATCGTTCGCGGTCAGCAGGCGGACCCGCCCGGCCGCGGCGAGCGTCGCCAGCGAGGTCCCGCCGAGGTAGGCCGCGCCGAGATCGGTCACCGAGCACTCCAGGTCGGCCGGGTCAGTGGTCCGGGAGCAGGTCGCGCCGTCCGGGCCGCCGGTGAGCCGCCAGCGCCCGGTGTTCGCGTCGATCAGCGGGTCGGTCACCTCCAGCACCACGTCGACCGGGGCCGCGTACCGGCGGGCGGCCAGTGCGGCGGGCAGGTCGACCAGCCGGAGGTAGAGCGAGTCGGCCAGCACGGCGCCGAGCCGGCGTGGCTCGTCCACCAGGTACTGCAGCGGTTCGTCGAGCGCGGCGTTCCGGAACGTCACCTTCCGGGTCAGGTCGATGCTGAGCAGGAAGCGCCACAGCTCGCGATAGGCCGCCGGATCCGTGGCCACCACCTCGCGGACCAGCACGTCGGCGTTCGGGCCGTGGTGGTTCCAGTCGTCCTTGACCCGCCAGAGGGCGTACCCGGACGGGCCGTCGGGGGAGTCGTGGATCACGGCGTTCAACCGGGTGGCGCCGTCGCGCAGGTCCTTCGGGTCGTACACGAGGTACCGCCACCAGTGCTCGGCCCGGTCCGACCAGCCGACCCGGGTGGTCCGGACCTCGTCGTAGATCCGGCTCATCTCGGGGATCAGCCCGGCCGGGTCGCCCATCCGGAGCCGGGGCGGGGTGGCGGGCGGCGCGGGGAGGCGTACCTCACGGTTGGCGATGAAGAGCTTGAGGCGGGCGGCGGCCGGACCGTACCCGAAGCGGGGGTAGATCGTGGTCTCGCTGGCCCAGAGCACCGCGACCGGCTCCCGCCCGGCCTCGTGGATCTCGGTGAGCTGACGGCGCATCATCGAGGTCAGCAGGCCCCGTCGCCGATGGGTGGCCCGGACGCCGACACCGGAGATGTGCGCGGCCGGCACCACCCCGCCCGGCACGGTCAGATCCCGGGTGTACGCCGTCGCGTGTCCGGCGACGATGCCCTCGTCGTCGCAGATCAGCGAACGGTCGGTCTCCAGAACGATCTTCTCGGCGTCCCTGAAGCCCTCGGAGTCCTCGTGGAAGACGTGGGCGAGCAGTTCGTAGATCGCGTCGAAATCGCCGGCCGTGCCCGGCCGCAGGGGAATGCCATGGCTCATGGCTCGTGTGTAACGGACTGCTGTGTGTCGGGGCGACCTATTTGCGGGCTCGCTACTCTCGAAACTGCGGTCACGTCGATCGCGATCGTGAGAGGGGAATCATGCCGGAGCAACCGCAGTGGTCTGAGCGGACGCTCGACATGCCGCCGCAGGACCCGTGGGCCGACCCGCCGACGGTTCAGGCGCCGGCCGCGCCGCAGGGCGGCGCCAGTGTGCCGACCTCGCCGGCCCCGCCGCGGGGCAGTGCCGGCGTGCCGAACGCGCCGACCTCGCCGGCGCAGCCCGCCGCGCCCGAGCAGTCGCCGTTCAGCCGGGGCCGTGCCACGGTGAGCCCGCGAACCCAGCAGTACGCGGCGGAGCACGAGCCGACCGGCACCGGCTGGCCGGACGCCGAGCCGCCGCGCCCGCACCGCCCCCTCGCCTGGCACATCGCCCAGTGGCGCCGTGGCGGCGAGTGGACCACGGCCGCGCTGCTCTTCGCGTTCGTCTGCTGGGGCATCTGGGCGCTCTCCAGCGGCGGCGACCTGGGCACCGCGTTCATCGTCTTCGTGGTGGCGCTGCTGGTCGGCGTGGGCGTCTTCGCGCTCTGCCGGCTGGTCGGCCGGGTGGTGTGGGAGCAGCGTCTGGGTCACACCCGGCACAGTGCCCGCGGCTCGCACCTGGTGACCGCGCTCTACCTGGTCGGGGTGGGCTTCGCGCACCTGCGCCAGACCGACTGGGTGATGAGCGCCTTCCACTGGGTCGTGAATGTTTTTTGAGTACGCACGGGGCGCCCCCGCCGCGTGGCGGGAGCGCCCCGGTCTCAGCCGGTGGGCTCGGAGACGTGGGCGGTGATGATGCGCCAGCCCTCGGGGAGGCGCGCCCACGCCTGGGTCTGGCGGCCCAGCACGTCGCGGCCCGGGTAACCGAAGAGGGTCGTCACGGTCGCGGTGCTTTCGCCGTACGTGGAGATGATCGTGTCCTTGAGACGACGGCCCGGCGGCAGCGGTGCCTGAGCGAGCCGCCACCGCCTCTGCTCCTCGATGCCGACCTGCTGGTCGGCGATGCCGAAGCGGACCGCCTCCGGGGCGAAGTAGCCGAGCATCGCCTCGACGTCATTGGCGACCAGGGCCCGCTCGTAGCCCTCGAACGCGGCGGTGACCTCGGCGATCACCTCGGGGGAGTTCCGTTCCATCAGGCCGTGGCCTCGACGGTCTCGGGCTCCGCCGCCTCCGTGGGGTCCGGCTCCCGCGGTTCCGGCCGGGTCAGGGCGAACGCGACGCAGACCAGGGCCAGGAACAGGTAGCCGAGCGCGACCTGCCCGTTCGCGTTCCACTGCACCTTCTCGGCGTGGATCAGGCCGATGAAGGTGAGCACGGCGCCCGACCCGGCGAAGACCGCCGCGTGCCAGAAGCGTTTGTCGATGATGAACGCGACGATCGCGCCGAGCACCAGACCGGCCAGGATCGCGCCCTCGCCGAGCGTCTTCAGCCCGTCGTAGACCACGCCCGCCCCGGCCAGCGCCTCGGTGCCGACCTGCGCGGCGGTGGTGCCCGCCGCGGCGAGCGCGTTGTCCATCTGGCCGGTGGCCCACTGCGCGATGTTCGGGATCAGCGCGGCGACGACCGCGGCGGCGTGCGCCCGGGGTGAGGCCTGGAACGCCTGCGCGCCGATCAGCAGCCCGATGTAGAGCAGGATCGGCACGATCGCGGCGGTCGGGAAGATCGCCCCGAGCAGGCCGAACAGGCCGAAGAAGCAGAGCAGCGCGATCACCACGCCGGTCGCCATCGAGTACCCGGTCCGGCCGCCGGCCGCCTTCCATCCGGGGTGGCCGACGTAGACGGCGGGCGGGAACGGCGAGCCGAGGCAGGAGCCGATCACCGCGCCGGCGCCGTCGGCGAGCAGCACGCTGCGCAGGTTGTACCGGTCGCCCGCGGTCGAGGCGCTCTCCACGTTCGTCATCGCCTCGGTGAAGTTGTAGACGCCGAGCGGGATCGCGGTGGCGAGCAGCGGTGCCATGTCCTTCAGGCCGTCGATCAGCAGATCCACCTTGAGGTGCGGGAACGCGAACGCGATGTCCTTCGCCGCCGCGGTGACGTCCGGCACGCTCATCACGCCGCCGATCCAGCCGATCGCGGTGCCGGCCAGCAGCGCGGCCAGGCCGATCGGGATGTTGAACGGCAGCTTGACGTCGGTGAGCAGGCCGACCAGCAGCAGCCCGAAGACCGGCAGGGCGATCCAGGCGTGGTTCCACATGTTCCCGGCCGGGTTCATCGAGATGAACGTGATCGAGATGCCGGCCAGGGTGCCGAGCAGGGCAGCCTTCGGCGCATATTTCCTGATGTACGGGCCGACGAAGGCGCCGATCAGCACGATCACGCCGATGATGAACGCCCACGCGATACCGGCCGTCCACGCGGCCACCGGGTCCTTCGTGGTCAGGTAGATCGGCAGCATGATCACGAAGATCACGATGAACATGTGCGGGACGCTCGGGCCGTACGGCATCGCCGTGACGTCGGACCGGTTCTCCGTGGCGGCCAGCTTCCGGGCGAGGTACGTGTAGTAGACGTTGCCGGCGACCAGCGCGATGCCGAGCGCCGGCAGGATCACGCCGAACACGTCCGAGGCCGGCATCCTGATCACGCCGAGGCAGAGTCCGGTGAGGGTGAGCACGTTGACCAGGACGTTGACGCCGAATCCGAAGAAGGCGTTCGTGTCGCCCCGGACCCAGTAGGGCAGCTTCATCGCGAGATCTCCTTGATCAGGGCGGGGGACTCCGCGACCCAGCCGAAGATCCCGCCCTGGGCGGCGATCATCTGCAGGCCGACGCGCTGGAACTCGGGGAAGTAGGAGCCGACGCAGTCGGCCAGGACGAGGCACTCGTAGCCGCGGTCGTTGGCTTCCCGGACCGTGGTGTGCACGCAGACCTCGGTGGTGACGCCGGTGACGACCAGGTGGGTGATGCCCGACTTCTCCAATATCTCCGACAAATCGGTTGAATAGAACGCGCCCTTGCCGGGTTTGTCGATCACGACTTCGCCGTCGGCGGGCCGGAGTTCGTCGATGATGTCGTGGCCGTACTCGCCGCGAATGAGAATGCGACCGAAATGTCCCGGCTGACCGATCATCGGGCCGCGGGCCAGCTTGGCGGGCGGGCAGTCGGATAAGTCGGAGTCATGGCCCTCGCGCGTGTGGATCACGGGCAGCCCGGCCGCGCGCCAGGCCGTGAGGAGCGCCGTCAGCGGCTCGATGGTCCGTCGCAACTGGGCGACGTCGTTGCCGAGCGACTCCCCGAACCCGCCGGGTAGCAGGAAGTCCCGCTGCATGTCGATGACGAGGAGTGCGGTGCTGTCCCGGTCGAAGCCGAACGGGGAGGGTTGCGCGTCCACGGTGGGCATGTCACACCGCCGTTCCGGCGATGACCGCGTCCGACGTCGACACGCAGCCGAAGACGCCGCCCTGCATGGTGACCATGTGCAGTGCGGCCGCGTGGTTGCCCGGGTCGGTCGCGCCGGTGCAGTCGCTCAGGATCAGGCACTCGTACCCGCGGTCGTTCGCCTCCCGCATCGTCGTGTGCACGCAGACGTCGGTGGTGATCCCGGTCAGGATCAGGTGGGTGATGCCGTGCGTACGCAACACCAGGTCCAGGTTGGTGGCGTAGAACGCGCCCTTCCCCGGCTTGTCGATCACGACCTCGCCGGGAACGGGGGCGACCTCGGGCACGATCTCCCAGCCCGGCTCGCCCTTGATTAGGATGCGGCCGCAGGGGCCGGGCCCGCCGATCTCGGCGCCGATCCGGGCGGAGCGCCAGCGCTTGTTGGCGGGCAGGTCGGAGAGGTCCGGGTCGTGGCCCTCGCGGGTATGGATGACCAGCATGCCCAGGTCTCGGACGTGCTGGAGGAGCTTGGCGGTGGCCGGCAGCCCGGCGCGGGTGAGCTCGATGTCGTAGCCCATCGCGTCGACGTAGCCGCCCGGGCCGCAGAAGTCGGTCTGCCAGTCGATGCAGATCAGCGCGGTCCGTTCGATCGGCGCCGCGCCGTCGTAGGGCCAGGGGTAGGGGTCGGCCTGAACAGGCCCGATCGTCGGAGACATGAAGGAATCCCTTCGACAGCCTTAGACGTACGTCACATCGTCGATTGTCGACAGTTCTGTTTCGACGAGGATCGCGTCAGGTAACGACGGGATTTCTCAGGGTGATCTAGCTCAGGTAGGTGCGGGCGCCGTGCTCGCTCAGCGCGGCCAGCACCGCGGCGGCGTCACCGTGCTCGACGGCCGCGAAGAGCCGCTCGTGCCGGTGCACGCCCTCGGCCGCGCGGGCGGTCTCGGCCTCCCGGCGCATGTTGACCGCCATGTAGAGCTGGATGCGCACCAGGACCGTCTCGTACAGGCCGGTGAGCTGACGGTTGCCGCTGAGCGCGACCACCTCGACGTGGAAGCGGCGGTGCGCGTTGGCCAGCTCGAGCCGGTCGTCGGCGTCGGTGGCCCGGCGGATGGTGTCGAGTGCGGCGCGCAGCCGGGTCAGGTCCGCGGCCGCCGGGGTGCTGGTGACGGCGTGCCGCTCCAGGACGTCGCGGATCTCGTACAGCTCGCGGACGTCGTCGTCGGAGAGGGTGGCGACGCGGGCGCCGCGCCGCGGGATGTGCTGGACCAGGCCCTGCTCGGCGAGGAGCCGCATCGCCTCGCGCAGCGGTGCGCGGCTGATCCCGAGCCGCCGCGTGAGCTGCTCCTCCACCAGGCGCTCGCCCGGGTCGGTCCGGCCACTGAGGATGTCCCGCTTCAGGCGATCGACGGCGAGCTCCACGAGGCTGTACGCCGCCAACTCCCCGTCGCTCACGGGGCTAGTGTGCCAGGACGGGGCGCCCCTGCGCAGAGGGGCGCCCCGTGCCTCAGCCGGCCAGCACCGAGCCGGTCTCCAGCAGGGACTTGAGGTCGCTGAGCACCCAGGCCCAGCCGCCGCCACCCTCGGCCGCCGCGTCCGGGCTGCCCTGCACCATGGCCGCGGTGGCGGGCGCGCCGGTCAGCTCGTGGGTGATGGTGACCCGGCAGACGCCCGGCGCGGAGTCTTCGATCTCGACGGTCAGCGTGGTGAACGGCTCGGCGCCGGTGGTCGGGTCCATCAGCATCCGCCAGGTCTGCACCAGGCGGCGCGGCGGCTCGGCCTCCAGGACCTCGCCGTCGAGGATCTCCTCGGGCATGGTGAAGCCGTTCGCCGCGGCGTACGCGAGCATGCCCTCGTTCGCCTTCGAGTAGAACCGGCCGCCCTTTTTGAGCTCGTAGTACTGCGGCGCGGCGTAGCCGTACCGGGCGTTCCACTCGGGGTCGGTGAAGGCCTGCCAGATCTTCTCCGGGGTCGCCTTGATCCAGATTCGGAAGACCTTGGTGTCGCTCATGACTCTTCCTCCAGGGTGCGTTTGAGATCGATGAGTGCGGTCACATGTCGCTCTGTGTATTTGTCGATCCATCGGTCGTGGATCTCGCGGATCGGCACCGGGTTGAGGAAGTGCAACTTCTCCCGGCCCGACCGGCGTATGACGACGAGACCCGCCTCCTCCAGCACTCTCAGGTGCTTGGCGACCCCGAATCGCGTCATCTCCAACTCTGACTCCAGTTCGGTCTGCGTGCGGCCGTCACGCGCGAACAGCAGGTCGAGGAGGAGACGACGACTGGGATCGGCCAAGGCCTTGAACACCCGATCGTCGTCGGCCATGACGCTAAGTTAGGTGACCATTTGGTCACATGTCAACCGTGCGCAAAAATGTCGGACCGCTCTCGTATGCTTCGGCGCGGCGGAGTCGTAGCGCAGAGGTCGTCGCGCCTTGGCAGCGAGCAGGAGGACGCCGGTTCGAATCCGGTCGGCTTCGCCCCTGTTCCACTTCGGGGGAGGTTGCGGATGGATGACGGTGTTCCGGTGCGGTGCCCGGCCATCAGCGACCCCGGCCGTGGGCTGGCCGATCCGGCCGACTTCGACGGCATCCTGCGGCGGCTCGCGTCACCCGATCCGGTGATCGGCGCCGAGGAGTTCGCCCGCGGTCTGGTCCGCGCCGACGGCCGGGTCGACCTCTGTAAGCAGGGCATCGGCCCGGTGCAGGTGGCCCGGGTGATGCGGGGTGCCGTCGCCTCGCCGCACGCCACCCACCTGCTGCTCGGCACCAACGGGCTGGGCGCGCCCGGTGCCCGCGTGGTCGCCGAGGCGCTGACACCGGGCCACCGGATCAGCACGGTCTACCTGGGCTGCAACCGGATCGACGCGGAGGGCGCGGGCGCGCTCGCCGGCAGGCTCGCCGCCGATGATCAGATTCGGGCCCTCTGGCTCAAGCGCAACCCGATCGGCGATGCGGGGGTGGTCACGCTGGCCGCCGCCCTTGCGGTCAATTCCTGTTTGCGTACGCTCGACCTGGTCAACACCGGGGTGACCACCGCCGGCCTGGCGCACCTGGCCGGCGCGCTGGAGTCCCGGCCTCCGGTCCTGGAGCGGCTCTTCCTCGGCGGCAACGGCCTGCGCCCCGACGCGGTCCCGATCCTGGTCCGGATGGTCCGGTCCGGCGGTGTCCGCGAGCTCTACCTCGCGGTCAACCGGCTCGGCGACGAGGGTTGCGCCACGCTCGCCGAGGGCCTCGCCGGCCTCCCGGTGACGCTCGGGCTCGGCGGCAACGGGATCACCGGGATGGCGCCGCTCGCCGCCGCGCTGCACGACTGGATCGCCCTCGACCTGGGCCGCCCGCCGTCCGAACGGGCCCTCGGCGGCAGCCCCAACGTGGTCGGCGACGAGGGCGCGGCCCGCCTCGCCGCCGCGATCCCCGGCAGTGCGCTGCGCCGCCTCGACGTACGCCACACCGGGGTGACCGGCCGCGGCGCCCGCCTGCTGCTCGACGCGGGCCTCGACCACCTGGCGATCAACGGCGGCGTCCCCCGCCGGATGCGCCGCCGCGCACCCCGCTCCGACGCGCCCCCACACGCCGACATGGCCGCGATCGCGAGCGTGTACCGATGACCCTCCCCTCCCCACCCGCCGTTGCCTCCCCCTCCGGCCTCCCGCTTTCGCCCGGCGCTTCCTCCCCGGTCGACCCTTCTCATTCGCCCGAGACCTCCGGTTTGCCGGATATTTCGGTTTCACCGGACACTCCGGTGTGGGTGAGGATCCGTCGCTACGCGGTTCCGGCCCGGATGATCGAGGAGTGCACCGCGGCGCGGGAGCGGGGCGACTGGCGGGCGGCGTGCGCGGCCGGTGAGATCGACGTCGCGTTCGACGCCGACTCCGCCGCTCCGGTGGCCGATCTGCTGGCCGGTTTCGCGCCGGACCTGCTCCGCTGGCACCTCCCGCGGGTGCTCGGCGGGTTCACCACCCTCGCCACCACCACGACGTACGCACTCGCCCCGGACAGGCGACTCGACCCGGACGACCACGTGCTCCTGGTCCACCCGCCCCGTGGGGTGCTCGGTTCCCAGCGGCTCACCCTCGGCGTAGCGCGCGCCGCCGACCTCGACGACTCCGGGACGGCCTGGCCGGCGCCCTGGCTCTGGGACGCCCGGCGCGCCGCCGACCTGCGGACCGCCGTCGGGGGCGACGCCGACCGGGTGCCCGGGTTCACCCCGGCGGGCGAGCCGCTGCCCGCGTCGGCGTACGGCGTCGGCGACAGCGCCCCGGCCCGTGCCGAGCGGGTGCGGCGGGCGCTCGGCACGCCCACGGCCTGGCGGGCGGCCGGCTTGCTCGCACCCGACCTCGCCGACGGCCCGGTCACGACGATCGACCCCTTGGTCCTCGCCGCCGAGGCCCGGCGGCTCACCGCGCAGTCCGGGACGACCACCTGGCTGGTCTGGCTGACCTGGAGCGACGTCCTGCGCGTCGAGGTCCGCGACCGGCTCGTCAGGGTTTCCCGCCTCGGCGGCGACTGGAGCGCGCGCCAGCGGGTGCGAAACGACCCACGGATCCAGCCGGGCCTGCTCCACGCCCCGATCGACCTGGAACTGGTCCGCCAGGGCCGTCTCACCCCGGCGGCGCTGCACCCGCTGGTCCGCGCCGCGCTCTTCCCCTCCTGGCCACCGCTCGCGTCTTCACCCGCGCCTGCGCCCGCGCCCGCGTCTTCGTCTTCACCCGCCTCCGCGTTGTCGGCGGAGTCGGAGCCGGAGCCGATCCGGGTGCGCTGCCGGGGTGAGTGGCATGTGATCGAGAACGGTCACGGGCGGCTGCGGCTCACCGCGCACACCGCCGACGAGCAGCAGCGGGAACGCGCGATGCGGGCCTTCGGCGGAGCGGTCACCGGCTGCTTCGCGGCCGAGCAGGCCTGGACCGGTGCCACCGGGCGGCTGCCCAAGCGGCTGCGTGCCGCCCGGGAGGACCTCTGGCTCCGGATGATCCACGGCGGCACCCGGGTGGTGGAGGAGCTCCTCGACGCCGGGATGGACCCGCACATCCGGGACGGCCGGGGCCGCTCGCTGCTGCACATGGTCCGCTCGTTCGACCACGCCCGGCTGCTGCCCCGCCTGCTGGAGCTGGGCCTCGACGTGAACGCCGCGGACCGGGAGGGGAACACGCCCCTCTACCACGCGATCGTCTACGTCTGGCCACCCGAGCTGATCCGGGCGCTCGTCGACGCGGGTGGCGACCCGCACCGCCCCAACCAGGACGACCTCTCCGTCCTCGACTACATCACCGACCGCCTGGAGTGGTACGAGGAGGGCGGGGACCGCACCCCCGCGTTCCTGGAGGCCGTGGCGTACGTGAAGGAGCGCGCATGACCATCGTCTCGACCGTCGCTCTCTCGGCGGGAGCACGCGCGTGACCACCGGTCTGGACGCCGCCGACCGGCTGCTGGACCGGATCCGGGCCACCCGCACCGAGCCGGTCACCGACCACCGGACCGCGGCGCTGGCGCTGACCGTCGCGGCCAACCTGCCGGTGCTGCTCTGGGGTGAGCCCGGCATCGGCAAGTCGGCCACCCTGGCCCAGCTCGCCGCGGGACTGGGCGCTCCGCTGGAGACGGTGATCGCCAGCGTCCACGAGCCCTCCGACTTCGCCGGCCTGCCGATCGTGGGGGAGGACCCGGCGGTCCAGGGTGTCCCGATGGCGCCGCCGGACTGGGCGGTGCGCCTCGCCCGTACCGGAAACGGGGTGCTCTTCTTCGACGAGCTCTCCTCCGCGCCGCCCGCCGTCCAGGCCGCCCTGCTCCGCGTGGTCCTGGAGCGCCGGGTCGGCAGCCTCACCCTGCCCCCGTCGATCCGGATCGTCGCCGCCGCGAACCCGCCGGCCAGCGCCGCCGACGGCTGGCACCTGAGCCCGCCGCTCGCCAACCGCTTCGTTCACCTGCACTGGACACACGATCCTCGGGTGGTCGCCCGGGGCCTGACCGGTACCTGGCCGGCCGTGGAGATCCCGGCTCTCGCACCGGACCGGGCGGGTGGCGCGCTGGCCCGGGCCCGCGGCGCGATCGCGGGTTTCCTGACCGCGCGTCCCGGCCTGACCCATCACCTGCCCGCCGACGCGGAGGCGCGCGGGGGAGCGTGGCCGTCGCCGCGTACCTGGGACATGGCGCTGCGCCTGCTGGTCTTCCACTTCTGTGCCGGCACCGCCCGGGAGGCGCTGGCCACCGCGCTGGTCGGTGCGGTCGGCGACGGCGCCGGACTGGAACTGATCACCTACCTGGACGAGCTCGACCTGCCCGACCCGGAACGCGTGCTCGCCGACCCGGCCGCGTTCGCCCTGCCGGACCGCGGCGACCGCCAGCTGGCCTTCCTGACCGCGGTGGTCTCCGCGATCGAGGGCGCACCGGACCGTGCCCGCTGGGAGTCCGGCTGGACGGTGCTCGCCAAGGCGGTCGACGCCGGTGTGCCGGACGTGGCGGCCCGCGCCGCCTTCGACCTGGCCCGGATGCGCGACCCCTCCTGGCCGGTCCCACCCGCGATCGACGCGTTCATCGGCGTCCTGACCGCGTCGGGACTGCTCACCGGTGCCTGACGCCGCGTCTTCCCCGGGCGGTCCATCCGTCCCGGCGCCGGCGGCGCTGGACCGGACGAAGTTGCTGGCGGCGCGGCTGCGAGCCGCCGGGGCCCAGCCCTACCTCGCGTCGGCGCTCTACAGCCTGACCGTGGTGCCCAGCCACGAGGTGCCGACGATGGGCGTGGACCGGCACTGGCGCTGTTACGTCTCGCCCGCCTTCGTCGACGCCACCCCGGTGCCCGCGCTCGCCGCCGTCTGGATCCACGAGGTCGCCCACCTGCTGCGCGACCACCACCACCGGGCGACGCTGGTGCCCGCCGCGTTCCGGCACGACCACCACCGGCTCAACGTCGCCCAGGACTGCGAGATCAACGACGACCTCTCCTCGCTGCCGGACGGTGCCCTCCGCCCGGCGATGTTCGGCCTCCCGGACGGCCGCCTCTTCGAGGAGTACCTCCCCTCGATCCCACCCGGCCACTCCCCGGACTGCGGCTCCGGCGCGCACGGCCACGCCCGCTCCTGGGAGTCCACCGGCGCGCCACGGGTCAGCCCGGTCGAGGCCGCCGCGATCCGCCGCCAGACCGCGTCGGCGCTCCGGGCGCGCGTACGGGCCCGGGGCCGGGTCCCGGAGGGCTGGCGCCGCTGGGCCGACGAGATCCTCGAGCCGGTCGTGGACTGGCGCCGCGCGCTGACCGGCGCCGTCCGGGAGGCCGCGTCGTGGGCGTCCGGCGCGGTCGATTACACCTACCGCCGCCCGTCCCGCCGGGGCGCCGCCGTCCGCGGTGTGGTCCTGCCCAGTCTGCGCCGCCCGATGCCCCGGGTCGCCGTGGTGGTGGACACCTCGGGTTCGATGGGCCCGGACGAGCTCCGCACGGCGCTGGCCGAGGTCGCCGGCGTGCTGCGGGCGGTCGGCGTCGGCCGCGACCGGGTCACGGTCCTCGCCTGCGACGCCGACGTCCACACGGTCCGCCGGGTGAGCACGGTCGGCGAGGTGGTCCTGGACGGCGGTGGCGGCACCGACATGCGCGTCGGCGTCGACCGGGCGCTGACGACCGCGCCCCGCCCGACCATCGTCATCGTCCTCACCGACGGCGAGACCCCGTGGCCGGCGTCCGCACCGTCCGGGGCCCGGGTGATCGCGGGCCTGGTCGGCACCGCGAACGCCGCGCCCCCGCCGTCGTGGATCGAGACCATCCGCATCCCCGGTTGATCGGCGGTCGCCCGCCGCGGCCGGATGGCGGAACACGGCGGTGGCGGCACCCGTTCCCGCGATGATGAGGAGGTTCCACCCATCCGCGGGCGTTCCGGCTCCGAATGGTCGCTGTAGCCCTCGCGTATGACGAAGGACGGTGAATCGATGGCGGAGCGTGGCGTGAGCCGTCGGCCGGAGCACCTGGTCCCGGTGCCCGATCCGGCGGCGCCGACGGACGCGGACGCGTTGCTGCGCGCCGTCGGCCGTGGTGACGAGCAGGCGTTCGCCCGGCTCTACGACCTGGTGGCGCCCCGGGTCTTCGGCCTGATCCGGCGGGTCCTGCGGGATCCCGCCCAGGCCGAGGAGGTGGCCCAGGAGGTGCTGGTGGAGGTGTGGCGGACCGCGGCCCGGTTCGATCCGGACCGGGGGTCCGCCACGTCGTGGGTGGTCACCATCGCCCACCGGCGGGCGGTCGACCGGGTCCGCTCGGAACAGGCCGCGACCGAGCGGACCGTCCGGGCCGGCGCCGCGGCGCTGGACACCCCGTACGACGCGGTGGCCGACGAGGTGACCGGGCGGCTGGAGCGCCAGCAGGTGCGGCGCTGTCTGGACGGGCTGACCGATCTGCAGCGGCAGGTGGTCACCCTCGCGTACTACCAGGGGCACTCGTATCCGCAGGTCGCCGAGCTGCTGAAGGCGCCACTGGGCACGGTGAAGACACGGATGCGCGACGGGCTGATCCGGTTGCGTGACTGCCTGGGTGTGGAGGTGACGGTATGACCGCGGATATTCACTCACTGGTCGGCGCGTACGTGCTGGACGCGGTCGACGATCTCGAACGGGCGGCCGTCGACCGGCACCTGCGCGAGTGCGAGGCCTGCCGGGCCGAGGTCGCCGAGCTGCGTGAGGCGGCCGCCCGGATGGCCGACGGCGCCTGGTCGGTGCCGCCGCCCCGGCTCCGGGACACCGTCCTCGCCGCGGTCGCCACCACCCGCCAGGTGCCGGTGGAGACACCGGTCCGTCCGGCTCCGGCGATGACGCCGGGTCGTCCGCGGTGGGTGTCCCGGTCGCGGTGGGCCGTCGCGGCCGCCGCGGTGGTCGCGGTGGCCGGCGCGGGTGTCGCCGTCGTCGTTCAGGAGCAGCGGGTACGCGATCAGCGCGGCGCCGCCGTGGCCGCGCAGGCGGAACAGAACCGGATCCGGGGCATCCTGGCCGCCCCCGACGTGGTGCTGCGGGACCAGGCGCTGGCCGACGGGGGCAAGGTCACCGTGGCGTACTCGCGGCTGCGGGACTCCGGGGTGGTCATGATGGCCGCGGACGCCGCGCCCACCGGTGGCCGGGTGTTCCAGCTCTGGACGGTCCGATCCGGGACACCGGTGTCGGAGGGCGTGCTGGCCGCCGGTCAGACCTCGGTGGTGACCGTCGTCGAGGGCATCTCGGCGGCCTCCGCGGTCGGTGTCTCGGTGGAGCCGGCTGGGGGATCGTCGGCCCCGACGCTGATGGTCGCCGCCGTGAAAACAATCTGAGATCCCGCCAATCCGGCGCCGGGTTCGCTCCGAATCAGGGGTGAAGGTCCCCAAAGATGGGGAACCTCACTTTTGAGAGGAATGAACCATGAACGTAACGAAGCTCACCGCCCTGGCGGCCGCCACGGTCTTCGCGGTCTCCCTGGCTGCCTGCGGCAGTGACGGCGACAGCGACAGCGGCACGGACAGTGCCGCGCCGATGTCGAGCACCGCGGCGACGACCATGGACTCGAGCACGGGCACCGACACGGTCGACTTCGGATCGGGATGCGCCGCGGTGCCGACCGATCCGGCGGACGCGGGCAGCTTCGAGGCGATGGCTACCGTGCCGGTGGCCACCGCGGCCTCCGGCAACCCGCTGCTCTCCACCCTGGTCACCGCGGTCAAGAAAGCCGGCCTGGTGGACTCGCTCAACTCCGCCGACGGGATCACCGTCTTCGCGCCGACCAACGACGCGTTCGCCAAGATCCCGAAGGCCACCCTGACCAAGGTGCTCGCCGACAAGAAGACGCTGACCAGCATCCTCACCTACCACGTGGTCCCCGGCCGCCTGACCCCGTCGGAGCTGGCCGGCACACACACCACGCTGCAGGGCCAGGAGCTCACGGTCACCGGTAGCGGCGAGAGCTTCACCGTCGGCGACAGCGCGTCGGTGGTCTGCGGCAACGTGCAGACCTCCAACGCCACGGTGTACATCATCGACTCCGTCCTGATGCCGACGAGCTGATGAGCCACCGTCTGCGCGGGGCGATCTGCGGGATCGTCGCGGCGGGCGCCGGGATCGCGGTCGCGGAACTGTTCGCCGCCGCGATCCGGCCCGCGGCCGGGCCACTGGTCGCGGTCGGCGGAGCGGTCATCGACGCCACCCCGACGGTGGTCAAGGAGTTCGCCGTCCGCGAGCTGGGCACCAACGACAAACCGGTGCTGTTGACGGTGATCGCCCTGGTGCTCGTCCAACTGGCGGCGGTCACCGGCGCCGCGGCGGCGAGGTGGCGGGCCGCGATCCCGGTCGGCGCCGGTCTGCTCGGCGCGACGGGGGCGGCGGCCGCGCTGTCCCGCCCGGCCTCGACGGCGTTCGACGCGATCCCGGCGCTGACCGGTGCTCTGCTGTCCGGGGTGGCGCTCTGGTGGCTGCTGCGCGAACGGCGCGAGCGGGCTCCGGCCGTACCGGAGAAGGGGGTTGATCGTCGCCTGGTTCTTCGCCTGTCGCTGTTGGCGGCCGGTGCCGGTCTCGCGGAGGCCGCGGCGCTGACGCTGGCCACCCGCCGGGAGGCCGCCACCGGGCGATCACGCGAGGCGATCCGGCTACCCCCACCCGCCGATCCCGCGCCGTCGCTGCCGTCCGGCTCCCCACCCGGCCTCATCACCGGGAACACCGCGTTCTACCGGGTCGACACCGCACTGACCGTGCCGCGTGTCGACCCGGCGGCCTGGCGGCTACGGATCCACGGCATGGTCCACCGGGAGGTCGTGGTCTCCCTCGCCGACCTGCTCCGGCGGCCCCTGATCGAACGCGACATCACCCTGAACTGCGTCTCCAACGAGGTGGGCGGCCCGTACGCCGGCACCGCCCGGTGGCTCGGCGCGCCGCTCGCGGACCTGCTGCGTGAGGCGGGTGTGCGGGCGGGCGCGGATCAGATCGTCGCCCGGTCGGTCGAGGGCATGACGATCGGCACCCCGCTGGCCACCGCGCTCGACGGCCGGGACACCATGCTCGCGGTCGGGATGAACGGCGAACCGCTCCCGGCCGAGCACGGCTTCCCGGTCCGGATGCTCACCCCCGGGCTGTACGGGTACGCCGGCGCCTGCAAGTGGGTGACCGAGCTGGAGATCACCACGTTCGACCGGTTCGACGCGTACTGGGTGAAGCGCGGCTGGTCGCCCCGGGGCACGGTGAAGACCGCCTCCCGGATCGACCGGCCGAAGCCTTTCGCCCGGGTGGCGGCCGGGCCGGTCACCGTCGCGGGGGTGGCCTGGGCGCAGCGGCGCGGCATCGCCGCCGTCGAGATCAGCGTCGACGGTGGTGCGTGGATCGAGGCCGAACTGTTGCCCACCGCGTCGATCGACACCTGGGTGCAGTGGCGGCACACGTGGACGGCGGGCCCGGGCGCCCACTCGATCGCGGTACGCGCCACCGACCGGACCGGTGCCGTGCAGCCCGGTACCCGCGTCACCCCGTTCCCGGACGGCGCGACCGGCTGGCACACGATCACCGTCACCGTCGGCTGAACGACGAAGCGCCCGGTGTGCCGAAGCACACCGGGCGCTCGTGCCGTCGCGGCTCAGTGCGCGGCGAAGAAGAGGAACATGTTGGTCGGGATCGGGCCGACCACGTTCTTGTTCTTGGCCTTGATCAGGCCGTTCAGGTACTTCCAGCTCTGGTGCTTCTGGATGGCGCGGTAGGTGGCCGGATCGGTCACGCCGACGACCTGGACGTCCCACCACTCCGCCCTGCCCTTGTTCTTGGTGGTGATGAAGTGGTCGTGCCCCGGGGTGGTGAAGTTCTCCAGCGCCGGCTTCAGCTTCTCCGGCGTCGTCTTGTACAGCGGGGCGAGAGCCGTGGCCAGGCGGGTCATGTCCAGGCTCATGGGGTGGTCGACGCAGGTGAGCTTGTCCGGGCAGTCCAGTCCCTTGGCGGTGAACCCGAGCGGCACCGTGATGAAGAGCGGGTCGAAGTGTTTGGCCGGGGCCTTCTCGGCCGCGGCGCCGGCCTCGCAGCCGGTGGTCGAGGCGGCGCTGACCCGGGTGTCGCAATAGAAGCCGTGGTTGTAGGTGAAGGACGACGTGTGGCCGGCGTGGTTGCCCATGGTCATGCCGTACTCGTCGGGCCCGTGACCGTCGGCCGTGGCGACCGAGGTTCCGGCGCCCGCGTCCGCGTCGACGGCGGCGTTCGCGATGGCGCCACCGCCGCCGGCGAGCACCACCGCGGCGGCGGCGGTCGGAACCGCCCAGCTCCGCAGAGTACGGGCGGGTCCGGTCCGGCGACGAGTCAGAACGTTCATGGTGGTGCCCCCTTCGGGCTAACGGGCCGTCGTCGGTGACGACCCTGTCCGCCCGATTCGGGGCCCGGCGCCCGCCGGATTGCCGCAAATTGGCCATATCGCCCGTACGGCTGACGGGTTCCGGCCGAACGGCCGCCGGGCCTATCCCGCCGTGCGGCGGCGGGCGAGCATCTCCTGTTCCAGGTCCCAGGTGGTGCCGTCGTCCGGGGAGGTGTAGCCGAGCCAGCGGAAGCTCTCCGCGGTGACGTCCTCGAAGGTCCAGCGGACCGGGGTGCCGTCGAGGCGGCGGCCCTCCTGCTCGATCCCGCCGTCCGGGCCGGGGCGGCCGGTCAGCGTGACCGTGTGGCCGCGGGGCGAGAACCAGACCACGTGCCAGAGGCCCGCTCCGGGGTCGTAGAGCCGCATGGTGCTGCCGGTCCTCCGTACCGGATAACCGTCGGCCCCGCGGTCGGTGAACCACATGACGTCCTGGACGGCGAGCCCGTCCAGCACCCAGCCGAACGTCCAGACCGCCGTCCCGGTCGTCCACTCTCCACTGTCCAGTGACCGATACCGATTATTGACGTCCCAGGCCCCGACCAGCCGTCCGTAGAGTTCCAGACCGGCCCGCGGTTCCGTGACGCTCGCGCCGAGCACCTCGATGAGTCCCATGCCCGCATCGTGTCCCGGCGCCCGCCCGCCGGTCTTGAACGGTCTTGTCGTACCCGCGCTCTACGGTCGAACCCGTGCTGGACTCCACCCCGCTCCTGAACGAGACCTGGGCCCGCGTCTCGGCCGTCCGCTGTTCCGGCCACACGGCGCCCGGCCACAGCAGGTCCGGCCGGACGGCGCCCGAGGAGCCGGTCACCGCGCCCGCCGTGGTCCTGGTCCGCCGTGGAGTCTTCGTCCGGACCGTCGACGGCCGCCCCGCGGCGGCCGACGTGACCACCGGCTACGTCGCGCTCCCCGGCCAGTCCCAGCGGATCACGCATCCCCGCGGCGGCGACGTCTGCACCTCGATCCGCATCCCGCCGGAGATGGCCGACCGCTTCGCGCACGCCGGCCCGCTCCGGGTCACCACCCCGGCCGACCTGCTGCACCGCCACCTGCTCACGGCCCACCCCGCCGACCGCGCCACCCTGACATCCGACCTGCTGGCAGCCCTGATCCCACCCGGAGAGGCCCGTCCACCCCGCCCGGAGATCGAGGAGATCCGCACGCTCCTGCACACGGTCCCGGCATCGACCCTGACCGAGCTGGCCACACACGTGGGCTGGTCCCCGTGGTACCTCTCCCGCCAGTTCCACCACGCCACCGGCTGCACCCTGAGCACCTACCGCCGCCGCCTGCGGGTCCGCGCCGCCCTGGACGCCCTGACGGATCCCTCGGCCGACCTGGCCACGGTGGCCACGAACGCCGGTTTCGCCGACCAGCCCCACATGACAAGAGCAATCCACCACGAAACCGGCCAAACCCCCGCCGCTCACCGCAGGCAATCTACCCCAGCAAGTGGCGTAGATCACTACCTTTTGAGGCGCAAGTAGACCCATAGCCGTACAAGAAGGCTTGGTTGAGAAGTCTGGCGAAGCCAGAGCGCATCCACCCGCGGCCAGACGCCGAACGGCGGGTCTGGAGTTCGCACCGCGGGGTCCGGGGGCTCGGCCCCCGGGGGGAAAGGCGAGGCGGCGAGGCTCACGCTTTCCGTGAGCAGCGCCCGCCTATCGGCGAGCGGGCGACGAGAATCGAACTCGCGTAATCAGTTTGGAAGATCGCCCCGAGAATCATGATCTAGGCGTATGACCTGCTCAGGATGCCTGACTGACTGCCCGATCATGACCACTCACGGCCCTTGTTGATCTCGGTTACTGGCCCGCGAATGGCCCGGATCCGCACCGCCCTGCCTGCCCGTGGACCGCCGGCCTACCGCCCGCGGTGACCACCTGTCCCGGTGGCAAGCCGCGAAGCGGCGCGGCAGCGATCGCCGGACGCACGGCGGCGGGTGACCACCCGCAGCGATCGTCAGGGCCGGTCCGCGGGTGCGGGTTTCTCGCCGATGGGCGTGACGATGTCCCCAGCGGCCTGGATGGCGTCGACGTAGCACCGGAAGACCGGCCAGGGGAGCGTCCAGCGGCCGTGCATGGTCAGGGTCACATGGTCGGCCAGCATGGGTATGAACGGGCCGTCCTCCGGCGATGCGTCGGGTATCCGGACGTCCAGGTAGTTGTTCTCGGTAGAGCCTGAGTCGACCTCGTACAGCTCGTAGCTCCAAGAATCGGCGTCGCCGTAGTGGAATTGGTTGACCTCGAAGCGTCGGTCTCCGTGCGACCAGACATTGAGCGTCAAGGGCAGAGCGGTTGCCTCGCTGGACAAGTCCCGGTCCTCATCGACCAGGTCGCCGCTGGAGTCCAGAAGTGCGATCAGCTTCTCCAGGATTAGCCAGGGCACGACGCCACCGCCTGCGTGAACCACGACGTGTCGAGCTGCCCGGGGCGTGAACGGACCGTCCGGAGTCGCGTCAGGGATGTCGACGGCTAGGTAGGGTCCGGTGCCGGGAGATCCGGACAGCCCGGTCAGCTCGTACTGCCAGGCGTCGTCGGGAAGGCTGTACATCGAGACGATCTCGTACAGCTTGCCGTCATGGGACCAGATCTCCATTGCCGCATGATCGCAGCGATCACGGGTCGCCTCGAACGAGATTCCAGGTCTGGCCGGCCCGCCGGCCGATGCCGGCCGAAGGCCGCCAGCAGGCCGAGCGGTCCGGCCGCGCCGCGCTCGCGCGGCGCCTTGATCTAGAAGAGATCAATTCGGCAAGGGGTAGCCACACTTAGCTGACGATCCCGACAATCGGCAGTGACCCCCTGTCTCGATTCCCATCCGCTGGGTAGTGTTGGACTAGCTTGCTGTGCAACGATGCGCTTATGACTCGCATCCAGGTCCAAGCCGGACACTCCATGCTCGAAAGCTATGTTAAGAAGCCCGGAGTTGGACTGTGCGAGCTGATTTGGAACGCCTTCGACGAGGATGCAACTGACGTTAGAGTGAACATCGTCAGTAATGACTTGGGTGGCCTCGAAGAGATTCTGGTCGAGGATAACGGCAACGGCATGACTTTGGAGCGTGCTGAAAAAGCGTTCTCTACCGTGGGCGACAGTTGGAAACACATGCCGGGCACTCGTAGTGGCGGGAATCGGCCTGTGCATGGGCGTTATGGGCGGGGTCGTTTCGCCGCATTTGGCCTGGGTGACTCGGTCCAGTGGCACTCTACGGCTGTTGCCATCGAGGGTGGGCTGAAGACTGTCCATGTCGCGGGTAGCCGATCGCACCTTCAGTACATGGAGATTTCCGTATCTCCGCCCGAGGACTCGACGCCAGGGACTCGTGTTCATATTGGTCTATTGTCAGATGACGCTAGATCAGCTTTCGATAAGACCGACGATCTACGTAACAAAATTCTTGCGGAATTTGCTTTGCACCTGGATAGGTATAGTGATTTCTCAATAACGTTCCTGGGCGCTTTGATAGACCCGAGTGTCGTCATTGAGGAAAGGGAGACTATTGAAGTCCAGGCGGAAGGTGTGGAGGAGGTCGCGCGGCTAACAATTATTGAATGGAAAATATCTGGCGTTGAGCGCCGCCTCTATCTTTGCTCTGGCGAGGGTGCGATTGTTGATGAGTTGCCTCCCGGGGTCCAGGCACCCGGAGCGGAATTTACCGCCTATCTAGAATGGGGTGGATTTGCGCCAAGTGACCCCCTTCGTTTGGAGGGTGACTTAGATTCGCCCGCGGGCAGGATTATCACGGCTGGCCGAGATGCTTTAAGGGATTATCTGCTTAAAAGTCTCAGGCGTCGTGAAGCGCGGACGGTTCAGCGCTGGCAGGCTGAGGGTGTTTATCCGTACAGGGGTCGTCCTAGAGATGCAGTCGAAAGTGCGGCCAGGGATGTATTTAACGTAGTGGCTATGGCTACTTCTCGTGCGCTGGAAGACTCTCGATCGCGAGATGTTAAGGCACTTTCTCTTAGTCTCATGCGCGAGACGCTAGAGAACAATCCAGAGTCTCTTCTTCCCATCTTGAAGAAGGTGGCGAAGCTTCCTGGTACGCGTATAGAAGAGCTTCGTCAAATTTTGGAACGCACCTCCTTGGCCCAGCTCATCCAAGTGGGTAAGGAAGTCGGGAGTAGAATTGACTTCCTGAACGGATTAGACATGATCCTCTTCGACCGTCAGATACGGAAGAGGCTTCTTGAACGACGGCAGTTGCACCGTATTCTTGCTCATGAGACCTGGATCTTTGGGGAAGAATGGTCGCTGACAGGAGACGACGAGCCGCTAGTTGCGGTGCTTCGCAATTTTCTTGAAAAGCTCGGTGAGGATGTAGAACTTGCCTCCGGAACTCCCATTCTGAGGGAAGATGGTTCCAAGGCGATACCTGATCTGGTACTCGGGCGAAGTCTTCAGACCAGTGAGGCGCATACCGCTCAGTTGGTAGTTGAACTCAAGAGGCCGAGTCACCGGCTGGATGCCGATGATGTGACGCAATTGAGAAGCTATGCCAGCGCGATCGTCAATGATGAACGCTTTGACAGACCGGATGTGGCCTGGGACTTCTGGCTCGTCGGTAATGCGACAACGCGTGAAGTCGATGAAATGCGCGAGCAGGACCACTTGCCATTCGGCGTAGTTCAAAAAAGTAAGAAGTACCGAATCATTGTTCGCACGTGGTCGGAAGTTACTGCTGATGCGCGCCACCGTCTCAAGTTTGTGGAGCGGTCCTTGCAGTACGAGTCGACCCATGACACCGGCCTAGCTCACCTCCGGCAGAAATATGCGGAGTACCTTCCGCCTGAGGCTCTCGTTGATGCCGATGCCGATGCCGATGCCGATGCCGATGCCGATGCCGATGCCGACGCCGACGCCGACGCCGACGATACTACTAATGATTCTGCCGCTTAAAAACAATTGTCTTGAGACTTGGCTAAACGGTGCGATGACCTATCGTTCTATATCTAAGTTTTAGGCGCGTCGTCTGCGACATCGTTGATACTGGCGCGCCTGATTGAGAGTCGCCTGGTCGAAGCATGATTTATATCGGATCAAAGAATGGCTGCCCGGCCTGTTGCGGATCCGCGCGGTGCAGTGCTGGTTACAGCGCCTGTGGTGCGCTTCCGTGCTCGGCGTAAACCGGAATGCCGCGCCTCTGCGCCGCGAGGGCGGTGCGGATCCGTCGCGCTAGGCGGGCAGGCATGAGTTCGTCTAGGTCGTCGTCAGCGATGAAACGCCACTCGGTCAACTCGCCGTCGCGGAATTTGATCTGATCGCGTTCGCTTTCGGGTAGGACTCCGGCGTCGAAGATAAAGAGCACCTTGTCGCCCTCGCCCGGGGCTGGTGCCCAGTCGACTACCAGGTGGCTGCCCACGGCGGTCGACAGGCCGAGTTCTTCCCGAATCTCCCGAACGCAGGCTGTTCGTGGTGACTCCCCGGGCTCGACATAGCCGCCCGGGATGTCCCAACCATCCTTGTATGAAGGCTTGACGACCAGAACACGGCCGGCGTCGTCGAAGAAGAGAGCGCCGGCGGCGACGCGCGGAGTGGCCATCGGGGGAGTCTCGGATGTCGTCACATCGAGCAGGGTAAAGCGAGCGGATCAGTCGAGCACGCGGAGACGGCGTGCAAGGCCGACAAGCTCCGAGGACGGCTTGCCGCGCTGCTGTCTGATCCAGGTAAGTACGAGCTGGCGACCGAGGTAGTGGTGCCGAACCTGCTCTGGGGCCATCTGCTCGGCGTCCAGGAGAGCAGATAGGGCTTCGTCCTGGCGGTTCCAGGCGCCGTAGGCCCGGGACACCTCCAGGGCGTGACGGACTCGCCGTTCCATCGGAAGGCCGGCGGTGTTCACCCGTGGTCCGAGGTCGATCGCCACCTGGACGTTTCCGAGTTCACCGGCTGTGGCAACTCGGTGGATCGCGACGTTCGTCGGTCCGAAAGCTGTCCACAGGTGGTTGGCATCCCCTCCGAGCCGGCCCGCGGCCTCGTCGGCGGCGGCGAGGAAGGTCCGCGCTGTGCCGGCGTCGTTCGCTCTGGCTGCGGCGACCGAACCGCCGAGCAACAACGTCCCGTAGACAGACAGCAGCTCCGGCCCGGCGTCGGTGAGGTGCTTGTCCAGGTAGTCGGCGGCGTCGGTGGTTAGCCGCACCGCGTCCTGGTAGCGCCCGGTAGACAAGAGCGCGTGGCTGACTGAACGGAACAGCGACCCGGTGATCGTCGGGTCTCCCGTCGGCCGGACAACCGTGAGACCACGGTCGGCCGCGATCCACGCGAGATCGGTCTCGCCGAGCTTGGTGAGCTGAGTCGCCGCCAATTGATAGGTGAGGCCGAGCAGACTCCGGGCATCCTCCTGCTCACGGCCCTCCAACTCGTCGGCGGCGGCCTGTGCTTGGCGGAGCAGCCCAGGGAGTCGGCCGGTGACGAACCCGAAGCGCGACGCCTGGTACGCGTTCCAGAGCTTCTCGGTCTCCTTCCGGAGATCATCCAGGTCCGGTGGAACGGAACCCTCGTCTTGAGCGCCGAGCGCGGTGATAGTCCGGTACTCCATAAGCGCGGTACGCAGAGCCGGCACCGTCTCCATCCCGCTGTCCGTCGTCCACTCGACCAGCGACGGCTCGGCGAGGAGATCGCCGAGCGACACGTCCAGGACATCAGCGAGCGACTTGATCACCGACAGGCGGTCAAGCTCGATGCGGTTGTTCTCGATCTTCCCGAGCCAGTCCGCGGTGCGGCCGATCAGGCCGGCGAGCACTTCCTGAGACAGGCCGCGCCGGCGGCGGTACCAGGCGACTCGCTCGCCAATCGTCAACTTCATGGTCATGCCGTGCATCCGCTGACCCTCCCCGTATGGAGATCGGCGACCCCGGAATGATTTTCCGGGTTCTGGGGCAGTTTTGGCCACAGCCTGTCTCCATGACCGTTCTCAGCCCTTCCGCCCCGGCCGCTGCCTGCCGCTCGTGCGCTGGTGTGGGCTGGAAGTACACGACCCACCGGACTGCGCTGCGGATGGTGGCGCAGACGTGCCGGGATTCGCGGGTGACCGCCCGCCGCTCCTGCATGGATTGCGGTGGGCGTGGCCACTTGGTGGCGACGGCCTCATGAGCCGGCACCGGGGCGGGTGCGGCTCTGATGCCCGCCCGCCTCGGCGTCTTCCCAATCGGTGTGGTGGGGGAGGACCCGTGATTCCGCGTCCCGGGGATGTCGTGATCGTCGACGGCAAGGCGTCGGTGCAGTTCGCCGATACGCGCCGGCTGCTGTTCCGCGTGATCTCGGTCGGGAGCAAGCCGACCTACGAGGGCTGGGCCTGGCTTCAGGGCTACTCGCTGAACAGCGCGGGTGAAGCGATCGAGCGCCGAGAAATCTACGTCCAGCACGCCGGGCTGCGCCGCTACCAGTCCCACCCCGGCGGAAACAAGGAGCGCAACCGATGAGCGTCTTCATCTCCGGTGGGGTCCGTGAGCAACTGGACTTCGCGCAAGCCCAGCTCGACCGGCATGTGGCGCCGAGCGCGGACGGCATCTGCGCGGTCTGTGGCGAGGAGGACCCGTGCTCGCTCCGCCGAGTCGCGTTGCGGGTCTTCGGCCGGTACGGCTGCCTCCCGCGGCGCTGGCCGGGTGCCTCACGACCGGAAGAGGTCGGGACACCCAAGGCGTGGTCCGGCTGGTTGCAGGCGTCGACGGGTGTCGAGGACCCAACGGGCTGACCCATCTTGTTCAGTCGTTCTTACAGGCCTTATGGTCCTGTATTGGCATGCTGTGATCTCAAGCTGAGCCCGATGGGTGGATCCCGATGGCGTACGAGATTCCGACGCCGAAATACCTGCGCGTCCTGAACGCGCTCCGTGGCCGCATCGAGGACGGGGCCTATGCTCCCGGCTCCGGCTAGCCGTCTGAGAGTCAACTGTGCAACGAGTTCGACGTGTCCCGCCCGACGGTGCTGAAGGCGCTCGGGATCCTGAAGCAGGACGGCTGGATCGAGTCCCAGCAGGGCAAGGGCAGCTTCGTACTGCGGCCGGCCGCAGTACGCGCGCGACGCGATCGACCTGGACGAGACGGCCGAGACGGCCGAGACGGCCGAGACAGAGATCCTGCACGTCGGCCCGGTTCTGGCCGTGCCGTGGGTGTCGGCTGCGCTGGGGATTCCGGAGGGGACTCCGGTCTACGAGCGGTGTCGGCGTACCACCTCGCCGTCCGGCCCGATCGACCTGATCTCGACGTTCGTCCCGGTCGACATCGCTGTCGGGACTGACGTGATCAAGCCGGCCCCGACCTCAGGAAGCCTCCTGGACCACATCACGAGCCGGAAGAAGCCGCGCGCCGACTACGCGACCGAGCGACTCACTGCCAGGCGCGTCGACGACGTGGAGGCCGGCGCCCTGGACGTACCCGCCGACGAAGCCGTCCTCAGCGTCGTCATCACGGCCAACCAGTCCCACCGGTGAAGCGATCATGACCTCGCTGATTGTCATGCCTGGGAGTCGGCACGAGATCGAGGACTCCTACCCGCTGTCATGACTGCCGGGTTTCCTGCCTGGTTTGGCGTCCCTCCTCTGCATCTGCGGCGGCCCCGATGGCTTCGAATAGTCGCCCGGCTGTACCAGGCACCTTGACCGCTTCAATCGCGTACGGACCGACTTGCACGATCGGTTCGTCGTAGGTGCCCTCAAGTCGAACTGCGTACTGAGCTGCGAGTTCCGCCCGGGTAAGGCTGGGCCTCGCGGCTTGCAGGGCCTTCTGCTCGTGTCCGGTACCGATGGCGTACTGGTCCAGGTGCTCGATGACGTCGCGGGCAGGCTTCAATCCCGGCAATGCCGCATCGAACTCAGCCAGCGCATCGGTGAGGCGTCGCTGTGCCTCCGGATTCGTGAGCGATGTGGCGGCCAGCTCGGCAGCCCGCCGGACGTTCCGCAGAGCAACCAGCAGGAGGAGCGCATCCGGAAGTCCGCTGCCGTCGCCGAGTAGACGCGCTGCTGGAACCTCGCAGGCCTTTGCCCAAAGCCAAGCGTGGCTGAGGGCGAGGCCGTACGGAGGCTGCAAGCTCGGAGTCGTCGTCACGGCGACCAGGGTCCGCCAGCCGGTGCACGCGCGCTACTTCTTTCCGGCCTGAAACTTGCGCCTAGAAGGCGAAGCGTCGATCCGGGTGTCTTCATTGGGTATTGCGCCGAGTACGGCTGCGGCTGGATCGCCGAACGCAAGCTCGCCCCGCGCTCCCGGCAGGGCTACGAGTACCTTGTTCACCCTGCACATCGATCCTCACCTGGGCCGGATGGCGCTGGGCGCGGTCCTGCCGACCACGATCCGGGCGTGGCGCCGCAAGCTGCTCGACGGCGGCACCCCGGAGCCGCAGGCGGTGAAGGCGTACGCGTTGCTGCGGGCGGTCTTCAACACGGCGATCCGGGAGGATGAGATCATTCGGCAGAACCCGTGCCGGATCCCGGGCTATGACCGTTACCACACTCCGGAGCGACCGGCCGCGACCGTAGCCCAGGTCTTCGCCCTCGCAGGCGCGATGCCGTCCCGGTTCCGGGCGCTGATCGTGACGGCGGCCTTGTCCGGGTTGCGCTGGGGCGAGTGGCCGCGCTGCGACCTGGACCTGGAGGCCGGGATCGTGCGGGTGGCGCGCAAGCTTGCGGTCCTGAACGGCCGGGTCGAGTTCGGCCCGCCGAAGTCCGCGGCCGGGGTACGCGTCATGGCGCTGCCGGCCGCCGCCGTCAACGCATTGACCGAGCATATGGCCGAGTTCGTCGGCGTGAGCCCGGAATCGCTGGTGTTCACCGGTTCCAAGGGCCAGTTGCTGCGGTGAAAGTTCTTCGGCGGAGCGACGGCTTGGCGCGAGACGGTGGCCGACCTGGGCCTGGGGGACTTCCACTTCCACGATGTCCGGCACGCCGGCAACACCCTGGCGGCGTCGTCGGGCGCGAGTACCCGGGGGTTGATGCACCGGATGGGCCACGCGTCGATGCGGGCGGCGCTGATCTACCAGCACGCGACGAGCGAACGGGACCGCGAGATCGCGTCGGCGATGGATCGGCGGATCGCGAAGGCCGGTGAGAAGTCGAAGGGCAAGAAGAAGAGCAAGGGCCGGAAGGCCGAGAAGAGCTAATGGCCCGCAAGATCATCCGGGCGGGTGAACGACGAAGGTCCTGGTCGGAGGAGTAACCCCTGACCAGGGCCTTCGTGGTGGAGCGGGCGACGAGAATCGAACTCGCGTAATCAGTTTGGAAGACTGAGGCTCTACCATTGAGCTACGCCCGCGCGGCCCCGGTTGGCCCGGGACTCGGCTACAGCTTACTGAATCAACTCCCGTCCGCGCGAACCGGATTCCCCAGCAGGTGACTCCAGCGCACACGCGGGTAAGCAGACCGCATACACTGGCCGACGCCACGGGGTGTGGCGCAGCTTGGTAGCGCACTCGCTTTGGGAGCGAGGGGCCGTGGGTTCAAATCCCGCCACCCCGACTGATACCAACTATTCCGCAGCAGCAACAAGGAGTACGCCTGTGAAGAGCACCGTCGAGACTCTGAGCCCGACCAGGGTGAAGCTCGCCATCGAGGTGCCGTTCGAGGAGCTCAAGCCGAGCCTGCAGAAGGCGTACCGGGAGATCGGCGCGCAGGTTCAGGTGCCGGGCTTCCGAAAGGGCAAGGTGCCGGCCGCTGTCATCGACCAGCGCGTCGGCCGCGGCGCGGTCCTCAACGAGGCCGTCCAGGAGGCGATCCCGCAGCAGATCCTCGCCGCGGTCCAGGAGCACGACGTCAAGACGCTCGGCCGTCCCGAGGTGGAGATCACCGAGTTCGCCGACAACGCGCCGCTGAAGTTCACGGCCGAGGTCGACGTCCGCCCGGAGATCACCGTCCCGGAGCTGGCCACGGTCACCGTCGAGGTCCCGGCCGTCGCGATCGGCGACAGCGAGATCGACGAGCAGATCAACGGCCTGCGGGAGCGGTTCGCGACGCTGAAGACCGTGGAGCGCGCCGCTGCGGAGGGCGACTACGTTCAGCTCGACCTGAACGCCACCGTCGACGGCGAAGAGGTTCCGGGCGGTTCGGCCAAGAACATTTCGCACGAGGTCGGCAGCAAGCAGCTGCTCCCCGGGCTGGACGAGGTGCTGGTCGGCCTCTCCGCCGGTGACGAGACCACCTTCACCACCCAGCTGGTGGGTGGCGACTTCGCGGGCCGCGACGCCGACGTCAAGGTCGTGGTGAACACGGTCAAGGACAAGCAGCTGCCCGAGATCGACGACGAGTTCGCCCAGCTGGCGAGCGAGTTCGACACCCTGGAGGAGCTGCGCGGCGACCTGCGCGAGCGGCTCGCCAAGGTGAAGAAGGTCGAGCAGATCTACGCCGCCCGCGACGAGGCCCTCAAGCAGCTCGTCGAGGCCGCCGAGATCCCCGCTCCGGAGGGCGTCGTCAAGGACGAGGTCGAGGGCCGCAAGCAGGCCATGACCGACCAGCTCGAGCGGATCGGCGCCACCCTGGCCGACTACCTCGCCTCCGAGGAGAAGACCGAGGAGCAGATCGACCAGGAGCTGACCGAGGCCGCCCAGGAGGGTGTCCGGATCCAGCTGCTGCTCGACACGGTCGCCGACGCCGAGGACGTCCAGGTCACCGACGACGAGTTCGGCCACGAGATCGTGCACCGGGCGCAGCGCGCTCAGATGCAGCCTCAGCAGTACTACGACCAGCTGGTCCGCTCGGGTGCCGCGGCTGCCGTCTTCGGCGACGTGCGCCGGGGCAAG
The DNA here is from genome assembly GCF_040681165.1 of Actinoplanes sp. NPDC051851. Taxonomy (NCBI): domain Bacteria; kingdom Bacillati; phylum Actinomycetota; class Actinomycetes; order Micromonosporales; family Micromonosporaceae; genus Actinoplanes; species Actinoplanes sp. NPDC051851. The sequence goes on along the minus strand of NZ_JBFAYF010000015.1, from coordinate 5,437 downwards.
GCGCTGGCCTCGGTGATGGAGCAGGTCACGATGAAGGACTCCGAGGGCAACGTCCTCACCCTGGACGACCTCCGGGCCGCCAGCGAGGACGAGCACGCCGGTCACAACCACTGATCGAGGCAGTCTTCCCGCGACCACCGCGCACCGCTCACGGCGCGCGGTGGTCGCGTTGTTTCCGGGTACGGCGGGAGCCCGGTGCGCTGTCAGCGAACACCTGCCCGAGCGGGAAGCTGATGCGCATCCGACCAGTTAGGTTGGTCGTACGACGGACAACCTGCCGGCCGGATCCCTCGGCCGACACAGCAAGCTGTGAAGGGCTGCCATGACCGATCTCCACACCCCTGCCGGGCCCGTGCTGCGGCGCGGCGGCGCCGCCCTGAGCGGCAATCTCGACGATTCGGTCTTCAACCGCCTGCTGCGTGAGCGGATCATCTTCCTCGGCAGCGAGGTGACCGATGCGGTCGCGAACCGTATCTGTGCCCAGCTGCTGCTGCTCTCCGCCGAGGACCCGGAGCGGGACATCCACCTGTGGATCAACTCGCCGGGTGGCTCTGTCTACTCGGGTATGGCCATCTACGACACGATGCAGTTCATCGACAACGACGTGTCGACCGTCGGGATGGGCATGGCCGCGTCGATGGGTCAGTTCCTGCTCTGCGCCGGTACGCCGGGCAAGCGGTACGCTCTGCCCCACGCGCGGATCATGATGCACCAGCCGTCCGGTGGCATGGGCGGCACCGCCGCCGACATCGCCATCCAGGCGGAGCAGATGCTGTACACCAAGCGTATGTTCCAGGAGCGGATCGCGTTCCACACCGGTCAGACCCCGGAGCAGATCGCCGCCGACTTCGACCGGGACCGCTGGTTCACCGCCGCCGCGGCCCAGGAGTATGGCTTCATCGACAAGGTGATCACCGGGGCCGTCCAGGTCCCGGACGGTGCCGGAACGCTGAACTGAGGAGCTGAACCATGACCGACCTTTCCATGCCTCCCGGGTTCGCTCCGGTGCACAACCGCTACGTGCTGCCCTCGTTCTCCGAGCGCACCTCGTGGGGCATCAAGGAGTCGAACCCGTACAACAAGATGTTCGAGGACCGGATCATCTTCCTCGGCGTGCAGGTGGACGACGCGTCGGCGAACGACGTGATGGCCCAGCTGCTCACCCTGGAGAGCACGGACCCGGACCGCGACATCACCATGTACATCAACTCGCCCGGTGGCTCCTTCACCGCGATGACGGCCATCTACGACACCATGCAGTACGTCCGTCCGGACATCAGCACGGTCTGCCTGGGCCAGGCGGCCAGCGCGGCCGCCGTGCTGCTCGCGGCCGGCACGCCGGGTAAGCGGATGGCGCTCCCGCACTCGCGGATCATCATCCACCAGCCGGCCACCGAGGGTGGTTACGGTCAGGGCTCGGACATCGAGATCCAGGCGCGCGAGATCATGCGGATGCGGACCCAGCTCGAGGAGATGCTGGCCCGGCACTCCGGCCAGTCGGTCGAGAAGGTCAAGAAGGACATCGACCGCGACAAGATCATGACGGCGGACGAGACCAAGGAGTACGGGCTGGTCGACACCGTTCTGGTCAGCCGTAAGAAGAGCCTCCAGACGGCCGGCGTCTGACGACGTGCACGTGATGTCAGGGGCCGGGCCGGTGCGGGCTAGACTGGCCGGTCCCTGACACGCCCGTTTTGGGGGGTCGGAGAACAGCCCCATTGCGGGTAACGTCGAGCCAGCAGCCTCAGTTACGCGGGTCGGCAGACGATGAGATGGCAACGAGGCAATCCGTCCTCGGACATGGACCGGCCAGTGGTCAGTCGTTGAGCGCAAGGAGAACGTAGGTGGCACGGATCGGTGACGGTGGCGACCTACTCAAGTGCTCCTTCTGTGGGAAGTCGCAGAAGCAGGTCAAGAAGCTCATCGCGGGCCCTGGGGTCTACATCTGCGACGAGTGCATCGATCTCTGTAACGAGATCATCGAGGAGGAGCTGGCCGAGACCGGCGAGGTGAAGTGGGAAGAGCTTCCCAAGCCGATGGAGATCTGCCAGTTCCTGGACAACTACGTGGTGGGCCAGGAACAGGCGAAGAAGGCCCTCTCCGTCGCGGTCTACAACCACTACAAGCGGATCCAGGCCGAATCGAGCAGCGCCCCCGGCAACGGCAGTGACGTCGAGGTGGCCAAGTCCAACATCATGCTCATCGGCCCCACCGGGTGCGGTAAGACCCACCTGGCGCAGACCCTGGCCCGGATGCTCAACGTGCCGTTTGCGATCGCGGACGCCACGGCGCTCACCGAGGCCGGCTACGTCGGCGAGGACGTCGAGAACATCCTGCTCAAGCTGATCCAGGCGGCGGACTACGACGTCAAGCGCGCCGAGCAGGGCATCATCTACATCGACGAGGTCGACAAGATCGCCCGCAAGAGCGAGAACCCGTCGATCACCCGGGACGTCTCCGGCGAGGGCGTACAGCAGGCCCTGCTCAAGATCCTGGAGGGCACGGTCGCGAACGTGCCGCCGCAGGGCGGCCGGAAGCACCCGCACCAGGAGTTCATCCAGATCGACACCACCAACGTGCTCTTCATCGTCGGTGGCGCCTTCGCGGGCCTGGACCGGATCATCGAGCAGCGCGTGGGCCAGAGCGGCGTCGGCTTCGGTGCCCGTCTCCGTGCGGTCTCGGAGCGGAACACCGACGACATCTTCAGCAAGGTCATGCCCGAGGACATGCTGAAGTTCGGCCTGATCCCCGAGTTCATCGGCCGTCTCCCAGTGATCACCACGGTCCGCAACCTGGACCGCGAGGCGCTGATCCAGATCCTGACCGAGCCCCGCAACGCGTACGTGAAGCAGTACCAGCGTCTCTTCGAGCTCGACGGCGTCGAGCTGGAGTTCGACGCGGGTGCCCTGGAGGCGATCGCCGACCAGGCCATGCTCCGCGGCACCGGCGCCCGTGGCCTCCGCGCCATCATGGAGGAGGTCCTCCTCTCGGTGATGTACGAGGTGCCCAGCAACCCGGACGCGGCCCGCGTGGTGATCACCCGTGAGGTGGTCCTGGAGAACGTGAACCCGACGATCGTGCCGCGGGAGTTCGTCGGCCGCCGTCGTCACCAGCGCGAGGAGAAGTCCGCCTGATCGGCGTTCGCGACCTGGCGGGCATTCTCGCCGGTGTCGAGCGCGGCGTCCGGTTCGTTCCGGAGCCCTGGTTGGAAGTCGTACCACCACCGTCGTCCGACCGGGCGGCGGTGGTGGCGTTTCCGGGGCACGTCGTGGTCGCGGCCGACATCGAGTACCCCTGGGCGGAGAAGCTTGCCGGGGAGGACTTCGCGGCGCCCAGCGGCCCCCGGTTCCTCGGCGCCCTGGAGGACCGGCTCGGCCTGCACGCCGGGGCGCTCGACGTGACCCTGCTGGCGAGCCCGCTCCCGGGCGATCCGCCGCTGGCGCTCACCCCGCTCGACACCAGCTCCCACCCGCGGGCACTGCGCGCGCAGCGCTACCGCCGGGACGTCCGGGTCTGGGTCACCGGGGAGGGCGGCATGCTCACCGTCGGCCGCGGTCTCGGCGGGCGCTGGGAGGTCGCCTTCGAAGTAGCGGAGTCCGCTCAGGGGCGGGGGCACGGCCGCCTGCTGGCCACCGCGGCGCGGCACCTGATCCCCGGACCACGGCCGGTCTGGGCGCAGTGCGCGCCGGGGAACGCCGCGAGCCTGCGCGCACTGCTCGCCGCCGGCTACCGGCCGGTCGGCTCCGAGGTCCTGCTGATGCCGGGGAGCGCAGGGTGGTGACGGTGGTGTCCAACCGCGAGGCTACGAAGGCCGTACCCTGAAATTCATGCGCGTCGCCGTCTGCCAGCTGAACTCCCGCGAAGACCGTGCCCACAACCTGACCGTCGCCCGTGAACTGCTCGAACGTGCCGCGGCCGGTGGTGCCGAGTTGGCCGTGCTCCCGGAGTACGTGGACTTCCTCGGCCGCTCCGCCGACGCACCGAAGCCCGAGCCCGCCGACGGAGAGTTCGCCCGTTTCTTCGCGGACGCGGCGCGCGAGCTCGGCCTCTGGGTGCACGCGGGCTCCTTCCACGAGACCGGCCCGGATGAGGGGCGGACCTTCAACACCACGTTGCTGTTCCGGCCCGACGGCTCGCTGGCCGCTTCCTACCGCAAGATTCACCTGTACGACGTGGAGCTCACCGGACGGGTCTCGTACCAGGAGTCGCGGACCGTGGCTCCGGGGGAGGAGACCGTGGTCACGGCGGTCGGCGACGTCCCGGTCGGGCTGAGCATCTGTTACGACCTGCGCTTCCCCGAGCTGTACCGGAGCCTGGCGATCGCCGGCGCGAAGGTCCTCGTGGTGCCCGCGGCGTTCATGCTGCACACCGGGCGGGACCACTGGGAGGTGCTGCTGCGCGCCCGGGCGATCGAGAACCAGTGCTTCGTGCTCGCGGCCGGGCAGATCGGCGATCACGAGCCGGGGCGGACCTGTTTCGGCCGCAGCATGATCATCGACCCGTGGGGGACGGTCCTCGCGCAGGCGCCGGACACCGTGGGGATCGCGATCGCGGATCTGGACCTGGAGCGTCAGGCGACCATCCGCGAGGAGCTGCCGAGCCTGGCCAACCGCCGGCTCTGACTCTCAGCCGTGTCTGATCGGTGGCTCTGACCGGAATGTATCCGGGGTCACAGAGTCTGGACGAGGTAGCTGACGACGGCCAGACCGACCACCGCGCTGCCCACCAGAAGAAGCGCACCGCCCATCCGGGACGGGCCGCGTGACAGCAGCTTGCCGACCGCGACAACCATCGCTACCAGCACAAGTACGCCGATCACGAGTTGCCAGAGCGGCGCCAGCAGTCCGAGGAACGCGTCGACCGCCAGCGTCTCGGATGCGTTCATGACGCCACTCTGTCACGGTTTCCATTCACGGTGTGCCGCCGCGCCGGGTGGTCCGCGCATGATCGTCGATTTGCGGTTGCGGCCGCTGATCCCGTAACTTTCTCTCTGCAAGCGGGAAAGCGGTACGGAACGACACGAAAGTGACAATCCGGATCGGGGCCCCGCAAGCAGCTGGAGAGAGTTACGCTAAACTTCAGCGCCGGGCGATGCGGACGAAACATTCGGGAAACCGGATTTGCGAACGCGACACCGACCGGGTAGAGTGAACCGGCCAGCAGGAGCCGGGCGGACTGATCGTCTCGAACGATCGTCGGCCGGTCTGCATGAGCCACTCCCGCAGCAGCGGGAAAACACTTGGGCGATGCCAGCAAGGTTCCGACTTTGCGCGGTGAAAACCGACCAGGTAGATTCAAACGGTTGCCTTGATGACGGGCCTCTGAACGGGGCTTAGATTCGATGTGCGGTTGTTCTTTGAGAACTCAACAGGGTGCTTGATAAGCCAGTGCCAATATGGCATTACCCCGGCCTATCTCTTTGGGGATGGGTTGGAGA
>NZ_JBFAYF010000014.1:0-163383 GCF_040681165.1 Actinoplanes sp. NPDC051851 | reverse complement strand
CCGCCACCAAGCCCGAGCACGCTGGTTCCACCAACGCACCCGACTCAACCGAGAGTATTCCCTGGCCAACTAGCAAATGGCGGCTGCCGTACTAGTCCCCTGCTAATGGCTCCGTCGGTGCGGATTGATCGGACTGGCGTGAAGTTGTCGCAGGTCAATCCTGCTTTTGATGCATGGTGGTCGCTGTCCTGGCGGCCCATAATGGGGAGGGAAGACGTGCGTAGGGAATTCGGCGAACTCAAGGGGCGGGTGTCGGTCTTGGAGGAGCGAATGGACATGGAGTCGGGTCTGCGCGCCGCGATCGACCGGGACCTGTCCGATCTCAACGAGAAGGTCGACCGGATCGCGGATCTCGTGAAGGCGCTGGCCGAGACGCAGTCGGATCACGGCCGCAAGATCGACGAGCTGGCCGACCGCATCGACACGCTGACGATGCGGTTCACCGCGCTGGAGGATCGCTACGAGGCACAGGAAGGGCGCCTGGCCGATGTCGAGGGCAAGCTCGAGATGGTCATCGCCCGCCTCGACGGGATGGACCGCCGCTTCGTGGGCTTGGAACGACGTCTCGAGGGCTTGGAACGACGTTTTGAGGGCTTGGAACGACGTCTCGAGGGCCTGGAACGACGTTTCGAGGCGATGAGCGCTCAGCTCAAGTCGGTGGTGCAGCGGATGGACCGGCTGGAGGTGAGACTCGACGGCATGCGAGACGTCTTCGAGGCCCGCTTCCGGGAGATCGACCAGAGGTTCGAAGCCATCGACCAGAGGTTTGAGGCCATCGACCAGAGGTTCGAGGCTATCGACCAGAGGTTTGAGGGCATCGATCAGAGGTTCGAGGGCATCGACCAGAGGTTCGACGCTCAGGACGGGAAGCTGGATCGGATCCTCGAGCTGCTGGGTGGGGGCGCGCCGAGCGCGAACTGAGGGCGGTTACTCGTCGTCCTCGTCGTCGCGGGCCAGCCAGGTGGCGAGGCGCTCGATCGGGGTCTCGAACTCCGGGTTCAGGTCGACGAAGGTGCGCAGTTGCTCGCCCAGCCACTCCAGCGTCACGGTCTCCTCGCCACGCCGTTCGACCAGTTCCTCGATGCCGCGATCGGTGAAGTACATGTCCGGATAGTAAGAGGGGGCGCCCCGCCGATGCGGAGCGCCCCCTCTTCAGCAGCGTGTCACGGGCGCGGCAGGGCCGCCTCGATCAGTGCCGACTGCTCGGCCTCGTGCATCTTGGCCGAGCCGACCGCCGGGGCGGCCGCAGCCGGGCGGGAGATCCGGCGGAGCCGGACGCCCTCCAGGTGCTCCAGCAGGTTGAGCGCCACGAACGACCAGGCGCCCTGGTTCGCCGGCTCCTCCTGGACCCAGGCGAAGTCCTCGGCGTTCGGGTAGAGCGCCAGGATCGCCTTGAGCTCCTCGACCGGGAGCGGGTAGATCTGCTCCATCCGGATGATCGCCGTGTTGGTGATGTTCCGGTCGCCCCGGGCCGCCAGCAGGTCGTAGTAGACCTTGCCGGAGCAGAGCAGGACCCGCTTCACCGAGCCGGCGTCGAGCGGCGTGCCGTTGATCCCGGCGTCGCCGATCACCGGCTGGAACGTGCCCTGGGTGAAGTCGGAGACCTGCGAGACCGCCTGCTTGTGGCGCAGCAGCGACTTGGGCGAGAGGACCACCAGCGGCTTGCGCTTGGTGGACAGACCCTGGCGGCGCAGCAGGTGGAAGTAGTTCGCCGGGGTGGTCGGGTTCGCCACCCGCATGTTGTCCTGCGCGCAGAGCTGCAGGAACCGCTCGGGACGGCCGGACGAGTGGTCCGGGCCCTGGCCCTCCATGCCGTGCGGGAGGAGCAGCACCAGCGAGGACTGCTGGCCCCACTTCACCTCGCCGGAGGAGAGGAACTCGTCGACGATCGACTGGGCGCCGTTGACGAAGTCGCCGAACTGGGCCTCCCAGAGGACCAGCGCCTCCTTGTTCTCCACCGAGTAGCCGTACTCGAAGCCCATCGCGGCGTACTCGGAGAGCAGCGAGTCGTGGACGAAGAAGCGGGCGGTGCCGGTGGCCAGCGAGGTGATCGGCAGGAAGTCCTTGCCGGTCTGCGAGTCCACGATCGAGGCGTGCCGGGAGGTGAACGTGCCACGGCGCGAGTCCTGGCCGGCGAGCCGGACGGTGACGCCCTGGGCGAGCAGCGAGCCGAATGCGATCAGCTCGCCGAAGCCCCAGTCGATGCCGCCGTCGGTGGACATCTTGGCGCGCCGGTCGAGCAGCTGCTGGACCCGCTTGTGCGGGGTGAAGCCCTCGGGCAGCTCGATGTGCGACTGGCCGACGGCGCGCACCAGGTCCGAGTCGATCGCGGTGTCGACCTGCGGCTCCGGCTCCTCGGCGATGATGTGCGGCCGCGGCGGGGTGCCGGCGGCGTCCCGGGTGGCCTTGAAGACCTCCTCCAGCCGGGACTGGTAGTCCCGGAGCTGCTCCTCGGCGTCCTGGACGGTGATGTCGCCCCGGCCGATCAGCTCTTCGGTGTAGAGCTTCCGCACGCTGCGCTTGGTGTCGATGATCTGGTACATCCGCGGGTTGGTCATCGAGGGGTCGTCGCCCTCGTTGTGACCGCGGCGGCGGTAGCAGATCATGTCGATCACGACGTCCTTGTTGAACGTCTGGCGGTACTCGAAGGCGAGCTTCGCGACCCGGACCACGGCCTCGGGGTCGTCGCCGTTCACGTGGAAGATCGGGGCCTCGACCATCCGGGCGACGTCGGTCGAGTACATCGTGGAGCGGCTGTACTCCGGCGCGGTGGTGAAGCCGACCTGGTTGTTCACGATCACGTGGACCGTGCCACCGGTGCGGTAGCCCCGCAGCTGGGAGAGGTTCAGCGTCTCGGCGACCACGCCCTGACCGGCGAACGCGGCGTCGCCGTGCACCAGGACCGGGAGCACCGTGTATCCGTGCAGGCCCAGGTCGAGGCGGTCCTGCTTGGCCCGGACGATGCCCTCCAGGACCGGGTCGACGGCCTCCAGGTGGGACGGGTTGGCCACCACGGAGACGGTGGTCGAGTGCTCGCCGTCCGGCGTCGTGTACTTGCCGGTCTGGCCGAGGTGGTACTTCACGTCGCCGGAGCCGTGCGCCGACTTCGGGTCCATCCAGCCCTCGAACTCGTTGAACAGCTTCTCGTACGGCTTGCCGACGATGTTCGTGAGCACGTTGAGCCGGCCGCGGTGGGCCATGCCGATGACCATCTCGTCCAGGCCCTGCTCGGCGGAGGCCTTGAGTACCGCGTCGAGCAGCGGGATCAGCGACTCGCCGCCCTCGAGCGAGAACCGCTTCTGGCCGACGTACTTGGTCTGCAGGAAGGTCTCGAAGGCCTCGGCGGCGTTCAGCCGGGCCAGGATGTGCTTCTGCTCGTCGGTGTCCGGCTTGGTGTACTTGACCTCGATGCGCTCCTGGATCCAGCGGCGCTCCTCGGGGTCCTGGATGTGCATGTACTCGATGCCGACCCGCCGGCAGTAGCTGTCCCGCAGCACGCCGAGCACGTCGCGCAGCCGCAGCTTCTGCTTGCCGGCGAAGCCGCCGACCGGGAAGGCGCGGTCCAGGTCCCAGAGGGTCAGGCCGTGCTGTAGCACGTCCAGGTCGGGGTGCTTGCGGATGGTGAACTCGAGCGGGTCGGTGTCGGCCATCAGGTGACCGCGCACCCGGTACGCGTGGATCAGCTCGACCACCCGGGCGGTCTTGTCGATCTGGCCCTCGGAGGTCCGGGCCACGTCGCGCACCCAGCGCACCGGCTCGTACGGAATCCGCAGCGAGGTGAAGATCTCGTCGTAGAACGCGTGCCCGCCGAGCAGCAGCTCGTGCATCACCTTGAGGAACTCGCCGGACTGCGCGCCCTGGATGACCCGGTGGTCGTACGTGCTGGTCAGCGTGGTGACCTTGCTGACGCCGTGCTCGGTGAGCATCTCGTCGCTCATCCCGGCGTACGGGGCCGGGTACTCCATCGCGCCGACGCCGATGATCGCGCTCTGGCCGTTCATCAGGCGCGGGATGGAGTGCACCGTGCCGATGCCGCCCGGGTTGGTCAGCGAGATCGTGGTGCCGGCGTAGTCGTCCATGGTCAGCTCGTTGCGGCGGGCGCGCCGGACGACGTCCTCGTACGCCTGCCAGAACTGCCGGAAGTCCATCGCCTCGCAGCCCTTGATGGACGGCACCACCAGGGTGCGTGAGCCGTCCTTCTTGGCGAGGTCGATCGCGATGCCGAGGTTGACGTGCTCCGGCTGCACCAGGGTGGGCTTGCCGTCGACCTCGGCGTAGGTGTTGTTCATCTCGGGGTGCGCCACGACCGCGCGGATCAGCGCCCAGCCGATCAGGTGCGTGAAGCTGACCTTGCCGCCCCGCCCGCGGGAGAGGTGGTTGTTGATGACGATCCGGTTGTCGACCATCAGCTTCGCCGGCACCGCGCGGACCGACGTCGCCGTGGGGACCTGCAGCGAGGCCTCCATGTTCTGGACGATCTTGCCGGCCACCCCGCGCAGCGTGGTGAGCTTCCCGGCGGGGGCGGCACCGTTCGCGGCGGGCTTGGCCGCGGCCTTGGCGGGAGCCGGCTTCGGTGCGGCCTGCGCGGCCGGCACCGGCGGGGTGACCGATTTCGCCGGGGCGACCTGCGCGGCGGCGGGTGCGTCCGTGCCTGCCTTGGCGGCGCTCTTGGTCGCGTTGGCCGCGGTCGCCTCGTCCGGCGTCACGATCGAGCCCGAGGCCTTCGCCGGCTTGTAGTCGGCGAAGAAATCGTGCCAGGCAGGGTCGACACTGGTCGGATCGGCCAGGTATCGCTGGTACATCTCGTCGACGATCCACTCGTTGGGACCGAAATCCCCGAGTGGATTGTCCTGCGAAGTCTGCTGCGTCGACACTGCCGCGTTCGCCTCTTTCACCGTGTTTGTCATCACGTGACAGCCCTGTCACGCGGGACGGGTTAGGATCCGGTGTCCAGGCTACGCCGTGCACGGGCGCGGTCCGTCCGGACGTCCGGTCTGTGACGAACGCGGACCGCACGCAGTGATCACGCGCCGAGTGCCGTCGCGCCTCCTGACGAGTGAACCACCCGGAATGCCCGTTGCCAGGGGATATCCGAGAAGGATCAGGGCCCGGATCCCGCGCCGCGGGAGCCTTCGGGAGATCATCGACGCCGATGTGACGGTGGGATTGAGCACGTCCACCTTCTCGAATACCGGGACGGAGCCATGCGTACGGCGTACCCGGGGAGAACGGGTCGCACAAGGCGTTCATCCAGCGGTCACGCATCGCCACCAAGCGCGACACGCCATCGGCAGGTGCCGCCCTTACACAGATCACATGGCAGTTCTCATGACCGCCGCCGCACCCATCGGGACCAGCGGCTACACGCTTCTCATCGCGGACGACGCCGCTCAGGTGGAGGCCGCTCAGCGACTGCGCCACGACGTGTTCGCGGGCGAGCTCGGCGCCACCCTCACCACCGCGGTGGACGGCCTCGACGTCGACGAGTTCGACGTCTACTGCGATCACCTCATCGTGCGCGACGACGCGACCGGTGACGTGGTCGGCACCTACCGGATGCTCCCGCCGCGCGCCGCCGAGCTGGCCGGCCGGCGGTACGCCGACACCGAGTTCGACCTGAGCGCCCTGCGCCCGCTGCGCGACCAGCTGGTGGAGATCGGCCGCTCCTGCGTGCACCCGGACCACCGCTCCGGCGCCGTGGTGAACCTGATGTGGGCCGGTATCGCCCGCTACCTGCACCTGAACAACCTGCGCTGGCTCGGCGGCTGCGCCTCGGTGCCGCTGGCCGACGGCGGGATCGTCGCGGCCGGCGTCCGCGAGCGGATCAACGCCAGGCACCTCGCCCCGCCGGCCCTGCGAGCCCGTCCGCGCCGGCCGTGGACCGTACCCGAGGGGCTGGTCCCGGACGCCAAGGTCGCGGTGCCCGCGCTGCTCAAGGGGTACCTGCGGCTGGGTAGCTGGGTCTGCGGCGAGCCGGCCTGGGACCCGGACTTCGACTGCGCCGACTTCTACGTCCTCTTCTCGATGGACCGGATGGACCCGCGGTACCGCCGGCACTTCCTGGGGGCGACCCGATGAACACCGCTCTCTGGCGGCCCGCGTCGGGGTGCGGCGACGGCTGCCGGCCCGGTGCCGGCCCGCACGCCGCGCCCTGGCTCGCGGGCCTGCGCCTGACCGGTCTGATCGCCGCCCTGGCCGCAGGGCTGGCGCTGCTGCTGCTCCTCGGCGGCTCGGCCGCCCGCCTGGTCGCCCGCGGCCTGCTCGCGGTCCTCGGCGTCCGGGTGGTCCACCGCGGCCCGGCGCCCCGGCCGGGCTCGTTGCTGGTCGCCAACCACGTCTCCTGGATCGACGTGCTGGCGGTGGTCGCGGTGACGCCGATGCGGCTGGTGGCCAAGCACGAGGTGGGCGGCTGGCCGGGGCTCGGCGCGATGGCGCGCCGCGCCGGCACCATCTTCATCGACCGGACCCGGCCGACGACGCTGCCGGAGACGGTGCGCGAGGTGGCTGCCGCGCTGCGAGCCGGGCGTTCGGTCGCGGTCTTCCCCGAGGGTACGACGTACTGCGGCGCCGAGAGCGGCCGCTTCCGTCCGGCGCTCTTCCAGGCGGCGATCGACGCCGGCGCCCCGGTGGTGCCGACCTCGATCGGCTACGCCACCACCGAGGTCTCCTACATCGGCGAGGACACCCTGCTCGCGTCGGTGCTCCGGGTGGTCCGGCTGCGCCGGGTCACCGTGACGGTGGTCACCGCGCCCCCGCTGCGGCCGGCCGCCGGAGCGGACCGCCGGGCGCTGGCCCGGGCGGCGCAGCGCAGCATGGCGGGCGAGGGATACCGGCTCGCGGCGTAAAGCACGCTGGGAACGGGGTCCTCCTCACAGATAATTTTCAGCAAGCGCGCAGCAGAGCCGCAGCGGCCGGGGAAAGAATGGCGCCATGGCGATCCAGACCCAGCCCAAGCAGAGCGAGGCGAAGCTCCTCGTCGTCGAGGACGACGCGAACATCCTCGAGTTGCTCTCCGCCAGCCTGCGCTTCGCCGGGTTCGACGTCACCACCGCGACCAGCGGCAGCGCCGCGGTCAGTGCGGCCCGGAACGCCACGCCCGACCTGGTGGTGCTCGACGTGATGCTCCCCGACCTCGACGGCTTCGAGGTGATCCGGCTGATGCGGGAGGGTGGGCAGCGCACCCCGGTGGTCTTCCTGACCGCCCGGGACGGCACCGAGGACAAGATCCGCGGGCTCACGCTCGGCGGCGACGACTACGTCACCAAGCCGTTCAGCCTGGAGGAGCTCACCGCCCGGATCCGGGCGGTGCTGCGCCGCACCACGGCCGGCGAGGAGCAGCCGTCCCGGCTGGTCTTCGCCGATCTGGAGCTGGACGAGGAGACCCACGAGGTGTACAGGGCGGGCAACCGGGTGCAGCTCTCGCCGACCGAGTTCAAGCTCCTGCGCTACCTGATGCTCAACGCGAACCGGGTGCTCTCCAAGGCGCAGATCCTCGACCACGTCTGGAAGTACGACTTCCGTGGTGACGACAACATCGTCGAGTCGTACATCTCCTACCTCCGGCGGAAGGTGGACAACGTGCAGCCGCGACTGATCCACACGCTGCGCGGAGTGGGATACGTGCTGCGCAAGCCAGCTGTGTAGGCGCGCCATGACGATCACCGAGCGGGTTCGTACGTCGCTCCCGCCGCAGGCCAGCCTGCGCAAGATCTCCCTGCGTACCAAGCTCGTCGCGTCGGTCCTGGTCCTCGTCTTCGCGGCGCTGACCCTGATCAGCTCGGCGAGCACGATCGCCCTGCACACCTACATGGTCAGCCGGCTGGACGGTCAGCTCCGCCAGCTCTCCCAGGACCTCGGGCTGCTCGCCGAGTCCGACTTCAAGGTCTACATGCCGGTGGACTACATGATCGCGTACACCGCGGTCAGCGGCGCCGGCACCGCGATCTACGGCAAGAACATGGAGCGGGACGACCTGCCCGTGCTCGCCTCCGGCCTGGAGCAGGTCGAGGCGCACGCCGGGCAGCCGTACACGGTCCGCTCCAAGAACGGCAAGTACATGTGGCGGGTGCTGGTCGAGCGCCCGGACGACGACTCGGTGGTGCACGTCGCGGAGCGGATGACCGGCGTGGACGCGGTGATCGCCCGGCTGATCTGGGTGGACGTGCTGGTCGGCGTCGGCGTGCTGCTGGCGCTGGCGATCGTCGGCGCCGCCCTGGTCCGGCAGAGCCTGGTCCCGCTGCTGCAGATCGAGCGGACCGCCGGACGGATCGCGGCCGGCGACTACAGCCAGCGGGTGCCCGACCCGGAGGTGGACGGCGGCGAGCCGACCACCGAGCTGGGCCGTCTCTCCAGCGCGCTGAACGCGATGCTCACCCAGATCGAGGCGGCCTTCCACGCCCAGGCCCGCTCCGAGCAGCTGGCCAACGAGGCCGCCTCGGCCGCCCAGCTCTCGGAGAGCCGGGCGGTGCAGTCCGAGGGCAAGATGCGGCAGTTCGTCGCGGACGCCTCGCACGAGCTGCGGACGCCGCTGACCACCATCCGCGGCTTCGCCGAGCTGTACCGCCAGGGCGCGGTCTCCGACCAGGAGGAGGTGGCCCGGCTGGTCCGGCGGATCGAGGACGAGGCCGCCCGGATGGGCCTGCTGGTCGAGGACCTCCTGCTGCTCGCCCGGCTCGACCAGGAGCGCCCGCTCACACTGGCCCCGGTGGAGCTGCCGGTGCTGGCCATGGATGCGGTGCAGGCCGCGCGGGCCACCGCTCCGGACCGGGAGATCACCCTGGAGGTCCGGGACGACCACGAGCGGCTGGTGGCGTACGGGGACGACGCCCGGCTGCGCCAGGTGATCGGCAACCTGATGACCAACGCCCTGGTGCACACGCCGGCCGACGCCGCCGTGACACTCAGGTTGTACGCAGAGTCCGGTGACCGTGCCGTTGTCGAGGTGGCCGACGACGGCCCCGGCCTCAGCCCGGAACAGCAGGCGCACGTCTTCGAGCGGTTCTACCGCGCGGACGGCGCCCGGACCCGCAACACCGACCGGGAGAAGACCGGCACCGGCCTGGGCCTGGCCATCGTGGCGGCCCTGGTGCGCTCGCACGACGGCACCGTCGAGGTGGTCAGCGAGCCGGGTGCCGGGGCCACGTTCAGGGTGATCCTGCCGACGGTCGGCACTGCCGCAAATGCGGATAAAGGGTTCACAGAAAACATCCAGGACTGACACAGTTCGGTACGAGTCGCACGGGGCAGAGTAAGCAGCATGAACGAGAACGAGACCAACCCGCGGCCCGCGGACGCCGGTGCTGAGTTCCTCAGCTCGGAGCGGGTGGAGTCTGAGCAGCCGACTGCCGTGCAGCCGCCGGTCGCTCCGCAGCCCGTCGTTCCCCAGTCCGCGGCATCCCCCTCGACGCCCCCCGCGCCGCACGCGCAGTGGGGCCCGCCGGCCGCCACCCACCAGCCGGCCGCCCATCCCGTCTCCGCCGCGCCCGCCTCCGCTCAGCCGGTCTCCGCGGTGCCGCAGTCGCCCTGGCAGTCCCCGGCGGCGCCGGCTGCCCCCGGCTACCAGACCGGCTACGCCCAGCAGGCCGGTTACGCCCCGCCGGCCGGCTACGGCCAGCAGCAGACCACCTACCCGGGCACCGGCTACCAGGACTACTCCCAGCAGCAGTACGCGGGAGCCTGGCAGCACGGCGCCACCCAGACGCAGACCGCCGAGGGCGCGGTCCCGATCTGGGCCCAGCAGCCCGGCACCGAGCAGCCGCGACGCTCCGGCCGTGGCCGCAAGATCTTCCTGGCCGGCGCGGCGGCCGTGCTGATCGCGCTCAGTGCGGGCGGGGTCGGCGCCGCCACCGCACTGGCGCTGGACTCCGACGGCACCACCGCCTCGGTCCAGTCCGCCAACTCGTCGGTCACCCGCGTGGTGGACCGCTCGTCGCTCGCCCAGATCGCCGCCGCGGTGCAGGACAGCGTCGTGTCGATCACCACCGAGTCCGGTGAGGGCTCCGGTGTGGTGCTCAGCGCCGACGGCTACATCGTCACCAACAACCACGTGGTCGCCACCGCCACCGGCGACACCGTGAACATCATCTTCGCGGACGGCACGAAGGCCACCGCCACCATCGTCGGCACCGACGAGCGCACCGACCTCGCCGTGGTCAAGGCGACCGGGGTCTCCGACCTCAAGGCCGCGACCTTCGGCGACAGCTCGCAGATGCAGGTCGGCGACACCGTCCTCGCGCTGGGCAGCCCGCTCGGCCTGGAGGGCTCGGTCACCGCCGGCATCATCAGCGCCAAGGACCGGACCATCCAGTCCAGCAGCGAGGAGGAGCAGCAGCAGGAGGAGCAGAGCCCGTTCGGCAGCCAGCAGCAGCAGGGCTCGACCTCGTCGACCACCACGACGATGACCGGCCTGCTGCAGACCGACGCGCCGATCAACCCGGGTAACTCCGGTGGCGCCCTGGTCAACACGAACGGCGAGGTGATCGGCATCAACTCGGCGATCGCCACCTCCGGCTCCAGCTCCGGCAACATCGGCCTCGGCTTCGCCATCCCGAGCAACAAGGTGAAGTCGGTCGCCGAGTCGCTGATGTCGGGCAAGAAGGTCAGCCACCCGGCGCTCGGCGTCAGCGTGGCCGACGGCGAGAACGGCGGTGCCCTGGTCAGCAGCGTCACCGCGAGCAGCGCCGCCAGCAAGGCCGGCCTCCAGCAGGGCGACGTGATCACCAAGGTGGACGACAAGACCATCGACGACTCCGACGACCTGGTCGCCGCGGTCCAGGCGGGCACCGTCGGCCAGAAGATGACCATCACCTTCACCCGCAACGGCGCCGCGAAGACGGTCACCGTCACGCTCGCCGAGGCCCAGTAAGCCAGTACTCCTTCCGCTACGGCGGGTGACGTGACCCGGGGGTGGGCACGTCACCCGCCGTATTCCTATCTATGCCGCTATTCAGGACTTTCGCGACTAACCGGCAATCTTTCCCACCGGGGTCTCGCGTTTGTCCGAGCTACCGCCTAATCTCCTTTCGCCATGTGCGATGTGTCGCCGGTGTCGCGGGTCGCTTGAAGCGGTTCACTTCGGCGGAGTGAAAGGCCCCCTGAGTTGACGTATGTCGAGACCCGGACCAACGTCTGGGAAGCGTTGGCCGGACGTGCTTCATCGGCCCCGGGGCCTGCGGACTCCGGCCTGTGGCACACCGTCGCCGACCGGCTCGACCCGGCTCGCGCGCGGCCCGAGCTGCGCCCCGGCATCGAGGTCCGGCACCGTACGGCGGTCCGCGGCGGGCAGTACGTCATGCTGCGCTCGCCCGACGACGGCGGCCGCCCCAGCTACCTGCGGCTCACCCCGGAGGAGTACTCCCTCGCGCTGCTGATGGACGGCGGCTGCACGGTCGCCCGGCTGGTCGCCGAGTTCGCCCGGATCGCCGGCCGCCTCGCCCCCGACCAGGTCCGCCGGGTCGTCGCCGACCTGGCCGCCAACCGGATGCTCGAAGACCTCCCGATGGACGCCTTCCGCCCGCTGCGCGAGATGCACGGCGAGCCGCTGCCCCGGCGGGTGGGCGGCGCGCTGAGCGGCCGCAAGGTCCTCTCGGTCAACGTGGACGGTCTGCTCACCGGTCTCTACAACGCGGGCGGCAAGCTGCTCTTCACCCGGTTCGCGATGTGGCTCGGTGGCCTGCTCGCGATCGCCGGGGCGGTGCTCTTCGCGCGTACCTGGCAGCAGGGCGGGGAGTCGCTCTTCCTGACCGGGAACTCGTACCTGCTCGGCGCGGTCGTGCTGATGCTGCTCAACGTGGCCGCCCTCGGCCTGCACGAGCTCGGGCACGGGCTCGCCGCCAAACGGATCGGCCGCGAGGTGCCCAAGGCCGGGCTGCTGCTCCACTTCGGCGTGCCGACGGTCTTCGTGGACACCAGCGACGTCTGGATGGCCGGCCGCCGGGCCCGGATCGCGGCCACCGCCGCCGGGCCGGCCACCGGGCTGGCCCTGGCCGGCCTCGCCCAGCTGGTCGCCCTCGTGGTGCCGGCCGGCGGTGGGCTCGCCTTCAAGCTGGCCTTCCTCTTCTACCTGCACACCTTCTTCAACCTCAGCCCGCTGCTCCCGCTCGACGGGCAGTACCTGCTGATGGACTGGCTGGAGATCCCGGACCTGCGGGCCCGCGCCCTCTCCTGGGTCTCCGGCCGGTTCCGCCGCCGCGGCCCGGGCTGGCGCTCGCTGGACGGCGAGGGCCGCCTGATCGCCCTCTACGGCTTCCTGTCGCTGCTCTGGCTCGCCACCGCGGCCGGGGTCGGCTACCGCCTCTGGACCGACCGGCTGCGCGGTCTCAGCCTCGGTCTCTGGTACGACGGGACGACCGGCCGCCTGCTGCTCGCGGTGATCCTGCTCGGCATGCTCGCCCCGCCGCTCTGGTTCCTGGCCGGCCGGCTCGGCCGGGGCTGGCGCCGCTGGCGGCAGCGCTCCGCCGAACGCGACCAGGACGCCGACATGCCCCGCCGGATGGCCGCGCTGACCGCCTCCGACCTGGGCGGCCTGCCCGAGCCGGCGCTGCAGTCGCTGGCCACCCGGGCCCGCTGGCTGCACCCGCCGACCGGCCGCCAGCTGGTCCTGGCCGGCCAGACGCTGCCCGCGGTCTACCTGGTCGTCGAGGGCGCCATGCACGGCCGCCGCCCCGGCGACCCGGGCGGCACCATCCGCCACCACGTCGGCCCCGGCGGGCTCGTCGGCCTGGCCAGCGCGCTCACCGGCCGCAGCGCCCACCTGGACTGGCACGCCGCCGGCGCCACCCTGCTCGCCCTGCCCACCTCGACGGTGACCGCGGTGGTCGGCCCGATGCCCGGCCCGCCCCCGCAGGAGCGCGCCGAGGCGGAGGAGCTCTTCGCCGACACCCCGGCGCTCGCCGCCCTGGAGGACGACCAGCGGCTCGCGCTGATCGCCGCGGCCCACCCGGTCAACCTGGACCCGGGCGCGCCGGTGATCCTGCCCGGCCCGACCCACGCCGTGGTCGTCGAGTCCGGTGTGATCGCCATGCCGGACGGTGTCGAGCTGCGCCGCGGCACGCTGGTCGGCCCGGTCGGTGACGGCAGCCCCGGTGTGGTCGCGCAGACCCGTACCCCGGTCCGGCTCTGGATCATCCCGGACGCCTCGGACCTGCCCCCGCTGGTCGGCGCGGGCGCCCGCTTCGGGGCGACGATGCCCACGGTCCGCCCGAGCAGCCCGCTCGCGGTCCGCCCGGGCGCCGCGCACCCGCCGCTGGCCGTACCGCCCGGCCCGCCGGACGGCACCGGGGAGTACGACGTCGACCGCCACTTCGAGCGCCGGATGTGGGTCTTCGTGACCCTGCTGCTCTTCGTGGCGATCGGCAGCGTGGTGGTGAACGTGAACCCCGGTCCGGCCTGGGCCGAGATGCCCACCGGCCGCGCCCTGCTCACCGTGGACCGCGGCACCTCCTCGGCGACCGGTGGGGGCGCGTCGGCGAGCCTGGCCGCGGGCGACCGGCGCTACATCGCGACCGGCACCCTGATCGACGTGCCGTCGCAGAGCCGGGCCCGGCTCACCTTCCCCGGCGGCTCGGCGCTGGTGCTCTGCGCCGGCTCCCAGGTCACGCTGAAGGCCGCGAACGGCGGTGACGGCACCCCGACCGCCCGGGTCGGCCTGAAGACCGGCCGCCTGCTCGCCGACACCGGCAGCACGAGCGGCGCGTTCCAGCCGGTGCGCCTGACCATCGCCCGGGACGGCGGCGACGTCAGCAACGGCGGGAAGTCGTGGTTCGCGGTCGACCCGTCCACGGTCACCGTCTCCACCGGCCTGGTCACCGTCGGCGGCATCGTCAAGGCCTCCACCGGCTCCGAGCTGACCTGCGGCGACGGCGAGAAGGTCAGCCCGCCCACGGCCGAGTCCAGCAGCGACGAGCCGGACGAGGAGCTCTTCCCGTCGGAGAGCGCGTCGGCCGTGCCGTCCGTCTCGCCGTCGGTCTCCGCGTCGGCCTCGGCGTCGGCCAGCGCGTCGGCGTCGGCCTCGGCGAGCGCCACCACCACCTCGGCCACCCCGACCGCGGGCGCCACGACGACGATCACGATCAAGCCGACCACGCGGTCGCCCAGCCCGAGCCCGTCGGCCACCTCGAAATCCGCGTCTCCCTCGGCCTCGGCGACCACGTCACCGAGCCCCGAGGCGACCACCTCGAGCTCCGCGCCCGACGACACCGACGCGTCGGCCAACGAGTAGACGTGGTGCGGCGCGTGTCAATCGTCAAGTGGTCACCCCCGTGGGGGAACGACCGATAGGGATCATTGGATTCGACGGGGCACTATGGAGGTCCGACCCGCGAGGAAAGGGCCGACCCGAATGCTGTGCTGGTTCTGCTCCGAGTCCGCTCGCGGGTCCTGCCGCTTCTGTGGGCGCGGCGTCTGCCCCGATCACGCCCGGTTCGGTCCCTACCTGCTGGAGGTGACCCGCTCCTCGGCCCGGGACCGCGCCGAGGCCCTGGTGGTCGAGGACGCCGTCCAGTGCGGCACCTGCCGTCCCCGGCCCCAGCCAGTCGCCATGCCCGAGCTCGACTGAGAGCGCGGTCCCGGGCGTACCGGAGATCAGGTGTGGTTGGCGTAGGGGGTGACGGAGGCCTCGAGCGTGGCGCGCAGCAGGGACTTGGGGCGGGCGCCGACCAGCGACCGGGTCACCGTGCCGGACTGGAAGAAGAGCAGCGTCGGCATGGAGAGGACGCGGTAGGCGAGGGTGGTGGCCGGGTTCTCGTCGGCGTTGAGCGAGCCGATCAGCAGGCGGCCGGCGAACTCGGGAGCCAGCTCGGCCAGCGACGCGGCCATCGGGCGGCAGGGCGGGCACCACTCGGCCCAGAAGTCGAGGACGAACGGGACCTCGGCGGCGAGCACCAGCTCGGCGAAGGTGGCGTCGGTGACGGTGATCAGGGCAGGATCCGGCACGGGGATCCCCCTTCCGAGAGCAGGGCCTGGGCGAGCTGGTCGTGGAGGCGGGCGCGGACCTCGGTCAGCTGGGCGAGGTAGTCGTCGACCTCGGCCAGCTTGCGGCGCAGGACGGCGACCGAGTCCGGGCAGACGAAGCCCGCGCTGTTGCCGGCGCGGAGACAGGCGACGAAGGGCTTGATCTCGTCGAGGCCGAAACCGGAGGCGAGCAGGGTACGGATCTCGTGCACCACCCGGAGCTCGGCGTCCTCGTACTGCCGGTAACCGTTCGCGTCCCGGCTCGCCCGGAGCAGGCCCTGAGCCTCGTAGTAGCGCAGCGTGCGCGGGCTGGTCCCGGCCAGTCCGGCGAGCTCTCCGATCAGCATGTCCCGACGGTATGGCCTGACACCGGTGTCAAGGCAAGGCCGTGTGACGGCCGGGACGTGGGACGATGGACGGCATGGTCGACGGTCCGGTGGCTTTCGTGCTCGGCGGCGGTGGGGTGCTCGGCGCGGTCGAGGTGGGCATGCTGCGGGCGCTCTTCCGGGCCGGCTTCCGGCCGGACGTGGTGGTCGGCACCTCGATCGGCGCGGTGAACGGCGCCCTGGTCGCTGCCGATCCGAGCGAGTCGGTCACCGACCGGCTGGTCCGGCTCTGGACGTCGCCCGAGGCCGCGGCGGTCTACGGCGACTCGATCGGGCGGCAGATGCGCCGGTTCGCGGCCCGTACCCACCTGCACTCGCCGCTGCCGCTGCGCCGGCTGCTCGAGGGTGAGCTCGGTGAGGGCTCCACCTTCGGCGATCTGAAGATCCCGTTCCACTGCTGCGCGGCGAGCATCGAGCGGGCGGCCGAGCACTGGTTCGACAGCGGTCCGCTGGTCGACGCGGTGCTCGCCTCCTCGGCGGTGCCGGGGCTGCTCCCACCCATGGAGATCGCCGGGGAGCACTATGTGGACGGTGGCATCGTGAACTCGATCCCGATCGGCGAGGCGGTCCGGATCGGCGCGAAGCTGCTCTTCGTGCTCCAGGTCGGACGGGTGGAGCGCCCGCTGGCCGTGCCGAGACGGCCGTGGGAGGTGGCACAGGTGGCGTTCGAGATCGCCCGGCGGCACCGGTTCGCGCGGGAGATGGCCGCGTTGCCGGAGGACGTCCGCGTGCACGTGCTGCCGGCCGGTGGCGGGGAGGGCCGGGACGACTCGCCGTGGGCGTACCGGGACATGGCGGCGGTGGGGCGCCGGATCAGCCGGGCCTACACGGCCTCCCGGCGCTACCTGAGCGCCAACGTCAACCCGCTGCCGGGCGGCTAGACGATGGGGCTGCCGCCGATCCGGGTCCGCCGTCTCGTGGTGGCGCCCGCCGTGGTGCTGCTCGCCGTCCTGCTGCTGACCACGCTGCCGATCTGGCTGCTGCTCGCGCTCGCCCTCTCCCCGCTGGTGCCCGGCCGGCTCCGGGTGCCCCGGCTGGTCTTCCTGATCATCGTCTACGTGGTCTGGGACGCGGCCGCGCTGATCGCCCTCGCGGTGCTCTGGGTGGTCGCGGGCTTCGGCCGGTGGATCCGGACCCCGGCCTTCCAGCGGGCGCACTACGTGCTGACCGGGTGGTTCCTGGGCTCGCTGTTCTGGTTCGCCCGCTGGTCACTGCACCTGGCGATCGACGTGGTCGGCACCGATCCGGACACCGCTCAACCGGGCCGGCCGGAGATCGTGGTGAGCCGGCACGCCGGTCCGGGCGACTCGTTCACGCTGATCCACGCGCTGGTCAACTGGTTCGCCCGGGAGCCCCGGATCGTGCTGAAGGCCGCGCTGCAGTGGGACCCGGCGGTGGACGTGCTGCTCAATCGTCTGCCCAACCGGTTCATCACCCCGGGGCGTACGCGAACCGCGACCCTGGAGGAGCAGATCGGTGACCTGGCCACCGGCCTGGACGACAACGACGCCTTCGTGATCTTCCCGGAGGGCGGCAACTTCACGCCGCGCCGGAGGGTCAGGGCGATCGCCCGGCTGCGGGCGAGCGGCCTGGACGAGATGGCGGAGCGGGCCGAGGGACTGCGCAACCTGCTCCCGCCGAAGCCGGGCGGGCTGCTCGCGGCGATCGACGCGGCACCGGACGCCGGGGTGATCTTCGTGGCGCAC
Organism: Actinoplanes sp. NPDC051851; assembly: GCF_040681165.1. Classification (NCBI taxonomy): domain Bacteria; kingdom Bacillati; phylum Actinomycetota; class Actinomycetes; order Micromonosporales; family Micromonosporaceae; genus Actinoplanes; species Actinoplanes sp. NPDC051851. The sequence continues at coordinate 146,342 of NZ_JBFAYF010000014.1, read as the reverse complement.
ACCGGGCTGGACCGGATGATCACGATCGGCGACGTCTGGCGCGAGCTGCCGATGGACAAGCACCTGGTGATGCGGTTCTGGAGCGTGCCGCCGGAGGAGGTGCCGGCCGGCGAGCAGGAGCGGATCGACTGGCTCTACGAGTGGTGGGAGCGGATCGACCGGTGGATCGAGGAGAACCGGCCGGCGCCGCGGCCCCTGTGGATCGACCGCGGCGCCGCCTGAGAGGTGTCACCTACCGCCGAGCGCCTGGTAGACGCTGTCCGGCGCCTCGACGACCTCGCTCGCGGCCGGGGCCGTCACGGTCACCGGGGTGCCGTAGCCGCTGTACTTCGCGACCACCGGCTGCTCCTGCTGGATGGTGAGGATCTCCAGCCGGCCCTCGTTGTCGAGCGCGGCGCTGAAGGGGACGGACGAGCCGTCGATGGTCACCTGGCCGAGCCCGGCGACCCCGGCGGCGTCGCTCAGGTCGAGCGTGCCGGCGTACTCCGCCTCGCCGGACTGGTGCACGTCGGTCGCCGAGGAGAGCAGCTTCGCGGTGTTCACCGGGTCGATCTGGCCGGGGCGCAGGCCGACGCTGGCGTCCTCGGGCAGGCGGGCCATGTCCAGATGGGTCCACTTGTCCGCGGTGGTGATGCCCGGGATCTGCGCGTACAGGTCCTCGCCGACCAGCAGGGACTTGACCGTCAGCTTGGCGTTGGCGCTCTGCGCGACCAGGTCGGCGGTGCCGGTGCCGTGCGGCGCGTCGGTCAGCGCGGTCAGCTGGAAGCCGCTGCCGCTGGTCACGGTGAGCTTGACCGTGGTGTCGTCGAGCTTGTCGGCCGCGTCGGTGAGTGCCTTGACCGCGGCGGGGTCGGCGGAGGAGGACGCGGTGCCGCTCGGGCCCGCACCGGCACTGGCGCTGGGGGAGGCGCCGCCGGTGCCGTTGGCGGTGCAGCCGGCCACCGTGAGAACGGCCGCGATGCCTACCCCGGCAAGCCGTGATGTCCGCATGTCTTGTCGCTCCCTTGGGGTGGGGGATGATGCCTGTCGATAGCGGATTTCCCGATCCACTGATCGGGCAAACAGCCGGACCGGCCCGCCCGGTTCGCTGCGCCGATCATGGGCGGGGCATGATGAACCCGAGGAAACCCAGGACAGGGGGAGGACTCGTGAGATTCGAGGTCAGCAAGGTCCTCGACGCCATCGAGGTGCGGCTCACCACCGACCCGGCGCTGGCCCGGGCAGTGGTCGACCTCGCCGAGGTGGTGCGTTACGCCGACCTCGACGGCGGTCGCCCGGCCAGTCTGGTCCGGCTCGGCCTTCTGGTCGACGCGCTCGGCCGCTATGTCGCCGAGGAGAACGTCCCGGTCTACGCCGTCGCCCCGCGCGGCCTGATCTCGGACACCGATCTCACCTCGAACGAGCGCATGGTGGTGCGCCGGTGGGCCGACGACGGCAAGATCGAGGTGGTTCCGCAGGTCGACGACCGGGTGCTGGAGGTGGCCGAGATGCTCGGCCTGCCGGTGCTCACCCGGGACCGGGAGGATCGGTACCGGGCCAGCCGGCCCTGGGTGGCCGAGCCCGGCCGGCTGCTCGCGCTGGTGTCGCAGCAGGGCGGCCCGGCTCTGGTGGCCCGGGTGGGCCGGGGCGAGGCGGTCCCGCCGACCCCGCGGTCGCCGCTGGGCGAGCGTCTGCTGGCCCGTGTCTGGCGGTGCCCGGCGCCCAACTGCAACGCCTACGGCAGCGGTGGGGACCCGGACAGCCCGTTCGCGGACATGCGGACCTTCACCAGCCCGGTGGCCCAGCCGCCGCCGGCCCTGCGGTCCGCGGCGCCGACGTGCCCGCGGCACGGGGAGCGGCTCAAGGACGCGGGTCCGCGCCCGGCCACCGAGGTCTTCTCGGTACGCATCGAGGGCGTGATCCGCCAGCGTTTCGTGGTCTCCGAGGAGAAACCGATGATCATCGGGCGCGCTCCGGAGGGCGGCGGCGGGGTCATGCTCGGCCAGTGGCTCACCGAGGACGCCCGGAAGTGGATCAGCCGGGGCCACGTGAGCCTCTCGCTGCGCGCCGGCGAGGTGACCGCGAAGGACATCAGCACCAACGGCACCGGCATCCGCCCGGGCGGCTCGATGGACGACGACGAGCGGATCACGCTGCACCGGGACGAGTCCCGCAAGCTGGTCATGGAGGACATCGTCGAGCTCTACGCCGGGGTGCACGTGGGCCGCGCGAAGCTCTGGGCCAACGGCGGCGTGGTGCAGCCGCAGTCGGTGATGGCCGAGGCGCCGACCATGGCGATCCGCCCGGTCGGCCGCTGATTCTACGAGGGGCCGCTCGGGAGAGCGGCCCCTCGTCCCTCACGAACCGAGCACCGCCGCCAGCTGGGTCAGCGCGTGATCGAGATCGGTCTCGGTGACGACCAGCGGCGGCGCCAGCCGGATCGTCGACCCGTGGGTGTCCTTGGCGAGCACGCCGCGCTCGGCGAGCCGTTCGCAGGCCTGCCGGCCGGTCATCAGCGCCGGGTCGATGTCCAGCCCGGCCCAGAGGCCGCGGCAGCGGACAGCGACCAGCCCTCGGCCGATCAGCCCCTCCAGGCCCGCCTGGAAGTGGGTGCCGAGCCGGGCCGAGCGCTCCTGGAACTCCCCGGTCGCAAGCATCCGGACCACCTCCTCGCCGACCGCGCAGGCCAGCGCGTTGCCGCCGAAGGTGGAGCCGTGCTCGCCGGGCTTCAGCACGCCGAGCACATCCCGGTTCGCGGCGACCGCGGAGACCGGCACGATGCCGCCGCCCAGGGCCTTGCCGAGCACGTACATGTCCGGGACCACGCCCTCGTGCTCGATCGCGAAGGTCTTCCCGGTACGCCCCAGCCCGGACTGGATCTCGTCGGCCAGGAACAGGACGTTCCGCGCGGTGCACGCGGCGCGGACCCGGGCGAGGTAGCCGTCCGGCGGGATGACCACGCCGCCCTCGCCCTGGATCGGCTCCAGGAGCACCGCCACCGTGTCCGGGGTGATCGCCGCCTCCAGGGCCGCGGCGTCGCCGTACGGCACCACGGTGAACCCCGGCGTGTACGGCCCGAAGTCCGCCCGTGCCTCCGGGTCGGTGGAGAAGCTGACGATCGTGGTGGTCCGCCCGTGGAAGTTGCCGTCCGCCACGATGATCTCGGCGCGCCCGTCCGGTACGCCCTTGACCCGGTACCCCCACTTGCGGGCCACCTTGATCGCGGTCTCCACCGCCTCGGCACCGGTGTTCATCGGCAGTACCAGGTCCTTGCCGCAGAGCTCGGCGAGCCCCCGGCAGAACGCGGCGAACCGGTCGTGCACGAACGCCCGGCTGGTCAGCGTGAGCCGGTCCAGCTGGGCGTGCGCGGCGGCGATCAGCCCGGGGTGCCGGTGCCCGAAGTTCAGCGCCGAGTACCCGGCCAGCATGTCCAGGTAGCGGCGCCCGTCGACGTCGGTCACCCAGGCGCCCTCGGCCTCGGCGATCACCACCGGCAGCGGGTGGTAGTTGTGCGCGGTCCAGCGCTCGGCCTCGGCGAGCTCACCGGGCGTACGAAGGTCGACGGTGGTCATGGGCGCACCTCCAGCGTGCAGCACTTGGGGCCGCCGCCGGCCTTGCGCAGCTCGGAGACGTCCACCCCGATCGGGTGGTATCCGGCCCTGGCCAGCGCGGCGGACAACTCGGTGGCCTGCACCGGCAGGACCACGTTGCGGCCGTCGCTGACCGCGTTGAGACCCAGCACCGCGGCGTCCTCCGGCGTTGCGATGATCGCATTCGGGAAGAGCTGCCGGAGGACGGATCGGGAACCCGGTGAGAACGCCTCCGGCAGGTACGCCACATTCGTCTCGTCCAGCACGCAGAGCGCGGTGTCCAGGTGGTAGTACGCCGGATCGACCAGTTGCAGGGTGATCACCGGGCGCTGGAGGAACTCCTGGGTCTCGGCGTGCGAGGCGTGGGCGGTCCGGAACCCGGTGCCGGCCAGCAGCACGTCCCCGGCGAGCAGGATGTCGCCCTCGCCCTCGTTGGTGTGCTTCGGCATCGTCACCTCGAGGCCCTGTTCGCGGAACCAGGACGCGTACGCCGGGGCCTCGTCGGCCCGCTCGGCGTCGCGGAACTGGACCCCGAGCGCGCGCCCGTCGACGATCGTGCCGCCGTTCGCGGCGAAGACCATGTCCGGCAGCCCGGGCAGCGGGTCGATCAGGTCGACGGTGTGGCCCAGGTCGAGGAAGGCGCGGCGCAGGCTCTCCCACTGGGCGACGGCGAGCGCGTTGTCGTACGGCGCCGTGGGGTCCATCCACGGGTTGATCCGGTAGGTGACGGCGAAGTGGGTGGGCCGGCACATCAGATAGCGGCGCGGTGACGTCATGAGAAAACCGTAGGTGCGTGCCCGTTTCGCCCACCCTGGATCTTCCATGCGTACGGTGGCCGATCGTTGCGTCCTGCGGCACCGCGGCGGTGATTCGTTGCACGACAGCAGAACGCCGGGGAGGCTCGCCTCCCCGGCGCAATGCTGTGACCCGGCGAACCGCCAGGTGATCTCCGGCGAACCGCCGGAGAGATTCGGGGCGGGCCGACGATCAGATCGTCCCGGTTCCGAAGGGTGCAACCGCCAGCGTATCGCCGGTGGTATATGTCAGATACCCGTCAGATCCGGTTTGCAAACTGTGCGTCAAGCCACTCGCGCAGGTTGTCGACCGGCCGCACGTCGGTGCCGAGCCAGTAGAGCGAACCGGTCAGGGCGAGCACGCCGAGCACGACGGCGGCGAGCGAGACCACGATGCCGATCATCGCGTCGGTCTTGCCGGCGACGTGCCACTTGCGGGTGGCGAAGAGCCCGAAGATGGAGATCACCAGGGCCAGGCCGGAGACGCCGACGCCGTACCCGGCCAGCGGGCCGGAGAGCACCAGGGCGGCGCCCGCGACGCTGAGGATCAGGCCGAGGGTGGCGAGCAGGCTGGCCCGCGGCTTGCGGGCCGGGGCCGCGGGCGCGACCGGTGTGACGGGCTTGCCGACGACGACCGGCTTGCGGTCGGCCTCGGTGGGCGCGGTCACCGTCGCGGTACGGGGCTTGGTGATGGTGTCGGTGTCACGGCGAGGCTGAACCGGGATACGTTCCGTCTCCCCGGTCTCCGTCGTGGTCTGCCGGGAGAAGGTGGGTACCTTCACGTCAGCACCTCCTGCGGGATGTGGGTCAGTCATCTCTGATGACACGCCTCTATACCCGCACGGACCGCAAACGACACGGAGGGGGCCGAAGCCCCCTCCGTCGTGCCGGTGAACGGATCAGACCAGCGAGGACGCCGTCACGTCGGACGCCTTGCTGATCACGTGGTCGACCAGGCCGTAATCCTTGGCCTGCTGGGCGGTGAACCAGCGGTCGCGGTCCGAGTCGCGCTCGATCTCCTCCGGCGTGTGACCGGAGTGGAAGGCGATCCGCTCGTTCATCACCTGCTTGATGTGCAGCATGCTCTCGGCCTGGATGGCGATGTCGGCCGCGGTGCCGCCGATACCGCCGGAGAGCTGGTGCATCATCACCCGGGCGTGGGGCAGTGCGTACCGCTTGCCGGGGGTGCCGGCGCAGAGCAGGAACTGGCCCATCGAGGCGGCCATGCCCATCGCGATGGTGGCCACGTCGTTCTTGATGTACTGCATCGTGTCGTAGACGGCCATCCCGGCGCTGATCGAGCCGCCGGGGGAGTTGATGTAGAGCGCGATGTCGCGCTCCGCGTCCTCCGACGCGAGCAGCAGCATCTGGGCGCAGATCCGGTTGGTCACCTCGTCGTTGACCTCGCTGCCGAGGAAGATGATCCGCTCCCGCAGCAGCCGCTCGAAGACCTGGTCGTCGAAGGTGGCGCCGCCACCGCGCATGGTCGTGTCAACAGTCATGGGCCCAACCCTCTCGCATCACGCTTCTTGACGTCTCCCACCCTCTCCCAGCCAGCGTGTCGCAGCCCAGTGATTCCCCTCAGGGCGAATCCGCTCACGGCAGAATGTGCCCGCCGGTGGTCCTCGTCACCCCCGAAGTCCTGTGCGCACCGTTCCGGCGATCGGCGGTTACCTTTGGCGCGTGCCGGAGGGACATACCATTCACCGCCTCGCCGCCCGCCATCGCGAGATCCTCGCCGGCCATCCGGTGGCGGTCACCAGCCCGCAGGGGCGCTTCGCGTCGGGGGCCGCGCTGGTCAGCGGGCGCGTGCTGCGCGACACCGAGGCGTACGGGAAGCATCTGCTGCACCACTACGAGGGCGACCGTACGGTCCACGTGCACCTCGGTCTCTACGGCAAGTTCGCCGAGGGGACCCTGCCCGCCCCCGCACCGGTCGGCCAGGTCCGGATGGTGCTCGCCGGTCCCGCGCACTGGCTGGAGCTGCGCGGCCCGACCGCGTGCGAGGTGCTCGACCCACCCGGCGTGGACGCGCTGCGCGCCCGGCTCGGTGCCGACCCGCTGCGCGACGACGCCGACCCGGCGGTGGCCTACCGGCGTCTCCGATCCAGCACCAAGGCGCTCCCCGCGCTGCTGATGGACCAGTCCATCGTGGCCGGGTGCGGCCTGATCTACGCCAACGAGGTGCTCTTCCGCGCGGGCCTCTCCCCGCAGACCCCGGGCACGGCGATCGACCCGGCGCGCTGGACCGCGCTCTGGGACGACCTGCGCGCGCTGATGAAGGAGGGCGTGCTCCGCGGCCGGATCGACACCGTGCACACCGAGCACACGCCGGAGGCGATGCGACGGGCGCCGCGGGTGGACCGGCACGGCGGCGAGGTGTACGTCTACCGCCGCCCGGGCCAGCCCTGCCTGGTCTGCGGCACCCCGGTGGCGCGCGGGGCGATGGCAGGCCGGAACCTCTACTGGTGTCCGACCTGCCAGCCCGCTAGGACGAGGTAGCCGCGGTCTCCGCCGAGTCCGATTCCCCGGAGTCCGAGGAGGATTCCGACGGTGTCGGGGAGGTGCTGACCGACGGCGAGGGCGTGGGCTCGGTGGTGGGCGCCGTGCTCGCGGGAGCCTCGGGCGTCTCACCCTCACCGGTGGGGACCCCGAGCGAGTAGCGCTCGGCGAGCCACGGGATCAGCTTCTCGTACGCCGCGATGGTGTCCGGCTGGTTGAAGTCGTGGGACAGGATGATCGCCCCCGGCTTGACCTGCTTCTTCACCGTGGCGATGACCCGGGCGGTGTGCTCGGCGTCGGTCTCGTCCTCGGTGTGCTCCCAGTCGCGCGGGTCGACCTCCCAGTACAGCGAGGCCATCCCCTCCGCGTGCGCCACCTTGACCAGCTTGTCGGTGAAGTTGCCGCCCGGCGCCCGGAAGAACCGGATCTGGGCACCCGGGACCGCCGCCTGGATCGCCGCGTTGGTCTTCTCCAGGTCGGCCCGGATCTTGGCGGCGCTCTTCTTGCCGATCGTCAGGTCGTGGTTCCAGGTGTGGTTGCAGAGCGTGTGCCCGGCCGCCACGATGTCCCGGACCAGCTCCGGATGCTTCTTCACCTGAGTCCCGACCAGGCAGAACGTCGCCTTGACCTGGTACTCGTCGAGCATCTTGAGCAGTTTCGGGGTGAGCTGCGGGTCCGGCCCGTCGTCGAAGGTGAGCGAGACGGCCTGGGTACCGCTGGTGAGCAGTGAGCTGGCCGGCCCGTTGCCCACCGGCAGGACGCTCAGTTCGGGGTCGTACCCGGCGGGCTGGGTGGTGGTCGCCTCCGGTGTGGGCGAGGCGGTGGCCTCCGCGGTGGGTTCGGCCTCGGTGTTCGAGGCGCCCCCCGCGGCCTTGTCCGCGGTCTTCTTCTTCTCGGCCTGTGCGGCCGCGGCCTGTGCGGCGGTGTTGACCACGGAGGGGTCGTCGCCCTGCTGGGAGAAGGGCACGATCGACAGCATCAGCCCGGCCACGACCAGGGTGCTCAGCACCGCGGCCTGGGGGCGGTTCCGTGCGGCGCTGAGCAGGGCCCCGATGGGGAGGTTGCTCAGGGTCAGGGTGCCGGGCGCGCGGTGCGCTCCGGCCCGTTCGTTGCGATACCGGCGCGTGCGGCGGGGCGGGACATTCCGGTCGAAGGAGTACGACTCGGTGGCACCGGCACGGTGACGGGCCTGGGTGGCCCGTCCCTGGCGCGGAATGAGAAGCGTCTGCTCCCCGGTCGGCGAGTACACCGACCCGGTGGGGAGGGACGAATCCGGCCGACGGTGCCGCCCGCCCGTCGCGGCTACGTCGCCGGACGTTTGCGTCGAATAACGCGATGTGTGCGGCGGCATGCGCTATGCCTACCGTGCGACAAGATCGAGCGCGATACCTGATCGGTCATGCCGCGTGCACTTTCTGTCATATCACCTGGTAGTCAAGGGATATGGGCTGTGTAATATCTGTGGAGATCATTCCATTCCGCGGGTGATGCGGGCCAGCCAGTCGACCACGTCCGAGACCGGGGCGCCCCGGGAGAGCATCGCCCGCTGCCGCGCCGCCCCGGTGCCGCGGGACCGTAAGCGGCCCATCAGGACGGTGACGAGCTCCAGATCGCCGTGCCGTTCCAGCTCCGGTCGTACGTAGTCGAAGAGCTGGCGCATCAGGCGCCAGGCCGGCCGGGGCTCGCGGGAGGCCATGTCCAGGCCGAGGCCCTCCAGCCCGTCGTGCGCGGCCCGCCAGTGCGCGGCCATCAGCAGTGGATGCGGTACGTCCGGCGCCTCGACGCCGGCGCGGACCTCGTTCAGCAGGGTGGCGACCAGGGCCCGGGCCAGCGCGGCGAGCAGCATCGCGTCGTCCAGGCCGGGCGTGACGTCGCCCATCCGGATCTCCACGGTGGGGTAGTTCGCGGAGAGCCGGGCGTACCAGTAGAGCATCCCCTCGTCGAGCATCGCGCCGCTCGCCACCAGGTCCACGATGAGCGTCCGGTAGTGCTCGTGGGAGTGCAGATACGGCGTCGGCCCGACGGTGGGCCAGCGTTCCCACATCATCGAGCGCCAGCTCGCGTACCCGGTGTCCCGTCCGCCGGAGAGCGGCGAGTTGGCGGTGGCCGCCTGCAGCACGGGCAGCCAGGGCCGCAGGTGGTTGAGGATCCGGACGCCGGTCTCCGGGTCCGGGATGCTGACGTGCACGTGGGTGCCGCAGAGGCCCTGACCGGGGGAGAGGTCGCCGAAGCGCTCCCGCATGCGGTGGTACCTCGGGCTGTCCACGATCCGCAGGCTGGGTCCGGCGGCCGGTCCCGCGCCGACCGCGACGAGCCGGGCGCCGGCCCGCTCGGCCGCCTCGGCGAGGGCGCCGCGCAGGTCCCGCATCGCGCCGTAGAGGCCGGTCAGCTCCAGTTGCGGCGGGCTGGCCACCTCGATCTGGCTGCGCAGGTACTCGTGCTGCACCCCGTCCCGCATCGCCTCGGGCACGTGGTCGAGGACCGTCTCGACGGCCTCCACGCCGCGCGGTTCGACCGCGTCGACGAGCAGGTACTCCTCCTCGATGCCGAGGGTGAGCAGGTCCCGGCGCTCCGCCACGGCGGCGAGTTCCGGTGAGATCGTCGTGCCGCCTTCGGCGGTGGCTGTCATGCCGTCTGGTTACCCCTCGCGCGGTACCCGGAAACCGCACTTGACCCCGATGGCTAGGCTGCGGCCATGCTGCTCCTCGGGTTCTGGGCGATGGCGCGCGCCGCCCTGCTCGATCCCCAGATGAGCGGCGGACCGTCCCTGGTGATGACCCTCGCGCTGGTCGCGGCGGCCCTTCTCGTCGTCGCCGCGGTGGCCCTTCCGGTGCTCGGCACCGCGATCACTCCGGGGATGTCGGCGTTCGCGCGCCGATCGCGGACGCAGGCTCCCCGTCTCCGTGACCCCGACGCTGCCGGACGGCCTCGTCCCCGGGCCCCGGCGACCGCTCTTCCGGCTGCGTAAGCGGCCGGCCTCAGACGGTCCCTTCCGCTTTCGCCGGCATTCCGGGGTACGCCCATGCCTTTCTCCAGTATCTTCGGCGCCGTCACCGGTGCCGCCCACCACGCCATCACCCTGCTCGCCGGGCCGGTCGGCGCCGCCCTCGCGATCGTCCTGTTCACCCTGCTCGTCCGTCTCGCACTGACCCCGCTCACCTATCTGCAGATCCGCACCGAGCGCCGCCGCGCCGCGCTGGCCCCCGAGATGGAGAGGCTGCGGGCGAAGCACCGGGACCCGGTGGAGCTCGCCACCGCGACGCTGGACCTGCAGCGGGCGCACGGGATCGGCCCGTTCGCCGGACTGCTCCCGGCGCTGGCCCAGGCCCCGTTCTTCATGATCATGTACCGGGTGGCGACGGCCCCGCCGCCCGGCGTGCTGGCCGGCGTCCCGCTCACCGCCCACCTCTCGGCCGGGTTGCCGGTCTTCGCCGTGCTGCTGGCGATCGCCGCCGCGGTCGCGTGGTGGTCGATGCGCCGGGTCGCCGCCGCGGCGCAACAATTGTCATTTCTGCGGTGGCTGCCCTGGATGAGTGTCGCGGCGGTCGCCTGGCTGCCGCTCGCGGGCGGCCTCTACCTGGTCACATCCTCTCTCTGGACCGCGGGGGAGCAGGCGGTACGCCGCCGGCTCATCGACAAGCGTTGACAAGTGCCGGAAACAAGCGTGAAATTCTTCGTCAAGAGAGCGCTCTCACGACCCCCGTTCCCCCGGCATCCGTCCCCCGGAAGGCGTGTCCCCATGGCAGCTCCCCGAAGACTCCTCGCGCTGATCGCGTCCCTGCTGACGATCGGTGCCTCCGTGACGTTCGTGGCCACGGCGGAGGCGGCGGTCCCCACCGCCCCGTCCGGCATGTCGCTGGTCTTCAGCGACGACTTCACCGGTGCGGCGGGCACCGGCCTCAACACGTCCAACTGGCTCTACGACACCGGCACGGGATACGCCGGCGGCGCCGCCAACTGGGGCACCGGCGAGGTCGAGACCATGACCAGCTCGACCGCGAACGTCTACCAGGACGGCAGCGGCAACCTGGCGATCAAGCCGATCCGCGACTCGGCCGGCAACTGGACCTCCGGCCGGGTGGAGACCCAGCGCACCGACTTCGCCGCCCCGTCCGGCGGCAAGGTGCGGATCGAGGCCCGGATCCAGCAGCCGAACGTCAGCGGCGACGCGGCGCTCGGCTACTGGCCGGCGTTCTGGGCACTCGGCGACGCGGCCCGGCCGGTCGGCGCGACCAACTGGCCGAGCATCGGCGAGTGGGACATCATGGAGGACATCAACGGCCGGTCCTCGGTCTTCGCCGCCCTGCACTGCGGCACCAACCCCGGCGGCGTCTGCAACGAGACCACCGGGCTGACCAGCGGTGAGCATGCCTGCTCCGGCTGCCAGACCGCCTTCCACACGTACGCGATCGAGTTCGACCGCAGCACCTCCCCGGAGCAGCTGCGCTGGTACCTCGACGGGGTCAACTACTTCACCCTGAACTCGTCCCAGATCGACAGCACCACCTGGAACAACGCCACGCACCACGGGATGTTCGTCATCCTCAACGTGGCGATCGGCGGCGGCTTCCCGGCGGCCTTCGGCGGCGGCCCGACCTCGGCGACCCAGTCCGGTGTGCCGATGCTGGTCGACTACGTGGCCGTCTACCAGTCGACCACCACCACGACGACGTCGCCGACCGCCTCGGCGTCGGCCACCTCGGGCACCACGCGGGACGCGTACACGGCCATCCAGGCCGAGTCGTACGACGCCGCGTCCGGGGTGACGATCGAGACCTGCTCCGAGGGCGGCCAGGACGTCGGCTACATCGCGAACGGCGACTGGCTGCAGTTCAACAACGTCAATTTCGGTACGTCGACACCACTGGACTTCGTCGGCCGGGTCGCCTCGGGCGCGGCGTCCGGGGTGAGCGGCCTGATCGAGGTGCGCCTGGACAGCCGGAGCAACGCGCCGATCGGCAGCTTCGCGCTCGCCTCCACCGGCGGGTGGCAGACCTGGAGCTCGGTGCCGGCCAACGTGACGAGCGTGACCGGGACGCACACGGTCTATCTGACCTTCACCAGTGGCCAGTCCGCGGACTTCGTCAACGTGAACTGGATCCAGTTCAGACGGTGACAATTCTTACCCGGGCCGTAGTCGCTGACCTGCGGCTACGGCCCTCTGACTTTTAAGGATGTTTAAGGTTCCGGACCCTTCACATCGACTGTTAAGAGTCCTACATATTTACGTATGCCTCGATCTCGATCTATCCTCCTCGCGGCCGCGGCGGCCCTGATCGCCGGCGGGACCGCCACCCTCTTCGCGGTCGATGCCTCGGCCGCCACCGCCTGTGCCACGGCGTGGAGCGCGAGCGCCGTCTACCTCGGCGGCGGCACGGCCTCGCAGAACGGCCACGACTACACCGCCAAGTGGTGGACCCAGAACGAGTCGCCGGCCACGCACAGCGGGACCTGGGACGTCTGGGCCGACAACGGCACCTGCGGCGGTACGACCACGCCGACCAGCTCACCCACCACGTCGCCGACGGCCGGCACCGGCACCGGGATGGCCGCCGCGCCCTACGTCTATCCCGGCTGGGGCAACCCGCCCGCGCCGTCCACAGTCGTCAACGCCACCGGGATCAAGGCGTTCACCATGGCGTTCGTGCTGGCGTCGAACGGCTGCAACCCGGCGTGGGACGGGGAGACCGGGTTGACCGGGGGCGCGCACGCCACGTACATCGCGCAGATCAAGGCGGCCGGTGCGGACGTGGTCCCGTCGATCGGCGGCTGGAGCGGCAACAAGCTCGGCCCGAACTGTGCCGGCGCGGAAGCGCTCGCCGGGGCGTACCAGAAAGTGATCGACGCTTTCGGTCTCAAGGCCATCGACGTCGACATCGAGAACACCGACGAGTTCGAGAACACCGCCGTCCAGGACCGGATCCTCGGTGCCCTGAAGATCATCAAGGCGAACAACCCGTCGGTGAAGACCATCGTCACCTTCGGCACCTCGACCACCGGCCCGACCTACTACGGCACCCGGCTGATCCAGCAGGCCGAGGCGCTCGGCGCGAACATCGACGTCTTCACCCAGATGCCGTTCGACTTCGGCGCCTCGGACATCTACACGGCCACGGTCGGCGCGACCGAGGGGCTCAGGACCACGCTGATGTCGACGTTCGGGTACACCGAGGCGCAGGCGTACGCGCACATCGGCATCTCCGGCATGAACGGCCTCTCCGACCAGCAGGAACTCACCTCGCTGGACACCTGGACGCGGATCCGGGACTACGCGAAGGGCAAGGGCCTGGCGCGGCTGGCGTTCTGGTCGGTGAACCGGGACCGCGGCTGCGCGGGTGGCGGCGTGGTCTCCGACTGCTCCGGCATCGCGCAGGACGACTGGGCGTTCACCAAGGTCAGCGCGGGCTTCTGACCCTCTCCCCGCTGCGCGGCCGCCGGGCATGGCGGCCGCGCAGCTTCGTCACCACCCAGGACCCGATCATGAGTACGGCGATCGCCCCGACCCCGTAGTCGAACCAGTGGCCGTACCGCTCGACGTCCTGCCAACGGGAGCCGAGGGCGTACCCGGCACCGATGAAGATCGCGTTCCAGAGCCCGCTGCCGATCGCGGTGCAGACGGTGAAGCGGCCGACCGGCATCCGGTTCGCGCCGGCCGGGATCGAGACGAGGCTGCGTACCACCGGAGCGCAGCGTCCGAAGAGGACCGCGGCCCGCTCGTGCCGCTCGAACCAGCGGTCGGCCCGGCGCAGGTCGGCCGGGTCGACCAGCGGGATCCGGTCCAGCCAGCGGTACAACCGGTCCTCGCCGAGCCCGCGCCCGAGCGCGTAGAGCAGCAGCGCCCCGGCGAGCGAGCCGAGCGTCGCGGCGAGCCAGACCGGGACCAGGCCGACCCGCCCCTCGCTCGCCAGGTACCCGGCCATCGACAGCACGATCTCACTGGGGACCGGCGGGATCAGGTTCTCCAGGGCGATCAGCAGGCCGACGCCCACCTCGCCGAGCGCGTCGATGACCGAGGCCACCCATCCGGCCAGTCCGTCCAGTTGTGCCATTCCCGATCCATACCCCGGCGGGCGCCGATGAACCGGTACCGTATATACCGACCATCGGTATATACTTCCGCCATGACCGACGCGCCGATGCGGGAGCCGACCTTCCTGGTGCTCACGGCCCTGGCCGCCGAGCCCCGGCACGGCTATGCCGTGATCGAGGATGTGGCCGGGATGACCGGGGGCCGGGTCCGGCTGCGGGCCGGCACGCTCTACGCGGCCCTCGACCGGCTGCGGGCCGAGGGTCTGATCGAGGTCGACCGCGAGGAGATCGTGCAGTCCCGATTGCGGCGCTACTACCGGCTCACCGGGGCCGGTGAGCGGAGCCTCGCCACCGAGACCGCCCGGCTGCGCGCCCAGGCCACCATCGCGGAGCAGCGCCTGAGCGCGCGCCGCACTCAGTTCGGGGGAGCAACCGCATGACCGAGAGCCGTTACCGGCGCCTGCTCGCGCTCTATCCGCGCGACTTCCGCCGGGAGTATGAGGACGAGATGATCGGCGTGCTGATGGCCGATCCGCGCCCCGGCCCGGCCCAGGTGCTCGACATCCTGGGGCACGCGATGCTGGCCCACCTCCGTCAGCTGGCCCCGCTCCCCGGCGACGGGTGGGCGCGCTCGGCCCGGCTGGTCCAGCTCTTCGGCGCGCTCCTGCTCCTCGCCGCCGCGGTGCGCCGCGTCGCGGGGATCCCGGTGCGTCTGCTGCGGGGCTGGATCGACCATCTGGTGATCGATCCGGTGGACCTGTTCCGGGTCGGCGCCTGGACGGTGGTGCTGATCGCCGCGGTGTTCGGGTTGCGAGTCGTCGGCGCCCTCGGCGCGGTTGCCGGCCTGGCGGGGGAGATCGTCGGCCCCGGTCGGTACTACCTGGACACTCCCGCGATGGTCCTCTACACCTACTGGGTGATGGCGGCCGCGGCGGTCGTGCTGATCGCGGGCCTGGCCGCTGAGCCCGGCCGACTCCGCCTGCGGCGCGGTCGCGGCGAGAGCGCCGAGCCGGGTGCGCCGGGCGACCGCGTGGTACGGGGTGTGGTTCCGGTGACGGTGGCCGGGGCCCTCCTGATCCTGCACGGCTTCTGGCTGCTCCTCGGCCCGTGGCAGGTCCGCATGGCGATGCCCTACGCCGGTCTCGCCCTGGTGACGTTCGCGGTCTACCGGCAGGCGCCCGAGGTGCGGCGGCGGATGGTGGCCTGGGCGGTCCCGGTCGTCGTGACCCTGCCGCTGACCCGGCTCGGATTCGGCGGCTTCATCGAGCACAACATGCGTCACCCCGAGGCGCTGCGCCTGATCGGCCCGGCGCAGTGGGCCGCCCTGGTGCTGATCCCCGTGGCGGCCTTCATGGCGGCGGCGGAGCTGAACCGCCGGCGGGAGGCGACCCGCGGTCGAGAAAGGACGGGTGACGACGGCGAGATGGCCGGCGAGCGCGGTTTCGGGGTCCCGGCGGCCGGACATGTAAGGGCGCATGAGTGACCGGTGGTACACGAAGGCGGTCGTCTACTGCCTGGACATCGATACCTTCGCCGACGCCAACGGGGACGGGATCGGGGACATACCCGGGCTGATCGGGCGGCTCGACTATCTCGCCCGGCTCGGGGTGACCTGTATCTGGCTCAATCCGATCCACCCCTCGCCGGACCGGGACGACGGGTACGACGTGGCGGACTTCTACAACGTGGATCCGCGGTTCGGGACGCTCGGGGACTTCGCGGAGCTGCTGCACCAGGCCGGGAACCTGGGTATCAAGGTGATCATCGACCTGGTGGTGAACCACACGTCGGACAAGCATCCGTGGTTCCAGTCGGCGCGGGCGTCGGCGGACTCGCCGTACCGGGACTGGTATGTCTGGAGCGAGACCGAACCCGCCGACCGCAACCAGGGCATGGTCTTCCCGGGCGAGCAGAGCGAGACCTGGAGCTACGACCGGACCGCGAAGCTCTGGTACTACCACCGGTTCTACCGGTTCCAGCCGGACCTGAACATCAAGAACCCCGAGGTACGCGAGGAGATCAAGAAGATCTGCGCGTTCTGGCTGCAACTCGGGGTGGCCGGGTTCCGGATGGACGCGGTGCCGTTCATCATCGAGCAGACCGAACCGGGCAACCCGGACTCGCCGAAGGACTTCCCGTTCCTCACCGAGCTGCGCCAGCACGTCCAGTGGCGCAAGGGCGACGCGGTGCTGCTCGCCGAGGCCAATGTGGAGCCCGGCCAGCTGCCGGTCTTCTTCGGTGACGAGGGCGGCTCCGGTAACCGCATCCACATGCTCTTCGACTTCATGCTCAACGCCCGGATGGTGCTGGCGCTGGCCCGGGAGGACCCCGAGCCGATCATCGACGCGCTGCGCAGCACGCCGAAGCTGCCGGCCGGCGGGCAGTGGGCCACCTTCCTGCGCAACCACGACGAGATCGACCTCTCCCGGCTCACCGCCGAGCAGCGCGACGACGTCTTCGCCCGGTTCGGCCCGGACGAGGACATGCAGCTCTACGGGCGCGGCATCCGGCGGCGGCTGGCCCCGATGCTCGGCAACGACCGGCGACGGCTGGAACTGGCGTACGCGCTCCAGTTCAGCCTGCGCGGCACCCCGGTCCTCCGGTACGGCGAGGAGATCGGCATGGGCGACGACCTGGCATTGGAGGGGCGCGACTCGATCCGTACCCCGATGCAGTGGTCCGCACTGCCGAACGGCGGCTTCTCCACCGCCGACCCGGAGAAGCTGATCCGCCCGGTGGTCACCGACGGCGACTTCGGGTACGAGCGGGTCAACGTCACCCGGCAGCGGCACGACGCGAGCTCGCTGCTCTCCTGGTTCGAGCGGATGATCCGGACCCTGCGCGAGGCGCCCGAGGTCGGCAACGGCACCTGCGCGTACGTCGACGTCCCGGCCCCGCACGGCCTGCTCGTGCACCGCGCCGACGACGTCACCGGCACCATGCTCTTCCTGCACAATCTCGGCACGGAGAGGTGCGTGGTCGATCTTCAGGAGCTGGCCGGGGAGGCCGTGCTGCCCAACGACGTGCTGGCCGACCGGGAGTACGCCGATCCGGGCAAGCTGGACGCCCTCACCGTCGAGGGATACGGATACCGGTGGATCCGTCTGCGCAAACAGACCTGAGCGCTATTGTTCCCTCGCAGGAAGTAGCGGAGATCACTACCGGAGGCCGCAATGTCGCAGTCCGCACCGTCCAGGGTCGCCATCGTCACCGGAGCCGCACGCGGCATCGGCGAGGCGATCGCGCTGAGGCTCGCCGAGGACGGTCTCGCCGTCGCGGTCGTCGACCTGGACGAGGGTGCCTGCGCGAACACCGTCACCACGATCCACGACGCGGGCGGCACCGCGGCCGCGATCGGCGCCGACGTCTCCGACCCGGCCCAGGTGACGGCCGCGGTGGAGCGGGTGGTGGCCGAGCTCGGCCCGCCGACCGTGCTGGTCAACAACGCCGGTGTGCTCCGCGACAACCTGCTCTTCAAGATGAGCGAGGACGACTGGGACACCGTGATGGCGGTGCACCTGCGCGGCGCGTTCCTGTTCAGCCGCGCGGTGCAGAAGCACATGGTCGACGCCGGTTTCGGCCGGGTGATCAGCCTCTCCAGCACCTCCGCGCTGGGCAACCGGGGCCAGGCCAACTACGCCGCGGCGAAGGCCGGCATCCAGGGTTTCACCAAGACCCTCGCGATCGAGCTGGGCAAGTTCGGCATCACGGCGAACGCGGTGGCACCCGGTTTCATCGTCACCGACATGACCCGGGCCACCGCCGCCCGGGTCGGCATGGACTTCGCCGACTTCGAGAAGGGCGCGATCACCCAGATCCCGGTGGCCCGCGCCGGCCGCCCGGAGGACGTCGCCAACACGGTCTCGTTCCTGGCGAGCGAGGGCGCCGGGTTCGTCTCCGGCCAGGTCATCTATGTTGCGGGTGGACCCCAGGACTGAGATCGGCGGCTTGCCGGGAACGGCTACAAAGAAGAACATGAACCGACGCATGAGCTCCCGCAACGTCACGCTGACCAGCACGTTCCTGTTGCTGGCCGCGGGTGGCGCGGCGGCCTGCGACAACGGGGGCAACGACTACCAGGACGAGGGTTTCTACTGCGCGGACGCCGACGGGGTCGTCGTCGACGAGGATTACTGCGACGACGACGGCGGTGGCTACCTCGGTGGTGGTTACTACATCTGGCACTCGCCCCGGTACCGCTCGGGCTACCCGGTGGGCTACAAACTGCCCACCGGGGGTAGCAGGTTCGCGTACAACGACGCCGCCGCCCGCAGCAGGTACGGGCTCTCCTCCAGCGGGCGGATCGGCAACGGCACGATCAAGACCAGCGTGGTCGGCAAGGGCGGCAGCGGGACCGGCGGCGGTCACTCCTCGTCGAAGTCGGGTGGCTGAGCGATGCGCCGGATCCCGTACGGGCCGGTCCGGGACGGCTGGCGGCTCACCAACTACAGCCTCGGTCTGACGTACAACGAGACCGAGCTGCCCGACGGGACGATGCGGTCGTACTGGCAGGAGGGGCCGTACTACGACTTCACCGCGGCGGAGATCGAGGAGTTGGAGACCGCCACCTCGATCGTCTACGCGATGTGCCTGGAGGCCGGCGACTGGATGGTGGCGCACTGCCCCCGGCACACCGCCGAGGGCCGCCGCGAGGGCTTCTTCGGCGCGGTCTGCGGCCCCGACCGGTGCTTCCTGTCGAGGATCGGCATCCCGGAGTACACCCACGAGCAGATCATCCGGACCTGGCTGGACGGTGACGCCGAGACGTGGACGCACCGCGACAAGGACCCGGACGGCCGGCTGCCGATGCAGACCCCGGATTTCTCACCCTCCGTCTATGGTCGCTTCGATTTCTGGTACGCGGGGGCCGGCACCACTCCGCGACTGCTGGAGTTCAACGCACAGACGCCGACGTCGCTGGTCGAGGCCGCGGTGGTCCAGTGGCACTGGATGGACCAGACCGGCGTCACCCGGCATCCCTGGCGGCAGTGGAACTCGATCCACGATCGCCTGGTCGGCTGGGAGGCGTCCGACGGCGAGCCGGCCGATCCGGGCGCGTGGCGGCGCAACATCGGCCTGCTGCGGGAGGCCCGGCCGTGGCTCCCGGAGAAACCCAAGATCTTTTTCGCGTACGAGACCAGCGAGCTCTCCGGCGAGGACCGGATGAACGTGGCGTACCTGATGGCCACGGCCGAGGAGGCCGGCTTCCCGGTCGAGCTGATCGCGATGAGCCAGATCGGCTGGGACGTCGCGGGCGACCGGGTGCTCTACGTCCCCGCGCCGGGCGGGGAGCACCGGGCCGAGCCGATCGATGTGATCTTCATGCTCTACCCGTGGGAGTGGTTCTGGCACGAGGAGGGCGGCAAGGGCTTCTTCCGGAACATGGCCGACCCGGCCAAACGGGGCACGGTCTGGATCGAGCCGCCGTACACGGCGGCCCTGCTCGGCAACAAGGCCCTGCTGCCGGTCCTCTGGCAGCTCTTCGGCGACGACCCGGAGCGGGGACGCTATCTCCTGCCCGCCCACTTCTCCGAGTCGGCCGGGGCCGCCACCCTGACGTCGTACGCGAAGAAGCCGGTCTGGGGTCGTGAGGGAGGCTCGGTCACCCTGGTCAAGGACGGTGTGCCGATCACGAGCCAGCCCTCCGAGTACGGTTCCGACGGCCGCTACGTCGTGCAGGAGCTCTGCGAGCTGCCCGCCTTCGAGGGGCTGGAGGGCACGGTCCACCCGGTGATCGGCTCGTGGCTGATCGACGGCGAGCCCGCGGGCCTGGGCATCCGCGAGGGCCTCGGCGTCGAGGGCCTGGTCACCACCGACACCTGCAACTTCGTCCCGCACACCATCGAGGCGGACACCTGACACAGCCCTCCCCCTTGGCGAGGGCTGACAGCGGCCCAAGTCGCAATGCAGCCGAGCGGAGCGAGGCAATCAGGCTCGGTGGCTCCAGATCCACCAGAGACCGACGAAGGGGAGCAGCAGCGGGACGTAGCCGTAGCCGCTGCCGTAGTCGGACCAGACCGTGGCGTCCGGGAAGGCGACCGCGTCGACAATGCTCAGCGTGCCGACGACCAGCACGCCGACCAGCTCGAACGAGCAGCTGACCAGGGCGATCTTCCGGCCGGTCTCGCCGCCGCGGGCCAGGCCCACGGTCGCGGCGATGTAGACCAGGCCGGCCAGCGCGGAGAGCACGTACGCCAGCGGGGCCTCGGAGAACTTGGTGGCGATCTGGACCAGGGCACGCGCGCTCGCCGAGAGCGCGAACGTGCCGTAGACCAGCAGCAGGACCCGGCCGATCCCGGTGCCGAGCGCGGCGTCCCGGGGGCGGGCGGAGGTGGCGGGAGTGGTTTCGTCAGGCACCGGTCACCGACGCGATCTGCTGCAGCCGCAGCACGAGAACGGGTAGGACGATGGCGCCGATCCCGAGGATGAGGCTGCCCCAGCGGGTCGGCTCCATCCTGGCCAGGTACAACGAGGTCGGCGCGAAGGCGATGGTCGTGATCAGGTAACCGGCGAAGGTGCCGGTGTCCGACGGCCTGGTGCCGTCGAAGAGCCCCACCACGGCGACCACGACCAGCACCGCGACCAGGGCGCTGAGGACCAGGGTGGCCAGCAGGTCGTAGCGGCTGGGCGCCCGGTCGAGGGCGCAGCGCAGGAAGTACCACGCCGCGAGCAGCAGGGCGACCACGATCGTCGCCGCCGAGAGGGGACCGTTCACCCGGCCAGGTTACTTAGGCTGCCCTGTGCCGGTGAATTCCGGGGCCGACGGGACGACCGAGGCGCGCGTCGACCGCCTCGGCACGACCTCCACGCCGGGCAACCCGTTCGGCTCCTCACCCTGGCGGTACGAGCGCGGCAGCCTCTGCGACGTCGGCCCGCACGCGCTCGCCGTGGTGCTTCCGGTGCCGGCCACGGACATCAATCCCGTGACCGCTTTCGGCCAGGCGGTGGACCAGCTCGCCGCGGCCGCCGCGGGTGGTCCGCCGCCCGCCGCCCGCCCGCCGCCGCCCGCAGCCCGCCCGCCGCCCGCCGCCGCCGGTCTGGCGCTGGGCGCCGAGGTTCACCGCGGTCCTGCCGGCCGCGGAGACCGCGATCAGGGAGCGCCGCGCTGTCCGGATCTGATCCATGGCGGTCCCCTCCCTCCTCCGGGTGTTCCCGTTTCCCCGTTGTCTACGCCGGGTAGCGGCAAGAGGGTCCGAACTGAGCGCTAACTGGACAGAACCCGCGCGTTACGGATGGACGCTTAGTAGCGAGCCGAATACATTTTCGGCTGTCAGGTGCGCCGGACGGTCTGTCCGGGGGGAACCCCGCTCAGGGGTCACCCTGGCGCGTGACGGTGAGGGGAACGATGGGCATGACCGATCGCACCGCAGCAGAGCGACGTACGTCAGGACGGCACCTCCCGCCCGGATGGTGCGGATCAGGGCGTGGCGGATCAGGACGTGGCGGATCAGAGCAGGGCGCGCCGTGGCGAGGCGCGCGGGGGCAGTGGTCGTGGAGTCGTGGGAACGGGGGGCGTGTGCGGGGAGCTGCGGCGTGACGGGGCTGTGGGACGCGGAACGGGACGCCGACGAGGCGGCGCGGGCGCTGGCCGGGATGGCCGCCCTGCTGCGCCGGGAGGACGAGGATCCGTCCGGGGCGCATGACGAGGGCCGCCAGCTGATGCTGAGCCTGGCCGAGAACGGGGTGGCGGCCGCCGCCCGGGTGCGCGACTACCTGCGGGACAAGCGCGGCGCCGGGGACGGCGAGGTGGCCACCGTGCCACCCGGCCTGGCGCCCTGGCGGGACTGGACGCCGTCGCACGGGCACCTCTTCGGCGCCATGCCCCGGGTCCGCCGTGCCGGCGAGGTGCCGCAGCCCCGGCGCTGCGACCCGGGAGAGTGAATCAGGGCGTGGCGCGCAGCGTCTCCGACGGTGACGCGCCGTAACGCTCCCGGTAGGCCGAGGCGAACCGGCCCAGATGGGCGAAGCCCCAGCGATGCGCGACCGCGGCGACGGTCACCACCGCCGGGTCGGCGTGCCGCAGGCTCTCGTGTACCCGGGCCAGCCGGACCCGTTGCAGGTACGCCATCGGCGTGCACCCCAGGTGCCGCCGGAAGCCCTCCTGCAGCGAGCGCACGCTGGTGCCGGCGATCTCCGCGAGGTCCCCGACGCTGACGTTCCGCTCCGGCTCGTCGTTGATCGCGTCGACCACCCGCCGGATCGCCCGGGGCGGCCCGGCGGCGGCCGGCGTCACCAGCTCGCCGTGATATCGGTGCGGCACGCTCAGCAGTAGCCCGCTCAGCACGCTGCTGCACAGTTGTTCGGCGATCAGCGGCTGGTGGATCAGGCTGGTCTCGTGCTCCAGTTCGGCGCGGAGCAGTTTGATCAGCTGGCTCCAGCTGTGCGCCGGGCCCTCGGTGAGCCCGAAGATCGGCGGCAGGTCGATCGGTCCCTCGACCGGGTGACCCAGCAGCGCGGCGAGTTCACTCTCCAGGGCCCACTGCTCGATCCGTACGTCGAGCTCCGCGGAGTGTGGTTCGTGCCGCAGCCAGACCGGGTCGCCGGGCCGGAACGCCACCGCGCTGGCCGGTGTCGCGGTGAGCTCGCGCCCGTCCCGGCGGGCCCGCACCCGGCCCGCCGTCGGCAGGGTCAGGTGGTACGCGTCCGCCTCCGCGGCGACCAGTGTCACCTCACCCGCGAAAGTGAGGTGGCCGACGGTGAGAGGTCCGAGTTGGATCACTTCCACGTGAATCACGCCGGAGTCCGGGCCGGGCTCCCCGCCGGGCGGCCCGCCGATCGAGACCGGGTGGTAGAAACGATTCAGGAACTCCCGGGCCTGATGGGCGCCGACGCTGTCGAAGTAGACGGTCCCCGGCGCCGGTGTGATACGAAGCGCGGCCTCACCCATGCCGCCGGTAGCTCCATCGCATACGGTGAGTATTCGTTCCGCTCCGGTGGACAGTCAACGTGGTCGCCACGCAGTGACCGTTCCAGCACATTCCGGCCATATGAACTACTCTGGCGTTCCGCGCCTACGTGGCGTAACTTGCAGACCAGCGGATTGTTGTAGGAACGCGGTTCCCGGTGGCGTCCGAGCGATTGCCACCCGCGTCCAGGCCACTGTCTTCGGCCGGCCGCACCGAGACCTGGGCGTAAGCCTCCGGGACTCGGGGAAATCGGTGTCCCGCGGAGGATCGGCGCCGGGTTCCCGGTGCCAGGAAGAGGGCAGCTGTGTATCTGCCGATCACGACCCGCCAGCTGGCCGACGGCACCGTCGAGATCGCACCGAGCGGTGAGATCGACCTGGACAACGCGCACGTGATGCGGGACGCGGTGAACGACGTCCTGACCACGATGACGCCGAGTCGAATCTGTCTGGACCTGCAGCGGGTGATGCTGATCGACAGCATCGGCATCGGCATCCTGGTGGCCTGCTTCCACACCGCGGCGGCCAGCGGGATCAAGCTGGTGGTCAGCCACCCCAGCGCGACGGTCTACCGTCAGCTCTGGGTCTCCGGGCTGGTCGGCCTGCTGGGCTGCGCCGAGCCGCCGTCCCCGCGGACGTCGGTCGGCCTGCGCCCGTCCTGAGCGTGTCCCGGCACGTGAATCCGCTTCTCACGCGGATTCACGCCTCGCCGGGGGACGCCACGGACCGATTCTGGTCATCACCCCGCGGTCGTCTGCTCCCCCTCCCGGGCTCGGCGCCGGTCGCCGGAGAGACCCCGCTGGTCGATTCCGGCGGGCTCCTCACCGGCGGGGTCGTGTTCCCGGGGTGGGCCCTGGCGTGGCCGGTCTTGATCGACATTTCATGATCAACCGCGAGGGATGATCTTCGCGGCTGGCGGTCAGGGGTGTCTCGGCGGGCTTGAGGGACCTCTGGGCGCCAGCTTTCCCGGCGTGGCTGGCGTTCACGGGTCAATCGGGCCGTCCGAGACACCCCGGATCGCCAGCCGACCGGCCTGAGACACCCCGGATCGCCAGCCGACCGGCCTGAGACACCCCGGATCGCCAGCCGACCGGCTTGAGGCACCCCGGATCGCCAGCCCATCAGCCGAGGCGCCCCGGATCGCCAGCCGACCGGTTGAGACACTCCGGTGCGCCGTCGTGGTGTCCGTTTTCGCGCCCTCCGCTTTCTGCTCTTGCGGGCCGGCCGGTCAGTCGTTGAGCTGGGACTGTTCGATCTCGACGAGGGCGCTGGACAGCCAGGCGGCCACCGGGCGCCCGGCCAGCAGATCGGCCAGGAGGATCGCGGTGTGCCGGGCCAGCACGTCCGGCTTCGGGGCGGGGGCGCCCTCCTCGTCGAGCACCCCGAGCGCGCCGGCGAGCAGCCAGAGCACCACCTGCGGATCGGCGTCCGGCCGCCCGCGGACGCAGTGCTTGAGCACCTCCCGGACGTCGTCGGCGGTGAACCCCTCCGGGTGGGCGTCCTCCAGCAGCAGCCGCACCGTGGTGCCCATGATCAGCCCGGTCTGCGCCTGATCGAGCCCGGCGAGGCGCTCGGCGGCCGCCTCCAACCCGGTCTCGTCCGCATCCCCGACCGCGGCGACCGCAGCCGAGGCCGCCGCCGCGATCGGCCGCGCGGGCGGGGGTAGATGGCGCCAGCTCTCCGTCATCCGCCGACCTTAAACCCCGCCCCGGCGCAGCCCCGGAGTTATCCACAGCCCGGGCGTTCACGCGCCGACGGTGGGCACCGGAGTCACATCGAGCCCTCGGATATCGCGGCTTCCCCCGAGTCCCGGCACATCAGGGGCGCGACGAGTGCACGTTCCGCTCGCAGGGGGCGCAGGCAGCACGGGATCAGCCCGGTTTCGGGCGGTAGGAATCCACGATCGCGTTTCGAGTGCCCGGCCCGCCCTCCGGTGGGCGGTGGCGCGACGCGATCGAGCATCGTGCACCCGTACCGCCCCTCACGGGAGTCACCGTGCACCCGTACCGCCCTCACGAGAGTCACCGTGTGCTCCCGGGGCCCACTGTGTGCTCCCAGCGCCGACCGTGTGCTCCCAGCGCCGACCGTGTGCTCCCAGCGCCGACCGTGTGCTCCCGGCGTTCGCGGTGCACCCCCGGCGCTCGGCGTGCACCCCCGGCGTTCGCGGTGCGCCGCCGGCGCTCGGCGTGCACCCCCGCGCTCGCCGGGCATGATCGACTGCGCCGAAATCGATTGACCGGCTCCCCGGAATACGTGAAACGTGAAAGGCGAATACCATTCTTACTCGTCTCGGATGTGCGTTTCGGCGAGTATTTCGGCAAACTGCGTCGAGTGGAAGAGGAGCGGAAACTCGGTGGCCGGTACCGGCTCGAGAAGGAGCTCGGCCGCGGCGGCATGGCTGTGGTCTGGCGCGCCACCGACGAGGTGCTGAACCGGCAGGTCGCGGTCAAGGTACTGGCCGGGCGCTACACGCGGGACGAGCGCTTCCGGGAGCGGATCCTGCACGAGGCGCGGGCCTCGGCGACGCTCTCCCATCCGAACATCGCGCAGATCTACGATTTCGGGGAATCCGGCGACGACGGGACGCCGGTGCCCTATGTCGTCATGGAATTGATCAACGGGCCGACGTTGCAGCAGCGGATCGCGCGGGGGCCGCTTCCGCCGCGTACGGTGTTCCGGATCTGCGGTGAGGTGGCCCTGGCGCTCGCGGCGGCGCACGAGGACGGTCTGGTGCACCGGGACATCAAGCTGGCCAACGTGATGGTCACGCCCTCCGGCGCCAAGGTGGTGGACTTCGGCATCGCGGCGGTCGCCGGCCCGGCCGCGCCCGACGAGGGGCTGCTCGGCACCCCGGCCTATCTGGCGCCCGAGCGGCTCACCGGTGGCGCCGTCGAGCCGGCCTCCGACGTCTACGCGCTCGGTGTGCTGCTCTACCGCCTGCTGGCCGGGGAGTCGCCGTGGACGGTGGAGACCACGACGCAGATGCTGACCGCGCACGTCTACGTGGAGCCGGCGCCGCTGCCGGATCTCCCCGGGGTGCCGCCGGCCATCGCGGACCTGGTCGAGCGCTGTCTGGCGAAGGATCCGGCCGACCGGCCGGTCGCGGCCGAGGTGTCCGGCACGCTGGGCGACGCCGCCGAGGCCGCACAGACTCCTCCGGTACGCGTCTCCGCGCCCGAGGAGCGCACCGTCGCGGTCCCGGCCGGGTCGCCCCGGACACTGCCGGACCCCCTGCCTCCGGAGGAGCGTCCGGCGGCACCGAGGCTCGTCGAGGACTGGCCGACGTTCGCCGGGGACCGACCGGGGGTGCCGACGTTCGCCGAGGGCCGGTCGAGGGCGCCGCTGGTGGACGAGGAGACCCGGGTCACGGCGGGGCACGTCGCGGAGCGCCCGGGGGACGGCGGCTTCTCCCGGGGCGGCGGTGACCGGTCACGCGTACCCGAAAGGCGAAGACTCCTGGCGGGAGGCGCCCTCGCGGCCGCGGTGATCGCCCTGCCCGCGCTCTGGTGGTCGCGGGCGGAGGAGCCGGCCGCGCTGCCGGAGACGACCGTCGTGCCGCCGGTGAGCGAGCGGCCGAAGGCGCGCCACAGCGGACCGCCGAGCTCGCCGCGGGGCACCCGTGCGTCGGCGGGGGCGAGCCTGAGCCGGCATCCGTCGGCGAGCGCGAGCGGTGCGGTGATCGTTCCGTCGGTCGTGGTCGTGCCGACGACGTCCGGTACGGAGTCGCCGTCGGCGCCGGGGGAGACCGGTGGCGGTAGTGATCCGGTGACCGAGGCGCCGCCGGAGGGGACACGGCTGGACTCGGTGGGCGGTTCGGTGATCGCGCGCTGCGTCTCGGGTGACGCGGAGCTGATCGACTGGGCGCCGGCGGAGGGCTTCGTGGTGGAGCGGGTGGATCCCGGGCCGGCGCTGACCGTGTCCATCGTCTTCACCGGGGACTTCGCCCGTTACCGGATGTCCGTCACCTGCTTCTCCGGCAAGCCCTCCGCGTTCGTCCTCCCGGTGTGACCGCCGGTGGCGGCGAGGAGGGCGTCGGCGATCGGGGTGCGGGAGTTCAGCAGGCGGCGGCCCTCGCGGTGGGTGCGGACCAGGCCGGCGTCGCGGAGGACGCGCAGCTGCTGGGAGACGCCGCCGGCGGAGATGCCGGTGTGGCCGGCCAGCTCGGTGGTGGAGAGCGGCCCGGCGAGCGCGGCCAGGATCCGGGCCCGCCCACGGCCGAGCAGGGCGCCGAGCGGGTCCGGCGCGCGGGACGGCTCCTCCCAGAGGGTGGCGACGCCCTGCGCGGGGTAGGCGAGCTGCGGGGTGCCCCACGAGGAGACGGTGAGCACGGACGGCCAGGCGAAGACCGACGGGATCAGCACCAGGCCGCTGCCGTCCGGTACGTCGGGCGCGGTGCAGTGCCGCTGGTCGGCGGTGAGCGTGCCGTCCGCCCAGTGCACCGACTCGTGCAGGTCGTTGAGGACGGTGGCGGCGCCGTCGGTGGCCAGCCGGTGGGCGCGGCGGCGGACGTCGGCGTCGAGCAGGGCGTGGATCCGCGGCCAGGCCGGGGCGATCGTGGCACGCCAGTACTCCTCGATCTCCCCGGACAGCCGGGCGAGACCGGCGGGTGGGTCGGCGTGCAGGGCGCGGACCTCGGCGGGCGGGTCACCGGGCATCAGGTCGAGGTGGGCGCGGACCGCCGCGGACGGCGTGGCGCGCAGCGCGGCCAGCTCGGCGCCGAGGTCGGCGACGAGACCGAGGGGCGGCGGGGTGAGGAAGTCCGGGGTGTAGCCGCCGGTGGGCCGCACGAGCCGGCCGAGCAGCCCGGTGGGGCGCGGACGGGTTCCGAGGATCCGGGTGCCGGCGGCGGGCTCGCGGACGCTGGTGACGACCTCCCAGAGGCAGGAGACGGCGAAGCGGATGCGGGCGGCGGCGCCGGCCGGCAGGGCGATGGCCACCATGACCCCTCCTTTTAGGTACGGCTAAAACAGTAGTGCGGCGTGCCCGGCCGGTGGAGGCTCGACGGCGTGACTGACTTTCGTGCTCTTCATGTGCCCGGTACCCCGTTGATCCTGGTGAACGCCTGGGACGCGGCCAGTGCCCGGATCGTCGAGGCGGCCGGTGCGGCCGCGATCGCCACCACCAGCGGCGGGGTGGCCTGGAGTCTGGGCCTGCCGGACGGTGACGCGCTCGGGCGGGATCTCGCCGTCGAGGTGGCGCGCCGGATCGTCGCCGCGGTGCGGGTGCCGGTGACCGTCGACATCGAGTCGGGCTTCGGGGCGACGCCCGCCGAGGTGGCCGAGACCGTCCGGGGTGTGGTGGACGCCGGGGTGGCCGGGATGAACCTGGAGGACGGCTGGATCGGCGGGGCGGCTCCGCTGCGGCCGGTCGCCGACCAGGTGGCCCGTCTCGCGGCGGCCCGGAAGGCGGCCGGGGACGCCTTCCTCAACGCTCGCGTCGACACGCTGCTGCGCGGGGCGGGCGACGTGGCCGAGACGATCGCGCGCGGCCGGGCGTACCTGGAGGCGGGGGCGGACGGGGTCTTCGTGCCCGGCACGGTCGACCCCGCGGTGATCGGTGAGCTGGTGGCCGGGATTCCGGGCCCGGTGAACGTGCTGACCGGTCCGGGCGCCCCCACGCTGCCGGAACTGGCGAAACTGGGCGTCGCCCGGATCAGTTTCGGTGTGGCGGTGGCCACGGCGGCGTACTCGGTGGTGGACCGGGCGGCCCGGGAGGCCTTCGGAAACGGGACGTATACCGCGCTTCAGGGTGACCTGGACTATGGCCGACTGAACGCTCTGTCTAACCCTCAGTGACGCTACGTCTATCTGATTACCTTCAGTAATCAGTAAGCTGCGCATTGTTGTTTTTATACACAGAGTTCGTCCGTGGCGCACAAAGGCGGTTCAAAGAAACGATTCCTAACGTTAACGACGTCGCACCACGAAGGGAATCAAAACGATGATCCGCACCGCCGTCATGACTGCCGAGGACGCCGCCACCGGTACCCAGGTGTTCGTCGATTCGACCGGCCGCCGGAAGCGCGTGATGGCCGTTCTCGGCTTCTTCGTGGCACTTTTCGCAGCTCTGTACATTGGTGTCGTGGGTGCCAGTGTGGTTCAGGCCTCCGATTCGGCGCTTTCCACGAAGGCGACGGTATCGACGTCGACAAGTTCCACGGCGTCCACTTCCTCCTCGACGTCGACGGCCTCCACGTCGTCCTCCAGCAGCAGTTCCTGAGCAATTTCAATACGACGAAGGCGCGGCCCCAGGGCCGCGCCTTCGTTGCTGTGTGTAGTGATGACCGGTTAGCTGAAGCTGGTGAAGAGCTTGGTGAAGGCGTAGTCGGTCTGCGAGATGCCGCTGCAGTTGCTGGCCACCTTGCCGTCGGTGCAGTCGCCGTTGTCCCGGTTGACCGACCAGAACCGGACGAAGGCCAGCCCCTTCTCCTCGGCCCAGGTCAGCAGGGTCTGCGCGGCCGTGGTCGTGGTGGGCCCGCCGGAGCCGTTGATCCCGATCATCGGGGTGACGCCGATCATCGCGTAGATCTCGGTCTCCGACTTGTCGGTCCAGACGCTCGCCACGTCGGTCTTCACCGATTCGGTGGCGGTGGTCATCGCGCTGCCCCAGTCGTCCTCGGTGGCCTTGAAGTTCATCACCATCGGGTTGACCGTGACCTCCACCCCGGCGTCCTCGGCGGCCTGCAGGATGGAGATCTCGGTGTCGGTGAGGCCGACCGACTCGCCCCCGACCGGCAGGGTCAGCGTGACCGTGGTGCTCCGGGCCTTCTGGAGCGCGGCGAGCGCGGTCATCACGGTGCTCGCGGTGATGGTCTGCTCGATGTCCACGTCCAGGTGGTTGCTGCCGGCCGCGTCCAGGGCCGTCTCGTACGCGGTGACCAGGGCGTCCGACGTGGTGCAGGCGTTCTCCAGGTAGGTGCCGGTCTCGCCGCCGGTGGAGACGATCGAGGTGCCGCCGAGCGCGTCGATCTTCGCGATCTCGCTCGCCACCGTGGTGTCGTCGATCGCGGTCTTGCCGCCCCACGTCGGGGTGCACGACCCGGTGCTGTCGGCGAGCACGAAGGCGAGGGTGAAGTCGGTCTGGCTGGTGCTCTCGGCGACCTCGTCGACGTCCACCGTGCCGCTCACGATGTCGACGTACGGCGCCACCGCGGGTAGTTCGGAACTCGCCGTCGCGCTGGCGCTCGCACTCGCCGTGGCGTCACTGCTGCTCTCCGAGTCGTCGTCGCCGGAGCATGCCGCCGTGAGGAGCAGCGTGGTGGCGGCGGCACAGACCAGGGCTCGTTTGAGGGGCATTTCAGTACTATCCCGCGTCAAACCCTCAGATATGCGCGAATCTGGCCGATGGGGCTGGTGAGCCAGCCGGGCCGCGGGCGAGGGGGAGATAGGTGTCCGTCGAAACACCGGTCCGGCGGCGGGTACGGGTGCCCCGGCCGCGCTGGATCCTGCTGGTGGTCGTGCTCGGTCTGTTCGCCTGCATCCTCACCGTGAACGGCGTCGTGCAGGGCGAGTTCGCCCAGGACGGCGCGGCGGCCTCGACCAACGACACCGACGAGGTGCCGGACGCGGCGCTCAACGGCGGCCCGATCATCGAGACCGACGGCACCACGACCACCACGGTCACCGTGCCGGACAACGAGATCGTGCTGACCTTCGACGACGGCCCGGCGCCGAAGTACACCCCGGAGATCCTCGACGTCCTCGCCGAGTACGACGTACCCGGCACCTTCTTCATGATCGGCTCGCAGATCAGCCAGTACCCCTCCCTGGTCAAGCGGGTCCAGGAGGAGGGCCACGAGATCGGCATCCACACCTTCACGCACCCCGACATGGCCAGCAAGAGCGACTGGCGCCGGCAGGTCGAGATGCAGGAGACCCAGTTCGCGCTCGCCGGCGCGGCCGGGGTGACCAGCGTGATCTTCCGGCCGCCGTACTCGTCGACGGTCGCCGCGCTGGACAACAACACCTGGTCGGTGATGGCCGAGATGGGCGGCGACGGCTACCTGACCGTGGTCAACAACCTGGACAGCCGGGACTGGGAGGAGGACGTCACCCAGTCGGACATCACCGAGGCGGTGATGCCGGACGACAACGCCGGCGCGATCCTGCTCTTCCACGACGGCGGCGGCGACCGGTCCAAGACCGCGACCGCGCTGAAGACGGTGATCCCCACCCTGAAGAACGCCGGGTACACCTTCACCACGGTCGCCTCGCTGACCGGGATGAGCACGGTCAACCCGACGGCCGACACCAGGGACTGGCTGCTCGGGCTCGGCGTGGTCGGCGCGGTCCAGCTGGCCAAGGGCACCTCGGTCGGCTTCACCTACCTGCTCTGGGTGCTCGGCGTGCTGACCGTGGTGCGGATGCTGCTCTTCCTGGTGCTGGGCCGGCGGCACGCCACGCGGTACCGGAAGAACCCGCATCCCTGGGGGGATCCGTATACCGAGCCGGTCACGGTGATCGTGCCGGCGTACAACGAGAAGGAGATCATCGCCGACACCCTCGGGTCGCTGGTGGCGAGCACGCACCCCATCGAGATCATCCTGGTGGACGACGGCTCGTCCGACGGCACGGCGGAGATCGCCGAGGGGCTCGGGTACCCGAACGTCACCATCCTGCGACAGGAGAACGCCGGCAAGTCGACGGCGCTGAACAACGGCATCGCGCACGCCGGCACCGAGGTCGTGGTGATGATGGACGGCGACACGGTGTTCGAGCCGGACACCGTGGAGAAGCTGGTCCAGCCGTTCAGCACGGCGGAGATCGGCGGGGTGGCCGGCAACGCGAAGGTGGCCAACCGCAAGGGCATGATCCCGATCTGGCAGCACATCGAGTACGTGGTCGGTTTCAGCATCGACCGCCGGGCGTACGACGTGATGCGCTGCATGGCGACCGTGCCGGGCGCGATCGGTGCCTTCCGCAAGGAGGCGCTGCAGCAGGTCAACGGCCTCTCCGAGGACACCCTGGCGGAGGACACCGACCTGACCATCGCGATCATCCGGGCCGGGTGGCGGGTGGTCTACGAGGAGCGTTCCCGGGCGTGGACCGAGGCGCCGTCGACCATGGGCCAGCTCTGGCGGCAGCGCTACCGCTGGTCGTACGGGACCATGCAGGCGATGTGGAAGCACCGGCGGGCGCTCTTCGAGAAGGGGCCCGGCGGCCGGTTCGGGCGGCGCGGGCTGCTCAACCTGGCGCTGTTCCAGACGCTGCTGCCGCTGCTCTCGCCGCTGATCGACGTCTTCCTGATCTACGGCCTCTTCTTCCTGAACCCGATGAAGACGGCGATCGCCTGGCTCGGCATGCTCGCGGTCCAGCTGTTCAGCACGATCTACGCGTTCCGCCTGGACAAGGAGTCGATGAAGCCGCTGTGGCGGGTGCCGTTGCAGCAGTTCGTGTACCGCCAGCTGATGTACCTGGTGCTGATCCAGTCGGTGCTGGCGGCGCTCGGCGGCATCCGGCTGGGGTGGCAGAAGCTGCGGCGTACCGGTGGCCTGAACGCATTGATGGGCGCCAGGCTACCCACCGGCGACGCGTGATCTTGTCATGGCCGGTCCACAGACTCGGCCGGTGAGCTGGGCAAACGCAAAGACTTCGCACAGCCGGAGCTAGAGTCGGGCTCGCTACCTTACTGACATGTGCGGAATCGTGGGATACACCGGGGCAAAGTCGGCGCTCGGCATCGTGATGGACGGCCTTCAGCGGCTCGAGTACCGCGGCTACGACTCGGCCGGTGTGGCCGTCGTCGAGGGCGGCGCGATGTTCACCGAGAAGAGGTCCGGCAAGCTGGTCAACCTGGAGAAGGCGCTCGCCGAGCGCCCGGGTGACCCGATCGCCGAGGGGTGCACCGGCATCGGGCACACCCGCTGGGCCACCCACGGCGGGCCGACCGACCGGAACGCCCACCCGCACGTGTCGCTGGACGGCCGGGTCGCGGTCATCCACAACGGCATCATCGAGAACTTCGCCCGGCTCCGCGCCGATCTCGAGGCCCAGGGCATCGAGTTCCGCAGCGACACCGACACCGAGGTCACGGCGCACCTGATCGCCCTCGAACTGGACGGGCTCCGGGCCGCGGGCGCGGTGAACAGCCCGGCGCTGCTCGCCGAGGCGATGCGCCGGACCGTACGCCGCCTGGAAGGGGCCTTCACCCTGCTCGCGGTCTCCGCCGAGATGCCCGGCGCGGTGGTCGCCGCCCGGCGCAACTCGCCGCTGGTGGTCGGCCGCGGCGACGGGGAGAACTTCCTGGCCAGCGATGTGTCGGCGTTCATCGAGCACACCCGTGAGGCGATCGAACTCGGTCAGGACCAGGTCGTCCTGATCACCGCCTCGACGATCGAGATCACCGGCTTCGACGGTACGCCCGCCACCGGCACCGCGTTCCACGTCGACTGGGACCTCTCCGCCGCGGAGAAGGGCGGCTACGAGTACTTCATGCTCAAGGAGATCGCCGAGCAGCCCCAGGCGGTCGCCGACACCCTGCTCGGCCGGCTGACCGAGCGCGGCGAGATCGCCCTGGACGAGGTCCGCCTCAGCGACCAGGACCTGCGCGACGTGGACAAAGTGATCATCGTGGCCTGCGGTACGGCGTACCACGCCGGCATGGTCGCCAAGTACGCCATCGAGCACTGGACCCGGCTGCCCGTCGAGGTCGAGATGGCCAGCGAGTTCCGGTACCGCGACCCGATCCTGGACCGCTCGACGCTGGTGATCGCGATCAGTCAGTCTGGCGAGACCATGGACACCCTGATGGCCCTGCGGCACGCCAAGGAGCAGAACGCACGGGTGCTCGCCATCTGCAACACCAACGGCTCGACGATCCCGCGCGAGTCCGACGCCGTGCTCTACACCCACGGCGGCCCGGAGATCGCCGTCGCCTCGACCAAGGCGTTCCTGACCCAGCTGGTCGCCTGCTACCTGGTCGGCCTGCACCTGGCCCAGGTCCGGGGCTCCGGCTACGCGGATGTCGCGGCGATCACCGCCGAGCTGGACCTGATCCCGGCCCGGCTGGAGAAGCTGCTCGGCTCGATGGACGAGCTGAAGCGGCTCGCCCACGACCTGGCCACCGCCCGTCAGATGCTCTTCATCGGCCGGCACGTCGGCTTCCCGGTCGCTCTCGAGGGCGCGCTGAAGCTCAAGGAGCTGGCGTACATGCACGCCGAGGGCTTCGCCGCGGGCGAGCTCAAGCACGGCCCGATCGCGCTGATCGACCAGGGCACCCCGGTGGTCTGCGTGGTGCCGTCGCCGCGGTCCGGCGCCCTGATGCACGACAAGATCGTCTCCAACATCCAGGAGGTACGGGCGAGGGGCGCGCGGACCATCGTGATCGCCGAGGAGGGCGACGAGGCGGTCCTCCCGTACGCCGACGACGTGATCTACGTGCCGGCCACCCCGGCCCTGCTCGCGCCGCTGATGACCACGGTGCCGCTGCAGATCCTGGCCTGCGAGATCGCCGCCGCCCGGGGCCACGACGTGGACCAGCCGCGCAACCTGGCCAAGTCGGTCACCGTGGAATAACCGGATGCCCTGGTCACGCGGCGGTTGTACAGTCGCCGCGTGACCGATACCCCGCGTTTCTCCGTGCCCGACCGGCCCACCTTGGACGGCGTCGAGCGGAAGTGGCGCGCGGTATGGGACGAGCAGGGGACGTACGCGTTCGACCGGTCGAAGACCCGTGCGCAGGTCTTCTCGATCGACACCCCGCCGCCGACGGTCAGCGGATCGCTGCACGTCGGGCACGTCTTCTCGTATACGCACGCCGACGCGATCGCCCGGTACCAGCGGATGACCGGCCGCGAGGTCTTCTACCCGATGGGGTGGGACGACAACGGGCTGCCCACCGAGCGCCGGGTGCAGAACCACTACGGCGTCCAGTGCGACCCCTCCCTGCCGTACGATCCCGGGTTCACCCCACCGGAGACCCCGCCGAGCCGTCCGCTGCCGATCTCACGGCGGAACTTCGTCGAGCTGTGCGAGCGGCTGACCGCGATCGACGAGCAGGCGTACGAGGACCTCTGGCGCCAGCTCGGCCTCTCGGTCGACTGGGCGCATCAGTACACGACGATCGACGCGGGGAGCCGGGCCGCGTCGCAGCGGGCCTTCCTGCGGAACCTGGCGCGCGGGGAGGCGTACCTCGCGGACGCGCCGACCCTCTGGGACGTCTCGTTCCGGACCGCGGTCGCCCAGGCCGAGTTGGAGGACCGCCCCCGCGAGGGCGCGTTCCACCGGATCGCGTTCACGCTGCCCGGCGGCGATCCGGCGTACGTCGAGACCACCCGCCCGGAGCTGCTGCCGGCCTGCGTCGCGCTGGTCGCCCACCCGGACGACGAGCGGTACCGGCCGCTCTTCGGCGCGGTCGCGACCACCCCGGTCTTCGGCGCCGAGGTCCCGATCCACCCGCATCCGCTGGCCCAGCCGGACAAGGGCTCCGGCCTGGTCATGGTCTGCACGTTCGGCGACCTCACCGACGTCGTCTGGTGGCGCGAGCTCGACCTGCCGACCCGGCCGGTGATGGGCCGCGACGGCCGTCTGCTGCGCCAGGCGCCGGCCGGCCTCTCCGCCGCCGGGGTCGAGGCGTACGCCGAGGTCGGGGGTAAGACGGTCTTCTCCGCCAAGGAGCGGACGCTGGAGCTGCTCCGCGCCGCCGGCGCCCTGGACGGGGAGCCCCGGCCGACCTCGCAGCAGGTCAAGTTCTTCGAGAAGGGCGACCGGCCGCTCGAGATCGTCACCACCCGGCAGTGGTACATCCGCAACGGCGGCCGGGACGCCGCGCTCCGCTCCGCGCTGGTCGGGCGGGGCCGCGCGATGACCTGGTCACCGGCCTTCATGCGGGCGCGCTACGAGAACTGGGTCGAGGGCCTGGCCGGCGACTGGATCATCAGCCGCCAGCGGTTCTTCGGCGTCCCTTTCCCGGTCTGGTACCCGCTGGACGCCGCCGGCGAACCGGACCACTCCGCCCCGATCACGGCGGACGAGGCCACGCTCCCGGTCGACCCGAGCAGCGACACCCCGCCCGGCTACACCAGCGACCAGCGGGACCGTCCCGGTGGCTTCACCGCCGACCCGGACGTCATGGACACCTGGGCCACCTCGTCGCTGACCCCGGAGATCGCCGGCGGCTGGGGCCGCGACGACGACCTGTTCGCCCGGGTCTTCCCGATGGACCTGCGCCCGCAGGCCCACGAGATCATCCGGACCTGGCTCTTCGCCACGGTCCTCCGCGCCCACCAGGAGTTCGGCACGCTGCCCTGGCACACCGCGCTGCTCTCCGGCTGGATCCTCGACCCGGACCGCAAGAAGATGTCGAAGTCCAAGGGCAACACGGTCACCCCGATGGCCCTGCTGGAGGAGTACGGCTCGGACGCGGTCCGCTACTGGGCGGTCAGCGGCCGCCCCGGCACCGACACCGCCTTCGACACCGGCCAGATGAAGGTCGGCCGCCGGCTGGCCATCAAGATCCTCAACGCCACGAAGTTCGTGCTGCGCTTCGGCGTCGGCCCGGACCCCGCCGCCGCCACCGACGTCACCGAGCCGCTCGACCGGGCCGTGCTCGCCGGGCTGGCCTCCGTGCTCGACGACGCCACCACCGCGCTGGCCGGGTACGACTACACCCGGGCGCTGGAGCGTACCGAGCAGTTCTTCTGGACCTTCTGCGACGACTACCTGGAGCTGGTCAAGGAGCGGGCGTACGGCGACCCGGCCACCCCCGCCGTCCGCTCGGCACACGCGGCGCTGGGCATCGCACTCGGCACGCTCCTGCGGCTCTTCGCCCCGATGATGCCGTTCGTCACCGAGGAGGCCTGGTCCTGGTGGCGGGAGGGCTCGATCCACCGGTCGGCCTGGCCGTCCCGCACCGAGTTCGCCGCCGCCCTCGACCCGGCCGCCCCGGCCGGCCTGCTCACCCTGGCGAGCACGGTCCTCGGCCTGGTCCGCAAGTCCAAGTCCGAGGCGAAGCAGTCCATGCGCAGCGAGGTGGCCCACCTGACCCTCCGCGGCACCCCGGCGGAGGTCGCCGCCTTCACCCTGATCAGCAGCGACATCCGCTCCGCGGGCACGGTCCGCGACCTGACCACGGAGAGCACCACTTCGCCCCTGTCCGCCGAGATCGTGCTCGCCCCGGTCTCCTGAGAGTCGTTGAAACGGAGAGGCCCGGCCACGGTCGGGCCTCTCCGTTTCAGTGGTGCCCGGCCGCCTGCAGGCGGTGCCAGGCCGCCTGTGCTCCCGGTGGAGCGAGAGCGAGTACACCACCGGAATCGACGAAGAAGACAGCGGGATCCCGGTTGTGGGGCCCGAAGCCGACGGCGCCGATGACCAGGAGTGCGCTGCCGGCGGCCGGCCAGAAGTACCAGAACCATGCGTCCTGCCGTGCCCCGGTGTCCGCCCAGGCGATCACGGCTTTCGTACCCCGACGTGCACTCTGATACACGTGTACCACGTAGCAGATATGGGTGCCGGGCCGGTGATGAGCAGCAAGAACGAGCGTTTGCCACGCCGCCGCGGCCCGCGCATCCCGTTTTCGGTTCGCCGATCGTGTTCCCCGCACGATCACCGCGACGATTGCGCAGATCACGAGGAGGCACAGCAGGTCGCCGAGAGCGGCGCTCGATCCGGTGGTGGCCGAGGAGATCGCGGACATGCGGCTACTCGCCGCCCGTTCGGGGCTCGTCGTCGTACAGCCGCCAGGCGGGCAGACGGGTCGCCCCTCCGGGCTGGTCCTCCGATGTCAGAAGCGCCATCCGCCGGTACTGCAGGCGCAAATGTCCGGCGGCATCCACCGTCGGTGGTGTTCCACGGTCCAGCAGCACGGCTTCCGAGCGGCCGTCGGCGTGGACGAGTGCGTCGACGCCATGTCCGTGTACGGTCGCCGCCAACTCCACCGCGGCGCCGGGGGCACGGCTCAGCAGATCGTAGAGCCGGTCGCGCAGAGGGTCATCCGGTGACTCCTTCACCGGCTCCGCCGGCTCCGCAGCGACTGCTGCGCCGATACCGCGACGGGTGCTCCAGAATCCTCGATTCCCCACCACGATGAGGTGGGAGCGGGCACGACTGATCGCCACATTCCACAGATTCCGCTCGGATTCCAGCCAAGCCACGCTGCCGGTGGGCATCTCGGCTCCCGCGACGAGGCCGAAGACGATGACATCGCGTTGGCCGCCCTGAAAGGTGTGTACGGTGCCGACACGGACGCGCGGCTCATCCCGCCAGGAGCGGGCGATCAGCTCTGCCTGGGCCTTGTACGGGGTGACCACACCGATGGTGGCGTCAGGCAACTTCTGGACCACGTATCTGACGCAGTCATTGACCTTTCGGACCTCGTCCGTGTTGATCCACGACCCACCGTGAGATGGTCGTGCCGGACGGCCCTCGACGGGTGACCAGACGATCGGATCGCGGTCGAGTCGTCGTTGGTCCCGGACGTCGGTGAGCACCGTGAGCTGTCCACCGTAGAACTGGCGGTTGACCAGGTCTGCGATCTGCGGATGGCATCGGTAGTGCTCGTCGAGCAGGAGGCTACCCCCGGTAGCGCGTTCGGAGGTGTGAAACGCGGAGTTCCGGCGATAGGCGAGCCGATGTTCCTCGACCCAGTCCGCCGACATCCCCGCGTCGCGCCGGGCCTCGGCCTCGCGCTGAGGAGAGATCGCCGCGATATGACGCAGCTGCATGGGGTCCCCGATGACTAGCGCCCGTCGGGCCCGGAACAGCAACGGCAGCAACTGAGGGATCGAGCATTGGCTGGCCTCGTCGACGATGACCAGGTCGAAGAGCGCCGGATCGGGCGGGAACCGGCGGGCCGACAGACTGCTGACGGCCCAACCACCGGCGGCGGGCGCGCCAGTCGACTTCCTGGACAGGGCTCGCTTGACGGCACCCCAGTCGCTACCGGGCTCCTGCTTGGCCTGCAACAGATCGAGGATGCGCTGTCGGCCGGCGAGAGCGTTGGAACGGATGACCGCGTCCACCAGCGTGAGTGCCGCGCCGCCGGCTCTGGTCTCCGTCTCGTCGGCTTCGTCGGCCAGTACCCGGTCGGTGGGCACGGTGGCGGCCCGGCTTCGTAGGGTCGCCCAGCTCTGTTCCGCGGCGGCGAACTCCGAGAGCGCCCGGCAGGACGCCACGGTTGGTTCGACGGAGAGGAGCAGGGCACGAAGTAGGCGAGCCTGTCGCCGGCGATGAAAGAGACGGGCTCCGGCGCAGCGCCGGGCACGTTGCTGCCAGCGGATGAGCCGCTTGCCGTCGCCGAGACGGCCGGCGAGATCGCCGGCCGTGCAGCGGAGAGTCTCGGCGAGGTGCTGTCGTCGCTGTGCCAGCTCCAGTAGTTCCCGCTCGAGCTCCGCGACCTCGGCCAGGCGCCCTCGTGACTGCGCCACCTGTCGGGTGGCCCTCGTCAAGGCGGCACGTGCGGTCACGGTATTGAGCCGGGGCCGTTCGAGGCCGGCCAACTCGGTCAGCTCGCTGGTTTCGTTCTCCGCGTAGTTGATCGGCCCAGAGCGGCTGCCGGTGCGAACCAACAGCCCGGGAAGCAGATCACGGCAGCGGCGCCAGACCTCGTCCACCGCAGCGTTGTTGGTCGATGCGACCAGAACGGACTCACCACTGGCGACTGCGGTGGCCACGGCGTTAGCGACCAGCTGGCTCTTGCCGGTGCCGGGTGGGCCGGTCGCAGTGGTGAGGCGAGCGGTCATCGATGCGGTGATGACCGCTCGCTGGGAGTCGTTGCACATGAGTGGCAGAGCGGGCAACACGTTGCCCGTCGAGTCGATGGGGTCCGATGAGGTCGGATTCTGTGTGAGCAGGGCCGCCATGGCGGTCTTGTCGACGTCGGAGACACGGCTACGAAGATCGGCCAGATCGTCCAGTAGCTTGGCGACGGCCCCGTCGCGGCGGGACACCCGATACAACAGCGCCACGTTGCGAGCCCCTGTGGTCGGGGTTCGAAGGTTCACCGAGCTCTCGAGGAGTTCGGGGCGCAACTCCTCGACCATGGGGAGTTCGTACTCGGTGCGCAGCAGTTCCCGGAGATCCTTGGTCATCTGGGCGTATCCGCCCGCATGCCAGCTGGCGTAGTAGGTCGCCGCCAAGTGCTGGGCCTGTTCCTCTCCCAGGCATTCCCGCGCGAGTCCCGGATGCGGCTCAGCCGGTCCGGCAGGAGAGATCCGGAGGCCTGTGCCGTCGTCGGCCACCTCCACCCGGCGAACGACCAGTGGCGCGAATCGCGGATCGCGTTCGGCTCGGTCTCGTGATCCGTAGAGCAGCACGGCGGGATAGCCGGCCCACAACTCGTCCCCCGACTCGGACACGCGGCGGGTCCAGGCGGCAGTCGCCTCGTCGAGCGGGAGGTGATCGTCGTCGTTCGAGCCGCCGGAGAGGAGCCGTTCGCGGCCGGGAAGGTAGACGAACCGCTCGCCCTCTTCGCTGAGTCGCAGCAGTGGCGCCTCACGCGTCTCGACCTGCAGACATCGTCGGTAGTAGTCCAGGAGGCGCTGCCACTGGGCGGTCGGTGTGTGCGGTGCCGGGACGGCGTCCTTGCGGCCGGCCAAGCCGGTGCTCCGAGTCGAGGAGATCGTGTCGGGCGGTGCTTCGAGGCGGATCGATCCGCCGGCGACCACGTTGGCGATGACGATCTTCGAGTTGACGCCGACGGCGGAGTACACGGGTGCCTGGCGGGTCGAGCGTTCCTGATTCCGGATCCGTCCGGACACGTGATGGAACAGATCAACGACGGATACTTTGCCGTCGCCATCGTGATCGGCCGTTCCGTCCTGCAGCGATTGGACGATCTCGCCGGTGAAGATCGAGGGCGTCGGCCTGCCGTCGACCACCGGGCCGCTGTACGAGGCCTCACCGGCACCGGACGACGACAGCACATAAACGCCACGGCTCTGCAGCGGCGCTGCCGACTGCTGTTCGGTGGCGGCGCTCTTGGCGTCCCGGGTTCGCAGACCCAGGGCGAAGCCACCGCTTTCGCAAGCGTCGATGATCGTGACCTTCTGGGGTGCCCGGCACGCTTCGAGCTGCTCGTTGACGAACCCGGCGGAGACCGCAGTCTCCTGTAGCCGGTCAGCATCGGTGTCACGCGTGATGAAGAAGAACTCGCCCGAGCTGAACGGGAGCCGCATGCCGTGCCCGCTCAGGTAGAGAAGCGCCAGATCGTCCGGGCCGCACTCGTCCAGGAACTCACCGATGTGCTGTCTCAACTCCGCGGCGCTCGGGTCATGGACCGTGCTGACCGTGTCGAAGCTGCCGATGGCGGGATGGCGTAGTACCTGTTCCATCGCCCATGCATCGGCCCGACAGGATGGTAATGCGGTGAAACGGCTGTCGTCGTACCGTTCCGTTCCGACCAGCAGTGCCCTTCGGGCTGTGGTCGACACGGCTAGCGCTCGTCGTCGCGCAGAAACGCCTCGATGGCGCGTTCCTGCGCCGGAGTGACCACGGAGGGGATCTCGATGCTGTGATCGCCCCGCGTCACTCGCACGGTTCGGTGCTTCCCCTGTTCCGCCCATGCCTGAATGGCGGTCACCAGAATCCTGGCGCCGGCCTGTGCCCCCGCCGTCAGGAAAACCCACATCGATGCATCGGCGATGATCTCGGCGCCCTTGGCCCCGCCGCCGGTCATCGGACCCAGAGCGGTCGGCAGTCGTACCTGAAGGCCTTCGGCGGAGACCAGAGCGGTGTGCAGGGATCGGGTGAGCCGCTCTCCCCTCAACACGTCGCCATCTGCGAGAACTTCCACCTGGACAAGTGGACCGTCTTCCACCGAACCCCCCGAAATCCCCGAACGTACAGGCGAGAACAGGAGCCTACGGTGACTGTCTACGCGTCGATGGCTTCGATCGATGGTTGTCGACTATCCGACTGTGCGCACGAGACGCGTTCGGTCGAAAAGTCAGGGCCATATCACCGTGCCGTGCCGGGCGGCCTCGTCCAGCTCGGTCAGGCGCCCGCTGCGCCCGGCCGCGACGGCCTCGTCCGCTGCGCCGAACACGACGGGCTCCGTACCCTCGAAGACCGGTTCCCGGAAAAAGGAAAGCGCAGGCCTCGTCCTCGGTCCCGGCGAAGCCGAATCGTGCCCCGTTGCGCTCGAAGACGCCGACCCGCACGTCGTTCCCGTCCCCGCCGGCAGGTAGCACGACTCGGGACCCCACTCTCCTTCTACGTTCGGCCGTGCCCGGAAAACCGTGCGATGGCTTCCTGATGGCTGTCGATGCGATTACCTTGTCACCAAGGGTTACCTCAATGACGGGGAGGGGTGCCGAGTGGGGGAGCTCGTCGAGGTCGGGCTGTCGTCCGGGGACACCATGTGGGTCACGCTCGAATCCGGCCAGGAGGCGCGGGACGTCGGGTTCGGAGAGAAGTTCACCAATCTTCCCGGGCTCGCCGCCATCGTCGAATGGGTGAGCTCCGGGGTGTCCGCCGGGCTGACCCGCGCTCGCCCCGGCACGGTCACCGCGGAGTTCGGCGTCGAGATCGCGGCCGGTGAGCACGGCCTGGTCGCGGCGCTCGCCGGAGTCGGCGGCAAGGCCACCGTCAAGGTCTCGATGACCTGGGGTGGGCCGGACGCCGGCCCGGCCGCGGAGGCCGGGTGAACCGGTGGCCGGCGCCGAACCCGTCGATCAGCTGATCGAGCGCGTGAAACGCTGTCTCGTCCTGCTCTCCGGGCGGGAGAAGGGCAGCGGCTTCCTGATCGCGCCGGGCATGATCGCGACCTGTGCCCACGTCGCGGGCCGGGTGGGCGACGAGGTGACGATCCGGTGGCGGGGCACCGAGCTGACCGGTGTGGTCGGTCATGCCTCCGCCCTGACCCGGGCCCGCGTGGCGCCCTACCCGGACATGGCGGTCGTCGTGTTCACCCCGCCGCCGTCCGGCCACGAGACGGTGCTGCTGGACGAGCATCTTCCGGCGGCCTCGGCCGAGCTGGTCGTGGTCGGCTGGGCCCGGGGTGCGTACGGGCCGGAGCCGGAGATCACCTCGGGCACGTTCGCCCACGGCGTCTCCGGCGACATGATCCGGCTGACCGGCGGCGAGATCGAACCGGGCATGTCCGGCGGCCCGGTCCTGAACACGTCGACCGGAGGGGTCTGCGCGTTCGTCAAGGCAGCCCGGCACACCGGGCAGCAGGCGGGCGGCGCCGCGGTGCCGGTGCGGGCGCTTCGCGGGATCATGGACGCGGCGGCCTACCGCGAACTGCGGCGCGGTAACGCCGGGTACCACCGGCGCAACCGCGTCTGGACCGGTCTGGCGGACCGCCTGCCGGGCGCGGCCGAGCGCCGCTCCGAACGGGAGCTGCGGGACATCCTCGACCGGCTGCCGGTGCTCGGCGGGGAGGAGCACCTGACGGCGTACCTGGCGGTCACGAGCGACCTGGCGGATCCGCCCTCGCATCCGATGCACGAGTACGGCGACGTCGTCGTCGAACTGGCCGACCGGATGCGCGCGCCCTTTCCTCCGGTGCTGGCGTACGTGATCGACCTGTCTCGCGCCGCCGGGGCCCCGATCGCCGAGGCGTTGCTGGTCTGGGCCCGGATGAGCGCCGGCGACGACGCGGCGGTCCGGGACGAGGTGGACCGCCGGCTCGGCGTCGTCGATCCGCCGGAGGCGGCCGCGACGGGCGGTGCCACGATCCCCTCGGTGCTGGTCTGCGTCCGCCGGGCCGGGCAGAACCGGAAGCGGTACCGATGTGAACTGTGGCGCTTCGTCTCGCCCGGCGACATCACCCCGATCGAGGTCGACGACCGGGACCGTTCCCTCGAGGAACTGCTCGACCATCTGCGCGCCCGGCTCCCGGGCCTCGCGCCCGGCCGCCCGGGGGACGGCCGCCGTCCGATGTTCGAGTTCGTACTGCCCGCCGAACTGCTCGACGAGGACCTCGAACACCTGCCCGAGGCGCCGGACAAGCCCTGGTCGGTGCTCGGCCGGACCAACGCCGTGGTGGTGCGCGACCAGGAGCGCTTCGACGACGAGGACCGGTATCTGCTGGACTGGCGGCACCGCTGGGGCGCGCTCGACGGGCAGGACGCCGGGAACGCGCTGACCGTGGTCGACTGCGCGGAGGGCCGGGCGCACGGGAAGCTCCAGGCCTGGTTCCAGCTGGCACCGGAGATGGCCACCCTGGTGCTGCCGGACTCGCCCCGGCAGGCGCCGCTGCGCGCGGTTCTCGAGGTCGGCCTCCACACCGGCATCCCGGTCATGGTGTGGCGGCGTAACGGGTGTACCGGCGGTCACGAGCCGGGGAGCCGGGACTGCCCGGGTGGGCGGCTGTCGGCGGCGGTCGTCGCCGAACTGAGCAGGGCCGGACGGGGCGACATCCCGGACCGGATCAAGCGGTTGCGCAATCGGGCGGTCGCCGAGGACGACCTGGAGTGCGGGGACGACGTCGTGCTGCTCTGGGACGACCCGGACCGCCGGTTGCCGCGGACGCCGATGACGTCACCGATGGGGGACCGGCATGCCGGAGGGTGAGTTCCAGATCTACCGGGGTGCCGGGCACCCGGATCCGGCGGTGGACCGGATCGGCCGCCGTGCCGCGCCGCCGCCGTGGCGGGTGTTCGACGGCGCACCGGCGATGCGGGTGGACCGGGACGCCCCGGTGGGACGGGGCATGGGCTACCGGACCAGCGCGGTGCCGTACCGGGCCGACGCCGACACGGTCCGGCTGGTCAACGTCGCCCTGCACCTGCGCCGTCCGCTTCTGGTCACCGGGTACCCCGGCACCGGCAAGTCCACCCTGGCGTACGCGGTGGCGCACGAGCTGCGGCTCGGGCCGGTGCTCCGGTGGCCGATCACCAGCCGGTCGTCGCTCACCTCGGGCCTCTACAACTACGACGCCGTGGGCCGGATCGAGGAGGGCAACGCCCGGGCCGCCGCCCCCGGACCCGGCGACGGGCCGGCCGGCATCGGCCGGTTCATCCGGCTGGGGCCGCTCGGCACCGCCCTGGCCGCCTGGGACCTCCCGCGCGTGCTGCTGATCGACGAGATCGACAAGAGCGACATCGACCTGCCCAACGAGCTCCTCGACGCGCTCGAGGAGGGCGAGTACGAGATCCCCGAGCTGCGGCGGATCGCGGACATCGCCCCGTCGGTCCGGGTCCGCCCGGCCGACGGCGGCGATCCGGTACCCGTCGGCGACGGCCGGGTCCGGTGCCACGAGTTCCCCTTCATCGTGAT
Source organism: Actinoplanes sp. NPDC051851 (assembly GCF_040681165.1). NCBI lineage: Bacteria > Bacillati > Actinomycetota > Actinomycetes > Micromonosporales > Micromonosporaceae > Actinoplanes > Actinoplanes sp. NPDC051851. Next base: position 101,386 of record NZ_JBFAYF010000014.1, on the reverse strand, counting down.
GACCAGCAACGGCGAGCGCGACTTCCCGCCGGCGTTCCTGCGCCGCTGCGTGCAGCTCGACCTGGCCCAGCCCGATCGCCGGCGGGTCACCGCGATCGTCCAGGCCCACCTGGGCGACGACGTGATGGCGGCGGCCACCCCGCTGATCGAGGACTTCCTGGCCCGGCGGGAGCTCGGCGCCCTCGCCACCGACCAGTTGCTGAACGCGGTCTACCTGCTGCATCTGGCCGGCGGCGCGGGCCGGGCGGATCGCGACGAACTGGTCGAGGTGGTGTTGCGCGAGCTGAGTGGCCCGGAGTGACCGGACCGGCCGACCGCCTGCTCGCGGTCCTGGAGGCGGCCGGCGTACGCCTGACGCCGGCCGAGGTCGCCGAGGCGTTCTGGCTCGCCCTGCGGGTGGACCTGGCCGCACCGGCGAACGGTGTCCCCGTCCCGCCGGCCGGGTCGCCGCCGCCCACCGGCGCGGATCCGGCCACGACGGCGGTACCGGAGACCGATCCGGAACCGGACGGAAGGGTGGACCTGCGCCTGCCCCGCCCGGAGCCCCCGTCCGGGTCGCCGCCGCCCCGTCCGGAGCCGGTCCCGCTCGGCGCCGACCGGGATACGGACCCGGTCACCGGCTGGCCGATGCCGGCCCGGACCGTCGGAGCGCTGCCCCGCGGCACCCGGGTGACGCGCGCGCTGCGCCCGCTGAAACGACGGGTCCGGACCGGCCGTCAGGTCGTCCTCGATGAGGAGGCGACCGCCCTGCGGATCGCCGAGCGCCGGTTGTGGACCCCGGTCTGGCGTCCGGAGAGCAACCGCTGGCTGCATCTCACGCTGGTGCTGGACCACAGCTCGGTCGGCGGCGTCTGGTCGCGGCTGGGCCACGAGGTACGCATGCTGCTCGAGCGCCTGGGCACCTTCCGTACGCTTCGGGTGGCCCATCTCGATCTCGGGCCGGACGGCCGGATCCGGCTCGCGGGCCGGGCGCGCCGCTCCCCGGCCCGGCTGGCCGACGGGTTCGAGGATCAGCTGCTGCTGGTGCTCAGCGACGGTGTCAGCGGACCGTGGCACGACGGCGAGATGGCGCGGATCCTCGGCCGCTGGGCGACGCGGGCGCCGGTGGCGATCCTCCAGCCGCTGCCGCAGCGGCTCTGGCCCCGGACCGGCCTGCGGCCGTTGCCCGGACGGCTGTCGGCGCCACGGCCCGGTGCCCCACCGGCCGACTACCGGTTCGTCTCGGGCCTGCGCCGGCGTGGCCTGCCCGCCGGGGCCGTCCCGGTGCCGATCCTGGAGATCGAGCCGGACTGGCTGCGCCCGTGGGCGGGGCTGGTGGCGGGCCGGGCGGCGGGCGGCATCGACGCGACCGTGATGCCGGCCCTCCCCACCGGGCCGGAGCCCGCCGCGCCGCCGGCCGGCCCCGTTCCGGGCCTCGCGGCGGTGCCCACCGCCGAGCGCCGGGTCCGCGACTTCCGGGCCGGCGCGTCCGGGCCCGCCTACCGGCTCGCCCGGTACCTGGCCGCGGCGGCGCCGCTGAACCTGGCCGTGATGCGCATGGTCCAGGCCGTGATGCTGCCCGGCTCGCGGCCGTCCGACCTGGCCGAGGTGCTTTACAGCGGGCTGCTCGAACGGGTGCCGGTGTACGGCGGGACACCCGACGACCAGCCGTTCGAGTTCCGGGCCGGCGTCCGCGAGGTCCTGGAGGACACCCTCCAGCGCGCCGAGGCCCAGCGGGTCTTCGCCGAGGTCTCCGGCTTCCTGGACCGCAACCTGGCGAGGGCCGGCGCGTCGTTCCTCGCGATGGGCTCGGCGCCGGTCACCGATCTGACCGGGCGCCCGGCGCTGCGCCGTCCGATCGCCGAGGTCCGGGCCGAGGTGTGGCGCCGGCTCGGCGGTACGCCCGGCACGGAGGGGGACGGTACGGCGTGGGCGCCCGCCGGGTGGCCGGCGGAGAACGCCGGGAGCCTCACCGTGCAGCACCTGGGCGGCCCGGTCGGCGCCGGGACACCCGCGCCCGGCGAGCCGGTGGACCTCGTCGTGGTCGCCGGCGGGCTGGCCGAACGTGCGACGCGCAAGGAGTACCGGACCGTGTACGACCGGCTGGAGCTGTTGCGCGAGGGGCTCGTCCCGTCGTCCGGGCGGGTCGTGGTCGTGCCGGGGACCACCGACGTCAACCGGCTGCTCTGCGAGTCGTACTTCGACGACCAGGCCGCCGAGGAGGCCGAGCCGGTGCCGCCGTACTGGCCGAAGTGGGCGCCGTTCGCCGAGCTGACCGAACGCCTGCCCGGTGCCACGGCCGCCTTCATGCCGCAGCAGCCCTGGCAGCTCGTGCCGGTCCCGGAGGCCCGCACCGTGGTCGCGGCGCTCAACTCGACGATCGCCATGAGTCATCGCCCGGAGGAGCAGTACGCCTTCCTCGGCTCCGGGCAGCTGGAGTGGTTCGCCGCCCGTCTGCGGGAGTACGAGCGGCGCGGCTGGCTGCGGCTCGGCCTGATGCACCACGACCCGGCGTCGCTGCGGGACGCGGAGGAGTTCGCCCGGGTGCTCGCGCCCCGGCTGGACGTGGTGCTGCACGGCGGGCCCGGCGGCGTCCGGGAGATCGGCACGAGCGGAGTGCCCGCGGCCGGCCTGGACGGCACGGACCGGCACCAGACGGTCGGGATCCGGCCGGGGTCACTGCGGATCTCGTCCGGCGGGCGGGAGGTGACGCACGCGTACGGCGACCACTGGTGGCCGTCCGTCACCACGGAGCCGGACCCGGCCGGCGACCCGGACGAGCCGATCGGCGCCGGACGTGACGACCTGGTGGCCCGGGTGGCCCGCGCGTACCGGGCGCGTGTCCCGGAGGCCGTCCTCACCGAGCACCCCTGGCACCCGCCCGCCGGTGGCTACCTCACCGCCCGGTCGCCGGGCCGTGCCGCCGGGATCGGGGTCTACGACGGTGTTCCCGCCGCCGAGGTGGTGGACGGCTTCCCGCGCGAGGTGTTCCTGCGTGAGGGCCCCGGGCGGGACGCCGTCCTGGTCTGCCGGGCCACCCCGGCGGCGGATCTGCGCGACCGGGCCCGGGGCCGTGGCGTACGCCTCTCCGGCCTGGCCGAGTTCCAGCTCGGTGAGGACCTGACGCACCACCTGGAGGGCCGCGCCAGGTTCCCGGCGGAGTGGCACGTCGACGCGCTCCCGGACGAGTCGAGGATCCTCGACGAACTGGCCGGCGAGCTCTCCGGGGACGGACCGCGGACGATCGCGGTGCACGGCGTCGCCGGCTCGGGCAAGACCACGCTGCTGGGGCGGCTGGCCCACCGGCTGTACACGGCGCCGGAGCCGGTCGTCCCGGTCATGCTGGACCTGCGGGACACCGATCCGCGGGACGACCTCGACCTGCTGCTGGCCCGGGGACTGACCCGGGACGGCTTCCGCCGCCTCGACCTCGATCACGGCGGTCACCTGCGGGACGCGGGCCGGGTGGTCTGGCTCTGCGACGGGGTGGACCATCCGGCGGGCCGCGAGGCCTACGAGCGGCTGCTGCACGGGAAGGCCGGCTCCGCGGGCAAGGTGGTCCTGGCCAGCCGGAACCTGGAGCTGCTCGCCGAGGCGTCGGGCACCGGGCCCGGCCGGTGGGTGCGCCTGACCGGGCTGGACCGGAGCCGGGTCCGGGAGTTCGTCGAGCACGAGCACGGTGACCGGGCCGGAGCGCTGCTGGAGTCGCTGGGCCGGACCGGTGGGCTGCTCGAACTGGCCGCCAATCCGCGGATGCTCACGCTGATCGCCGGCCGTGGCCGGCGCCTCCCGGTCCCCGGCGAGGGGACCGCGGCGATCTATCAGCGGCTGCTCGAGTCGTGGCTGAGGGCCGCGGTGGAGGGCACCGGCCGGGCGGTCACCGGCGATCTGTGGCAGGCCCTCACGTCCCTGGCCTGCCGGCTCTGGGAGTCCGGGGAGACCGCTCTCGACGCCGACGCCATCGCCCGCGCGGCCGACGAGAGTGGTCTCCCCGGTTTCCGCTGGGAGCCCGTCCAACTGCTCAGCCTGGGCACCCTGCTGATCGGCGACGACCGGCACCGGTACCGCTTCCTCCACCCGTCGGTGCAGGAGTGGCTGGTCGCCCGGCGTATCGCCGGGCGGCTCGATGCGTCGGGCGCGCCGGTCGGACTGCTGCGCCGGGAGATGTCGCCGCTGATGACGGCGTTCGTCGCCGAGCTTGCCGGGCCGGCGGCCGTCGCGGGGTGGGCCCGCGCCGTGCTGGAGAGCCCGGACGCGCCCGAGGAGGCCCGGTCGGCGGCCCGCCTGCTGACGGCGTACCCGGGGCCGTCCTGATCGGGCCGTCCTGATCGGGCCGTGCTCACCAGAGCCGGCCTCCGGGCGGGACCGGCCGTGACGCGGTGAGGTGGGGATCGAGCTCGCCCGGCTCGAACCGGCACATCCCCATCGCGTACCAGTACTCCCCCTCCGGCCGGCCCTGCAGGACGTACCGCTGATCGTCGAAGAGGACGGCCGAGCCACCGACCGAGAGCGGCACCAGGACCGCTCGCGGCGACGGATGCGCCGGTTCCCAGATGCGTACGCCCCGGTCGCCTCCCGCGCTGGCCAGCCGCACGCCGTCCGGTGTCCAGCTCAGCGACCGGATCCAGCCGGAGTCTCCGGCGAGGGTGTTCTCCAGGCGCCCGGTGGCGGTGGCCCAGATGTGGATCACCCCGGCGGTGCCCGCGCTCGCCAGATGCTCGCCGTCCGGTGCGAACGCGAGGGCGGTGATCGCGCTGCCGTGCCCGGCGAGTACCCGTGGCGGGCGGCCGCCGGTGCTCCGGATCTGGATCGTCCCGTCGTCGTCGGCGCTGGCCAGGTGGCGTCCGTCCGGGGAGACGGCGAGCGCCCGGATGGTGTTGGTGTGCCCGGCCATGGTCTGCCGTCGCTCGGTGGCGAGGTGCCAGACCCGGATCGTGCCGTCGGTGCCGCCGGCCGCCAGGTGGCCGCCCTCCGGGGTGAAGGAGACGGTGGTGACCGAGCCGTGCTGGCCGACCAGGGTCCGCGGTGGGGACTTGCTGGTGATGTCCCAGATCCGGACCGTGCCGTCGGTCCCGCCGCTGGCGAGGATCCGGCCCTCCGGGTCCAAGGCGAGCGTGTTCACCCGGCCGATGTGCCCGGTCAGGGTCAGCTCGAGCGCCGTGGTGGCCGGGTTCCAGACCCGGATCACGCCGTCCCGGGAGGCGGCGGCGAGGTGGTGACCGCCGCGGGCGACGACCAGGGCGGTGATCGCGGCGTCCGGGCCGGTGGGCTCGCTGAGCACCTGCGGCGGCGTGCCGATCACGGCGTTCCAGATCTGGACGGAGCCGTCCTCCGCGCCGACCGCCAGCCACGGATCGTCTCGCTGCGCCGAGAAGCTGACCGCCCGGGACGCGCCGCCACCGCCGCGCAGTGTGCGGTTCAGCCGGCCGTCGCCGGTGTCCCAGACCCGGATCGTACGGTCGTCGCCGGTACTGGCCAGCTGACGGCCGTCCCGGTAGTAGGCGAGCGAATGCACGGTCCCGGTGTGCCCGGTGAGGGTGTACAGGTTCTGCCCGGTGGCGCTGTCCCAGATCCGGACCGTGCCGTCGTCGCCCGCGCTGGCCAGCCGGCGGCCCTCCGGGGAGAAGGCGACCGCCCGGATCCAGCCGGTGTGCCCGGTGAGCCGGTGCACGATGGCCTGGTCCGCCACGTTCCACACGTACACCTTGCGGTCGTCGCTGGCGCTGGCGATCAGGTCGCCGGAGGGGCCGAAGCTGAGCGCGTGGACGGCGCCGGTGTGCCCGATGAGCAGGTGGACGGTCTGGCCGGTGGTGGTGTCCCAGATCCGTACGGTCTCGTCGTCGCCGGCGCTGGCGAGGTGCCGCCCGTCCGGGCTGTAGGCGAGGGCGCGCAGCCGGCCGGCGTGCTCGGTGAGCAGGTGGACGGTCTGGCCGGTGGTGGTGTCCCAGATCCGTACGGTCTCGTCGTCGCCGGCGCTGGCGAGGTGCCGCCCGTCCGGGCCATAGGCGACGGCCCGGATCCGGCCGGTGTGCTCGGTGAGCGTCTGCGCCGCGTGCCCGGTGGCGGTGTCCCAGATCCGGACGACCTCGTCGTCGCCGGCGCTCGCCAGGTACCGTCCGTCGGCGGTGTACGCGGCGGCCCGCAGCGGCCCGGTGTGCCCGGTCATCGCCCGCAGCGGTGTGCCGTTCACCGCGTCCCAGATCCGGACCGTGCCGTCCGCGCAGGCGCCGGCGAGCAACCGGACGCCGGACGCCACGGTGACGGCGTGCACCACGGTGGCCGAGGCGATCTGCGGTTCGGCGGTGGTGTTCCCGGGTAGCGCCGCCCCGAGCGTGTCGATCTCGCGCAGCGCCGCCGCGTCCACGCCGGTGGTGGCGACCAGCGCGGTACGCCGCATCCGTACCCCGGTGAGCGTGGCCCCGGTCAGGTCGGTGCCGAGCAGCCGGGCGCCGCTCATCTCGGCCCCGCTGAGGTCGGCGCCGAGCAGGCTGGCCCGGTGCATCCGGGCGCCGGTCAGGTTGGCCCCGGTCAGCTTGGCGTTGGTCAGGTCGGTGTCGTTCAGGTTCGCCCCGGTCAGGTCGGCCCGGCTGAGGTCGGCGCCGGTCAGGAAGCGGGCCGAGAAGTCCTGGCCGCGCAGATCAAAACCGGGCATGTGCAGCGGCGACGAGGTGGTCATCCGTAGGTGCCGGAGCACCTCGACGGCGTTGCGGCCGGCGCCCCGGGCGATCGGCTGCTGACCGGCCAGGATCTGCTCGGCCCAGCTCCGCATGGTGTCCGACCCGGCCAGACCGCACAGAAAGTCGATCATGAGTGGCGACATCGAGCGCCCGACCAGGCCGGGCACGCCGGTGCTGCCCGCCGCCAGCTGCGCGGCCAGGTGATTCGCGATCAGCCATTCGCGGACCGAGTGGTGGACGAAGGTGAAGCGCTGATTCCCGGAGCGGACCAGCAGCGTGCTGGAGCCGAGCAGATGAGCGCTCTCCTGCGGCTCCAGGGTGGCCGCCCGCCCGACGGTGGTGGCGGTGAGCTGGGTCAGCGTGGCGGCCGCGGCGCCCAGGTCGTCCAGGCTGAGGCTGTCGTCCGGCGAGTCCCAGAGTCGCAGGGCGAGATGGGTGACGGCGTCGAGCAGGTCCTCCTCGTCCGGTGCGCCCGGGCCGAGCCGGCGCAGTCGCCGGGTCTCGTGCCCGAGCCAGCGGTCGAGCACCTGCCGGTACAGGTCCGCGGCGGTGATCCGGCTGCCCGCCTGACCGGCGATGAGCAACTGCTCCTCGCCCAGGTCGGTGATGAAGCCGAGCATCCGCGGGTTGCGGGAGAGCCCGAGCAGATCCTTGATGTCGCGCAGCAGGTCGAGACGGGCCCGGGCGCTCTCCGGGTCGCGCAGCTGATGGGTCAGGTACACGAGGATCTGGTGGTCGTCGAAGTCGGCCAGCCGGATCACCCGGCGGTCCGCGCCGAGTTGTGCCCCGAGGGTGTTCAGCACGTCGGCGTCGGTCAGGAAGTGCTGGTCCCGGCTGGTGACGATGACCTTGGCATGCTCCTCGGCGGCCTGCACGATGGTGTCCAGGTGGTTGGTGGCCCGGTCGTAGCTGACCCGGGTGGCCAGCTCGTCGAAGCCGTCGAAGAAGAGCGCCACCCGGCCCTCACGGCGCAGATAGCGGAAGGCGTCCAGGTCGATCTGCCGCTGACCGTGCCGGGACAGCTGGACCGCCACCAGTTCGTCCAGGCTGTACGCCTTCTCGAAGTTGCGCAGGTCGATCAGGACCGGCACCGCCCGGGAGCCGTCGGCGGCCATCCGCTGGGCCAGCTCGCGCAGCAGGAACGTCTTGCCGTGCCCGAAAGTGCCCAGCACCACGACCAGCCGGCCGCTCGGGGCGTCGACCCAGCCGCGCAGCCAGGCGAGCAGGTCGGTGGAGGGGGCGGCCTCGGACGGTGTGGACGTCTCGCTCAGGAACTCGGTGTAGCGCTGCGGGACGTACGAGGCCGACGGGTAGACGGGGTCACCGTCCAGCAGCGCGGCCTGGTGCTCGGCGAACCGGTCGAGATCCGGGCCGAGCTGGAAGTCGGAGAAGGTGATCAGATCGACGTCCCGCGCGTGGGCCCACGCGCGCAGCTCGTCGCCGGCGGGCTCGCCGGCGTGCACCAGGTTCGCGGTCCGGCCGGACCCGTTGGTCCGGAACCGGGCCAGCACCGTGACGAACCAGTCGACGTCCGCCCGCGCCGGGGTGCCGGCGCAGACGCCGACCGGGTGCTGCTCGGCCGGCCCTCGGTCGCCCCGGCTGGGATCCGGTGAGATGCGCAGGTACGCCATCGCGGGGGTGGCGTCCGGCGGCATGATCAGCGCGACGTCCGCGCCGTGCTGCCGCAGCCGGCACACCTCCGCCACCCGTTCCGCCAGCCGGCGCAGCTCCGAGGGCGGCTCCGGCGGGATCGACCGGGGAGCCGGGCTCCGCGGCGGCGGATGCGGCAGCAGGATCGGCCCGGTCACCGTGGGCTCCGCCGGTGGCAGCCGGCGGGTCCGGATCCGATCCGGGTACGCCTCGATCAGCTGCCAGTCGTGCGCCGTGCCGAGCACCGGTACCTCGTCCGGCCCGAGCAGCGCCACCTCCGGCCCGCTCTGCTGGCCGTGCACCAGCAGGTCCAGGTGCGGTCCGAGTACGCCGGCCAGGTGCTCGCCGTCGGTCAGCTGGTGGACGTCGCCGTCCGGCCGGTGGTGCAGTACCCCGATCCGCAGCCAGTCCCGGCGCTCGGGGGTGGAGAGCTGCTCGGCGAACCAGGCGAGCTGCTCCGCGCCGAGGCAGCCGTTCTCGTCGCCGGGCCGGTGGGTCAGGGCCATCGTGGAGTTCAGGCCGGCGACGACCACCCGTGGCCCGGGGTGGTCGCTGATGGTCCACGGCTGGTCCTTGGGCAGGTCGGCGCCGTGGAAACGGCGCAGCAGCGTGGAGAACGGCTGCCACTTCTCCCAGTACGGCGCCGCGGGCTCGGCCTCGTCCGCCGCGCACTGCAGGAAGTACGCCTGGCATTTGAGCCGGTTGACGTCGCTGCTCCCGGGCACCAGGACGACGCGTTCCGGCGGAAGGCCCAGAGTGTCCCGTAACGCCTCCAGCGCCTGGTATGCGAGGTCGTACTCGGCGGAGGTGGCGCGCTCGGCGAGATTGCCGGTGACGATGACGAGTTGCGGGGCATTGTCGCCGACAATTGTCCGCAATCGATCATTGATCGACTTCTTCGGGCCGGGAAGGGAGTGCGTTCCGTCCGGAAGGGAGCGCGTGACGGTCAGGAGGTCGCGGCAGTGCAGGATGGTGATAGGCGGCATGGTGAAAACCGGCATCCTCCCGCCAGAATGGGGCAATGTGCTGGCATTTCGGCACCGGGCGTTGCTCGGATGGTCATGCCGGAAACGACACTACCAATTGTCGAAGATCAATGTTGCGATAGTGGGACGGTTGATGGAAGGCTGGTCTTTCCACGGGATTCGCGGTGCGCCTCTAGTCGCGGAGCTAGGGTGGAATCGGTCGTATTTCTAATAGTGGACGAACGGTGGGTTCCGGCCAATGAGACTTCAGCCCCGCCAGGAATTGTTGTCGGTGTGGAAATCCCTGTCCAAATGGTGCGGGGCGGGCACGGAGTTCACCTGGGACGACCGGTCCGGCCGTAACTCGATCAGCGACGCCGAGATGCTGCTCTGTCTGTTGCTGCCGCCGATCCGGCTGGACGACATCCGCTTCGACCGGCCGGATGAGACCCGGCCCGACGTCTGCGCCGCGCTCTCCGCCTTCGGCAGCGCGGTGGAGATCCCCCAGCGGATCATCCGCCTGCTCGCGCAGTACTTCGAGACCTACACGGACGCGGAGAGCAAGCTGCCGGTCTTCTCCGTCGGCACCTACGTGAGTACTCCGATCGGCGAGCAGCGCCCGGCCACGGAGGAGCAGAAGGCGGTCGAGGTGGTGGACGCCTTCGCCGTCTCGGTCGTGCTCGCCACCGCGGTCATCCGGTTCGCCCGCAGTTACCGCAACCAGGTACAGCGCGCGAGCAACCGTGCCGAGGTCGACAACGTCGAACGCCTCGCCCGGGATCGGCTCACCGCGGCGATGGCCGGCCTGCAGCGCAGCTTCACCGTCAACATCTTCCGGGCCGACAGTTCGGAGGGCCGGGTGCTCTGCGAGAAGGCCAGCCCGGACGGATACTCGCCGGCGGTGGTCAACCGGATCCGCGAGGGACTGAGCGACGTGATGGCCGGCCTCCGCGAGCTGAGCCCGAACGACGCCACGGTGGCCGACCTGCTGGAGAACCGGGATCTCCTCTTCGAGTGCGGCTGGTCGTGGGGGATCGTCAGGGACTCCGAGCCGGTGAAGACCGGGAGCACCGTCTACTCCCAGGTGGGCCACGCCGAGTCGGCGCCCTACCTCTACTTCACCGTCGTCGCGGTGGACGGCATCCGCGAGCTCTTCGACCCGGCGACCCGGCGGGTCGGCCTGCTCGACGACGAGCAGCAGCTGCTCGCTCGTACGCTCAACCTGCAGTGGGACCTCGCCCAGCGGTACTGGTCGACGGTCGCCACCCTCGGCGAGGAGCGCTGGCCGATCGAGGACCTGCCCTGGCGGACGACGGACGAGGAGGAGAGCGACTACTACAGCCTCCTGGTGCTCTCCCTGGTCCGGCACGCGCTGGCCGACCGCGGTGCTCCCGACTCCGACCTGGAACGGCTCACCCGGATCCTGGAGGACCTGGCCGACCGGGGCCGGATCCGGCGGCGCCCGCTCGCCGACGACCCCGCGCTGCTGCTGCACCACCCCGGGACCTGGATCCAGTTCAACGGGGCCGAGAGCCTGGGCGGCCCGGAGTCGCCCCGGGTCGGCTGGCGGATGGGCGAGCTGGGCACGCTGCTGCTGGGCCGATCACTATCGGTCGCTCAGCGGGTCAACGACCACCGGCTGCGCGCCCGGTTGCTGGACCTGACCGACCGGATCTGGGGGCACCTGGAGCAACGGCGGCTGCGAAACGGCAAGGGCGCGGGCCTGTGGGACAACCCGGCCAACGTCTATCCCACGCTCCCGGAGCGCACCGAGCCGAGCTGGTACCACACGAACCGGGTGGTGCAGTGCATGGCCACCGCGGCCGAGTTGGTGCAGGGCACGCCACCCTCCGGTGTGGTGCTCGCCGACGTCGCCGCCGAGCTGCTGATCGAGGCCGAGGACGTCTTCGACGAGGAGCAGCTCCGCGGTTCCGGCTCGGGCGGTCCGGCGCTGCGCGAAAGCCTCACCCGGCAGTCGATCGGACTGCGCCGGGCCCGCCGCCTGATGGCGACCCGTCCCGGCACCTCCGCCGCGCTGACCCTGGAGGTCTTACGCGAGCTGGACAAACTAGCCGCGGCCCGGGAGTTCGAGGTCGGGGAATAACGGTGCTGGTCTTCGCGGCGTCCGACAAGGGTGGCACCGGTCGGTCGGTAACCAGCTGCAACGTCGTCTACCGGCGTGCGCTGGCCGGCGCCGAGGTCTGCTACCTCGACTTCGACTTCGGCTCTCCCACGGCCGGATCCATCTTCCAGATCAACGAGGCGACCCGGGGCGTCACCCAGGGCGGTGGCATGCACTCCTACCTCATGGAGCAGGACCACCAGGCGGCCGTCGAGGAACCCCGGCGGATCGACATCTGGAACCGGTCGGCCCGGGCCAGCCTGCGCAACCGGCCGCCCGGCGCCGGTCAGCTGATGCTCTTCCCGGGCGATCAGGACGGCGGCGAGTTCCGGCCGGACAAGGAGGCACTGCGCCGGTGCATCCGGCTGCTCCTCGCGCTGGACGAGGAGTTCGACATGTGCCTCATCGATCTGAGCGCCGGCCGGTCGTACGCGACCCAGATGGTGCTGGAGGCGACCGCCGACGTCGCGCTGCGCGGCGTGGTGGCCCGTTGGCTGGTCTTCCATCGCTGGACCCGGCAGCACATCCCGGCGGCCGGCGGCCTGGTGCACGGCCGGGACGGCATCCTGGACACCGGTGAGCGCGCCGGCCACGACCGCAAGCGGCTGGCCGCGGCGATCCGCTTCGTCCGGACCGCCGTGGTCGACCCGGACTCGGCCGAGCTGCGCGGCCTGCGCCCGGCACAGGTGGCCTGGCTGCGCGACTGTGACCAGGACCTGCGCCGTCTCGCCGGGCAGCACGGGGTGGGCCGCCGGGCGCTGCTCGGCTCGGTGCCGCTCGACCCGGTCCTGCAGTGGCGGGAGCAGTTGCTCTCCGACAACGACGTGGTCGCCCGGGACATCGCCAACGGCTCGACGGTGGCCGCCTTCGACGAGCTCGCCGTCAACCTGGCGAGCGACGACATGTGGGCCGGCGCATGAGAGCCGACGCCGAGTTCTTCGAGTCGACGGCGGACAGCCGGGTCGAGTCGGTGCCGCTCGCCCACCTCTCCATCGAGCTGGGTCACTTCTACGCCCCGGACCTGCGACAGGACGAGGAGTTCTTCATCGGTCACTTCCGCCGGATCGCCCGGTGGGCGCAGGCCGCCCGGGAGGCCTGCGGTGACCTCTTCCCCGGCCGTACCCCACGGATCAGCACCTGCGTGCTGATCGACGACTACTTCGCGGTGCCGGAGACGCCCCGCACCCTGATCCCGAAACTGCTCAAGGCCGCCCACGCCAGCGATCTGGAGATCGACTATCTGGCCCGCGAGTCGGGCTGCGCCGACAGCGGGGTCCCGGCCGGCGTCGCCGATCAGGCCGAGCCCGAACGCCTGCCGGCCTCGCTCTCCCCGGCCGGTCTGGTGGAGGCCCGCCTGGTCGAGGACCCACCGCCGGACACTACCGCGGCCCGCCCGCCGGTACGCCAGACCGGCTGGCTGTGCAACGGCCAGCGGTCGCCGGCGACCGAGCAGCACGAGGCGATGAAGAGCCCGGTGACCTGGGTACCGCCCGCCGAGAACGCCGCGCTGAACCATTCGATCTTCGCCGACATCGAGCTGTGGCGGGACGAGGGCCGGGGCCGCCGGCTCTGGTCCTGTTCGATGCTGGCGGCCACCTGGCAACTGCTGCGCCTGGGCGTGCTCCGGGACAACGGACGCCGGGTGGCCGTGCCCGTCCCGATGCCCGAGGAACTGCCCCAGCACTGGACGGACCTGCCCATGGTCATGCAGGTCACCAAGCGGCCGGCGCCCTTCAACGCCTACCGGACGATGACCGTCTGCGCACCGTTGTTCCTCCCGATCGAGAACGCGGTCCGGACCATCCTGCAGCAGGTCGCGGTCGATCCCGCGGTGCTCGCCCAGATCGGCGCGCGCGGTGCCGACGAGGGGATCGATCCGGCCGCCTCGGTCGTCGACCGGATCGAGTACCTCTTCGTGGACACGGGAGCGGTGCGCGGTGCTGATCCTCGGTGAGGTGCAGACCGCCGCTCTGCGGCACTCCGGCAGCGTGCCGCGAGACCTGGCGGAGAACGCGCTGGCTCTGATGGCGGGCGAGCGGGTACGCGTCTCGGAGCGGCCGATCAGCTACGCCGTCAGCCCGCAGACGTTCACCGGGGTGGACTGCCGGATCGCCGCCCGCTCCGGTGCCAAGGTGCGCGGCGTCGGCACGCTCTCGGGCCGGGTGTGCCTGACCGGCGGCCGTGTCCTGCAGGGCTCGGTCGTCGCGCAGATCGACCCGGTCATCGGCGGGCACCGCCAGTCCTGGGGCCACTATCTCGCCCGGCCCGGGGTGGTCGAGTCGCTGGGCCGGATCGACCTGCCCGGGTCGGCGGCGGCCCACCTCGTCGCGGACCGTTCGCAGTCGACGATGGGCATGGGTTCGCTCTGCAACCGGCTGATCGCCGAGGTCCAGGGCTCGCCGGTACTGGACCGCCGGCCACCGGTCCGGGCCCGCCGTACGGTGCTGCGCTGGGCCGTCCTGACCGACGAGGCCACCGAGACCCCCCGCATCCGGTTCTCGGTCCACGACGACGGCCTGCGAACCGTCCGCCTGGTGCTGGGCCGGATGGCGATGCCCGACATCATCGCGCTCTGTGAGGATCTGGCACTGCACGACTGGCTGCTGACCGCGCTGATGACGGTGATCGAGGGGAGTCAGATCGGGGTGGACGAGCCGTCCCAGAGCGTCCGGCGCCTGCGGCCGGCCGTGGATCACCTACTGCACCTCTGGATGCCGGCGGCCCGGCTGGGCGGGGCGGGGCTGTCCATCTGGGAGGGACTGGAGAGCCGGCCGGGCCTGTCCCGCCAGTGGGACGCGTCCGTCCGGCGCATCCGCGATCAGATGGCGATGGCCGCCGCGCTGGTGGAAAGGGCCGCAGAGGGTACACCGCTGTTCAGCTGACGCGAGGGTGATTCGTCCGAATCGGCTTAATCCGTTAGAGCGAAGATTCCCGTGCCGCGTGGCGCTCTCGGTGTCCCCGTGGATCGAAGTGTTCCGGTCGCTGATCAGGGGGAATGTTCTAGAATCGGACTGGCGCAACAGGTGGGGTACTTGGGGGTAATTCCCAGTGGCCTTATTTCGCTGTAGGGTCCCCTCAATTTGGCTGCGAGCAGGGCTCAAGCCTGAGGGCTGCTCCGATGTCGAAGGTAAGGGCACCAAAGACCTCGCCCTGACATGGACTCTGCTCGCACCTGGGCTGAGATCGCGAGGTAGCGGTGGTGACGACCGGAGGTGCCGTGGCGGAGCTGGAATCCACCACGGATGCACAAGGGGCAGTACCCGACCTTGAGTTGGTTGCTCTCAAGTCCAATGAGCAACTGGCCGAGGCGGCCGGGCTGTTGCACGAGGTCTGGGGCGCGCGGAGTGAAGCCGCTCGCGGTGAGGTGATGAGTACCAGCCTACTGCGTGCGCTCTCCCACTCGGGGAACTACGTGGTGGGCGCCTATCGAGGTGGCAAGCTGCTCGGCTGCACGGTGGGGATGTTCGGTTCCCTCACTGATGGCCGTCCGGATCAGCTCCACTCGTATATGGCCGGCGTTCTGCCTGCGCTGAGTAGTCGCGGGATTGGCTACGCGATGAAGCGGCATCAGCTCCGATGGGCTCTAACGCGTGACATAGAAACAATCACGTGGACCTTTGACCCATTGGTATCCCGCAACGCGTACTTCAATCTGTGCAAGCTTGGTGTCTCCGTCGATGCCTACGAACCGGACTTCTACGGCCGGATCGACGATGGCGCCAACACCGGCCAGGAGACCGATCGGCTGCTGGTCACCTGGGATCTCCGCAACGAATGGGTGACCCAGGCGATGGCCGGGGAACTGGGGGAGATGCGGCGGCACGCCTCCGTCCTCCCCGAGGCGGAGCTGATCGTCGTGCCTAAGGACATCGGCACGGCGCGCGCGGCCATCCAGGCCGAGCGGGTAGCCGTACGTGAGCGGTTCCAGTCCCTGATTGCGGACGGTTACCGAGTCGCCGGCATGAGCAAGGCCTGGGAGTACGTGCTGCTTCCCGAGGCAGTGAGGCCGGTGTACGAGCCTTGAGAATCCAGCGGATCAAGCTGTGCGTGGTCACGTTACCCCTGGTCACGCCGTTCCAGACCTCGGTGTTCACCGAGTACTACCGCGAGGCGCTCCTGGTCGGCGTCCACACCCGGGACGGCGCGATCGGCTGGGGCGAGTGCGCCGCGACGGCCGAGCCGATCTACTCGGCCGAATGCATCGCCGGCGCCGTCACGATGCTTCGCGACGAGCTCATCCCGCTGGTCGCGAGTCTGGGCGAGGTCTCGGCGGAGCAGGCCAACGAGCTGTTCCGGAAGGTTCCCGGCAATCCGATGGCCAAGGCCGCCCTGGAGACCGCGATCCTCGACGCTCAACTGCGGGAGGATCAACGCTCGCTCGCCGACTTCCTCGGTGCCGAGTCCACCTCGGTCAAGGCGGGCGTCTCGGTCGGCCTCATGCCGATGGACGAACTGCTGCGGACCGTCGATCGGTACTGGAACGAGGAGCACTACCAGCGCATCAAGCTGAAGATCGAACCCGGCCGGGACGTGGAACGGGTCCGGGCCGTCCGCGAGAAGCTGGGCGACGAGGTGCCGTTGCAGGTCGACGCGAACGGCGCCTACACGATGGCCGACGCGGACCACCTGGCCCGGCTCGACGAGTACGACCTGCTGATGATCGAGCAGCCGTTCGCCGAGCACGACATGGCGGGCCACGCCGCACTGGCACGGCGCCTGAGGACCCGGATCTGCCTGGACGAGCCGATCACCTCACCGGAGCGGGCCGTCCAGGCGATCGAGCAGGGCGCCGCACAGATCATCAACATCAAACCGGGCCGCGTCGGCGGTTACCTCGAGGCCCGCAAGATTCACGATGTCTGCCGGGAGCGTGGCATCCCGGTCTGGGTCGGCGGCATGCTGGAGACGGGCATCGGCCGCGCCGCCAACATCGCCCTGGCCGCCCTCCCCGACTTCGCCGAGCTGGTCGGCGACCTGTCGGCCTCCACCCGCTTCTTCAAGAACGACATCACCCCGCCCTTCCTCATCGAGAACGGCTCCATCCCGGTCCCCACGGCCCCCGGCATCGGCGTCGATCCGACCCCCGACGCCCTGACCGAGGCGATCCCCCAGTACGAGTGGACCGCCCCCAGCCACACCAGATCCCGCGTCCCCATCCCGTAGCCCCACCCCGAAGGCGTTGGCCCTCAGACGACAGTCCGGGAGCCAACGCCTCGGTCATTCCCGATGCGGCGCCGACAATGCTTCACAGCACGTCATACAGCCCGTCCCAGCATGCTTCTGAGCGAAGGACCGCGAGCCGAGCCGCCGAAGCGTGACCACCGGGGCGATCGGGGATCCGGGGGCGGAGCCCCACGGCGCGGAGTCTGAGGCTCGGGCCTCAGGAAGGAAAGCACGATGGGCACCGGCCAGCGCTCTCCGCTGGCACAGGTGCCCAATCACATCGTGCCCCCGGCAGGATTCGAACCTGCGCTTTCGCCTCCGGAGGGCGACGCTCTATCCCCTGAGCTACGGGGGCCCAGTGGTTCAGAAGCCTAGCAGGCTCCCGGGAACCACCGCCAATCGGTTCCGCCGTGTCGGCGGTCAGCTGGATTGGGCCTGCTTGAGCAGGGTGTCGATCAGCTGGATCTCGCCCTGCTGGGCGGTGACCATGCTGTCGGCGATCCAGTCGACGTTCTTGTTGGTGGAGAGCTTCTCGGCCTCCTGGGCCATGTGGATGCCGCCGAGGTGGTGCTGGCGCATCAGGGTGAGGAACTGGACGTCGAGCTCCTTACCGGTGGCCTTGCGCAGGGACGCCATCTGGTCGGCGGTGGCCATGCCGGGCATCAGGCCGTCGACGACCGAGCCGTCGGAGCCGGGCATCCACGCCATCGGCTCCTGGCTGCCGGTCGGGTCCAGGTTCCAGTCGCGGAGCCAGGCCTGCATGTAGCCGATCTGGGCCTGCTGGGTGAGCGCGATGTCGTTCGCCAGCGTGACGATGCCGGGGGTGTCCGAGCCGGAGTGGGCGAGCATCGACATCTCCACGGCCTGCGCGTGGTGGGTGGACATGTCGCGGAGGAAGCCGGCCTCGACGGAGTTCTCGCCGGGCGTACGGAAATGGGGGATGACCAGGCCGCCGCCGACGCCGAGCAGGAGGCCCAGCAGCAGGAGGGCGACGGCGGTGTAGCCGAACCGTCGCCGGGCGGGGGTGCCGGAGAGCTCCTCCGACGCCGTGGCGGCGTCGGAGGAGGCGTCTGTCGTGGGGGTCATCAGCTGCCGGTGGAGGGGTTCATCGTGGTGGAGCCGTCCGAGGCGGCCGAGGTGACCGGGTCGGAGTTGGTGTTGCCGCCGGAGCAGGCCGCGCCCGGCTCCATCGAGGCCTTCACCCGGGCGGCCTTGATGAACTCGGCGATCCGCGGGTCGTTCACGTCGTCGACCTTGAGCTGGTAGCCCCACACCTGCACGGACACGTTGTGGTCCAGCCCGGCGTACGGGGACATGAACATGTAGTCCGTGCCCTCGACCTCCTTCTGCAGGACGGCGACCTGGTCGGCGGCGAGGCCCTCCTTGTACGTCACCCAGACCGCGCCGTGCTCGAGGCTGTGCACCGCGTGCTCGTTGGCGATCGGCGAGGTGTAGATGTCACCCATGCAGTTCTGCCAGACCGAGTTGTGCGCGCCACCGACCGGCGGGGTGGTCACGTACGTGAGAGTGCCGTCCTTGTGGGTCCGGTCGTCGATCAGCGTGTTCTTCTGCGCGCGGTAGTTGACGACGCCGCTGATGTCGGCCATCTTCTCGGTCCAGTCGCGGGAGCCCTTGACCGAGGCGAAGACGCCGTAGCCGATGATGCCGACGGCGATGAGCACCACGACACCGGCGACGGCGATCGGGCCCCAGTTGCGGCCTCCGCTCACCTTGACCGGGGTGACGACCTTACGGCCCTTGCCACCCTTGCCGGATCCGGGCTTGTTCGCGCCGGGACGGGCCGCGCCGGGCTTGCCTGTGGGAGGCTTACCCTGACCGGTCGTCTTGCCGACCTTGACGGTGGACGGGACCCGTTCGGGACCCGGCGTGCTCATACTCATCGTGCCTCGTCGATTCGATATATGGGTGAAGGGGCGGCCGCCGAACGCCGAAGTCTACCCCCGATAGCATGGGTCGGTGACTCCCGCCAACCTTGCTGACACCGTTCTCTCAGCCGCTCGTGCCGTTTTCGAGACGCGTGGCCTCGATGTGGCCGTGCTGCCCACCACCACGGTGATGGAGCGACCGAGGAACCCCGAGCACGGGGACTACGCGTCGACGCTCGCGCTGCAGCTGGGCAAGAAGGCCGGGGTCGCGCCGCGTGAACTGGCCGCCGCGCTCGCCGAGGAGCTGAGCGGGCGCCCGGGCATCACGTCCGTGGAGATCGCCGGTCCCGGCTTCCTGAACATCCGGCTGGACGCCGCGGTCACCGGCACGATCGCGCGCACCGTGGTCGAGGCCGGGGAGGCGTACGGGCGGAACACCACGCTGCAGGGCCAGCGGATCAACCTGGAGTTCGTCTCGGCGAACCCGACCGGGCCGATCCACCTGGGCCACACCCGCTGGGCCGCGGTCGGCGACTCGCTGCGCCGGGTGCTGACCGCCGCGGGCGCCGAGGTGACCAGCGAGTACTACATCAACGACGCGGGCGCCCAGGTGGACCGCTTCGCCCGCTCGCTCTACGCGGCGGCCAACGGCGAGCCGGCCCCGGAGGACGGCTACGGCGGCGACTACATCGCGGAGATCGCCCAGCAGATCCTCGCCGAGGATCCGGGACTGGCCGGGCAGCCCGCCGAGACCGCGCTGCCGGTCTTCTGGTCCCGCGGGTACGCGCTGATGCTGACGGAGATCCGGGAGAGCCTGGAGCGCTTCGGCGTGCACTTCGACGTCTGGTTCTCGGAGAAGGTGCTGCACGACGGCGGTGCGGTCGAGCACGCCATCGACACGCTCCGTAAGCAGGGGCACATCTTCGAGGACGGCGGCGCGATCTGGCTGCGTACCACCGACTTCACCGACGACAAGGACCGGGTGCTGATCCGGTCGAACGGCGAGAAGACCTACTTCGCGGCGGACGCGGCGTACTACATCAACAAGCGGGAGCGCGGCTTCGACCGCTGCGTCTACCTGCTCGGCGCCGACCACCACGGCTACATCGGCCGGCTCAAGGCGATCGCGGCGTGTGCGGGCGACGACCCGGCGCAGAACATCGAGATCCTGATCGGCCAGCTGGTCAACCTGGTCCGGGCCGGTCAGCCGGTCCGCCTCTCCAAGCGGGCCGGCAACATCATCACGCTGGACGAGCTGCTGGAGGCGGTCGGCGCGGACGCCGCGCGGTACTCGCTGGCCCGCTCCTCCACCGACTCGATGCTGACCCTGGACATCGAGGAGATCACCCGCAAGTCCAGCGAGAACCCGGTCTTCTACGTCCAGTACGCGCACGCCCGGATCGCCTCGCTGCTGCGCAACGCCGGCGAGCTGGGCATCGGCCGCGGCGACGACCTCGACCCCGGCCTGCTCTCCCACGAGCGGGAGAACAACCTGCTCAAGACGCTCGGCGAGTTCCCCGCCGTGGTCGCCACCGCGGCCGAGCTGCGCGAGCCGCACCGGATCGCGGTGTACCTGGAGGAGCGGGTCGCCACCGACTACCACCGGTTCTACGACGCCTGCCGGGTGCTGCCCCAGGGCGACGAGGAGGCGACCGACCTGACCAGGGCCCGGCTCTGGCTGGTGGAGGCCACCCGAACGGTACTGGCGAACGGGTTGAGCCTCCTCGGGGTCTCGGCGCCGGAGAGGATGTAGGGCATGCGCGCACACGAGGCCGGGGCGCTCCACGGCGACCTCGGTGGTCACGGGCCGGTCTGGCTGCGGACGCCGGAGGACGTGAACGCCCTCCTCCCGCAGCTCTGGTCCCGCACGGTGAGCCGGGGCGACTCCGGGGTCCTGCGGGTCGGCGGCGTCGACGCCACCGAGCTGGCGGCCGAGTTCGGCACCCCGGCGTACCTCCTGGACGAGGAGGATCTGCGGGCCCGCTGCCGGGACTTCGCCGCCGCGTTCGAGGGCGCCGACGTCTACTACGCCGGCAAGAGCTTCCTCTGCCGGGCGGTCGTCCGGATGATCGAGGAGGAGGGTCTCTTCCTCGACGTCTGCTCCGGTGGCGAGCTCGCCACCGCGCTCTCGGCAGGGTTCCCGGCCGAGCGGATCGGCTTCCACGGCAACAACAAGTCGGTCGCCGAGCTGCGCCGGGCGCTGGACGCCGGGGTGGGCCGGATCATCGTGGACTCGTTCCACGAGATCGAGCGGCTGACCGCGCTGGCGCGGGAGACGGGCCGCCGCCCGGGCGTACTCGTCCGGGTCACCGTCGGTGTCGAGGCACACACCCACGAGTTCATCGCGACCGCGCACGAGGACCAGAAGTTCGGCTTCTCGCTCGCCGGCGGCGCGGCGTTCACCGCCTGCGCGCGGATCCTCGACGAGGGCGTGCTGGACCTGCGCGGACTGCACTCGCACATCGGCTCGCAGATCTTCGACACCAGCGGGTTCGAGGTGGCCGCCCGGCGGATCCTGGAGCTGCAGGCGCAGGTCCGGGACGCGCGCGGGGTGGAGCTGCCCGAGCTTGACCTGGGCGGCGGGTTCGGCATCGCGTACACCTCGCAGGACGACCCGTCCACGCCGGGCGACCTGGCCAAGCGGATCAACAAGATCGTCGAGTCGGAGTGCGAGCTGGCCTCGCTGCGGGTACCGCACCTCTCCATCGAGCCGGGCCGGGCGATCGTCGGGCCGGCTGTCTTCACCCTCTACGAGGTGGGCACGGTCAAGGACGTCGACGGGATCCGGACGTACGTGAGCGTCGACGGCGGGATGAGCGACAACATCCGGACCGCCCTGTACGACGCGTCGTACTCGGCGACGGTGGCGAACCGGGCCAGCGTGGCGGAGCCGATGCTCGCCCGCGTTGTGGGAAAACATTGTGAGTCCGGGGACATCGTCGTGAAGGATGAATTCCTGCCCGCCGACGTGCAGCCAGGAGATCTTGTTGCCGTCCCGGGTACCGGTGCTTACTGCCGGAGCATGGCCAGCAACTACAACCACGTTCCCCGGCCTCCCGTGGTGGCGGTGCGCGACGGCGCCGCCCGCGTCATCGTGCGGCGCGAGACCGAGGACGACCTGCTTGCATTGGATGTTGGATGAACGGCAAACCGGCACTGCGCCTCGCCCTGCTCGGCTGTGGCACCGTCGGCACCGAAGTGGTACGCCTCCTGCACGAGCAGGCCGACGACCTGACCGCCCGGATCGGCGCTCCGCTGGAGATCGCCGGGATCGCGGTCCGGCGGCTCGGCCGTGACCGTGGCGACCTGCCGGTCGACCCCGCGCTCTTCACCACCGACGCCCTCGGCCTGATCAAGCGCGACGACGTGGACGTCGTGATCGAGGTCGTCGGCGGCATCGAGCCGGCCCGGACCTGGCTGGTCGAGGCGCTGCGCGCGGGCAAGAGCGTGGTCACCGCGAACAAGGCGCTGCTCGCCGAGGACGGCGGCACCCTGCACGACGCGGCCGCCGAGGGTGGCGCGGACCTGTACTACGAGGCCTCGGTGGCGGGCGCGATCCCGCTGTTGCGGCCGCTGCGCGAGTCGCTGCACGGGGACAGGGTCACCGCGGTCACCGGCATCGTGAACGGCACCACCAACTTCATCCTCTCCTCGATGGCCGCCACAGGCGCGGGCTTCAACGAGGCGCTGGAGGAGGCGACCGAGCTCGGGTACGCGGAGGCGGACCCGACCGCCGACGTGGAGGGCTTCGACGCCGCCGCCAAGGCCGCCATCCTCGCCTCGCTGGCGTTCCACACCCGGGTCACCGCCGCGGACGTGTTCCGCGAGGGCATGACCTCGGTCACCGCCGGCGACATGGCCAGTGCCAAGGAGATGGGCTGCACGATCAAGCTGCTCTGCATCGCGCAGCGCGGCGCGGACACGGTCTCCGTCCGGGTCCACCCGGCGATGATCCCGCTCACGCATCCGCTGGCCGGCGTCGGCGACGCCTACAACGCGGTCTTCGTGGAGGCCGAGGGGGCCGGCCCGCTGATGTTCTACGGCCGCGGTGCCGGCGGGCGCCCGACCGCCAGCGCGGTGCTGGGCGACATCGTCGCGGCGGCCCGTAACAAGCTCACCGGCACCCGTGCGCCGAGCGAGAGCAACTACGCCCAGCTCGCGGTACGCCCGATCGGCGAGTCGATGACGCGGTACCACATCTCGCTCGACGTGGCCGAGCGCCCGGGCGTGCTGGCCACCGTGGCCGGCGTCTTCGCCCAGCACGAGGTCTCCATCGCGACGGTCCGGCAGTCCGGCCGTGAGGACGACGCGAAGCTGGTCATCGTCACCCACAGCGCCCCGGACGCCGCGCTGGCGGCCACCGTCGAGGCGCTGGGGTCGCTGGACATCGTCCGCTCGATCGCGAGTGTGCTGCGCGTCGAGGGCGGGGCCGGCTAGTGCTCGACCACGTGGGTTTCCAGTGCACCGACCTGCAGGCCAGCGCCGCGTTCTACGACGCGGTCCTGGCCCCGTTGGGCGGAACTCGCCTGATGGATTTCACGGTGGCCATCGGCTACGGCACCGACCACGCGGATTTCTGGATCGGCAATGCCGACGCGGCCGGTGAGGATCTCAACAACCGGGAGTCGCACATCGCCTTCGCGGCGCCCGACCGGGCCGCGGTCGACGCCTTCTTCCAGGCGGCGGTGGCGTTGGGAGCCGAGGTTCTGCACGAGCCTCGGCTCCATCCTGAGTACCACGAGCACTACTACGGGGCCTTCGTGCGGGACCCGGACGGCAACAACGTCGAGGCCGTCTGTCATCGTCCTGCGTGAGACTTTCGGCTTGAGTGAAGGAGAACGGCCATGTGGCGGGGCTTGATCGAGGCGTACCGGGACCGTCTGCCGGTGTCCGAGACCACCCCGGTGGTCACGTTGCACGAGGGGAACACACCCCTCGTGCCGGCACCGGTCCTCTCCCAGCGCACCGGCGCCGACGTCTACCTCAAGGTGGAGGGCGCGAACCCGACCGGATCGTTCAAGGACCGCGGCATGACCATGGCCGTGTCCAAGGCGGTCGAGGACGGCGCGAAGGCGATCATCTGCGCCTCGACCGGCAACACCAGCGCGTCCGCGGCCGCGTACGCCGCCCGCGCCGGGATCACCTGCGCGGTGCTGGTGCCGCAGGGCAAGATCGCGCTGGGCAAGCTGGCCCAGGCCCTGGTGCACGGCGCCCGGCTGCTCCAGGTGGACGGCAACTTCGACGACTGCCTGTCGCTCGCCTCGAAGCTCTCCCAGGACTACCCGGTCGCCCTGGTCAACTCGGTGAACATCTTCCGCCTGCACGGGCAGAAGACCGCCGCCTTCGAGATCATCGAGGCGCTCGGCGACGCGCCGGACATCCACTGCCTCCCGGTCGGCAACGCCGGCAACATCTCCGCCTACTGGATGGGCTACCAGGAGGACCAGGCGGCCGGCAACAGCACGAGGCTGCCGAAGATGTACGGCTTCCAGGCCTCCGGCGCGGCCCCGATCGTGACCGGCAAGGTGGTCGAGCAGCCGTCGACGATCGCCACCGCGATCCGGATCGGCAACCCGGCGAGCTGGACCAAGGCGCTGGACGCCCGGGACTCCTCCGGCGGCCTGATCTCGGCGGTCACCGACCGGGACATCCTGAACGCGTACCGCCTGCTCGCCCGCGAGGTCGGTGTCTTCGTCGAGCTGGGCAGCGCGGCCAGCGTGGCGGGTCTGCTCCAGCAGGCCGGGGCGGGCAGGATCCCGGCGGGTTCGCGCGTGGTCTGCACGGTCACCGGGCACGGTCTGAAGGACCCGGAGTGGGCCATCTCGACCGCTCCGTCGCCGACCGTGATCGCGAACGACGCCCTGCTCGCGGCGAAGGCGCTAGAGCTGGCCTGACGCGGCCTCGCGCAACAGCAGGCCGATCGCCTGATTCACCACCGCGAGCTCCTCGGCTGTGAGCCGGCTGAGAAGCTCGCGGTGTCTCGCCATCCCGGCGGTCATGATGCCGTCGATGATTTCGGCGCCCGCCTTCGTCAGACCGATCCGGCGTACCCGCCGATCGTTCACGTCCTCCGTGCGCGTGACCAGGTCCTGCACCACGAGCCGGTCGATCATGCCGCTCAGCGCGGCCGCGCCGACCCCGAGCATCCGGGCCAGCTCGCCGCCGGCGACGGTGCCGTTGCGGGCCAGCAGGATCAGTATCTTGAGCTGCGCCATCGTCAGGTGCGACGAGAACAGAAGCTCAGACCGTTCCTCCGCGAACAACTGCTCCAGGCGTATCTGTGCGCCCATGATGTCAGCGATGAGCTGCTCTTTCTCGCTCAGCGCCCGCTCCTTCGATTACCCGCTGATGACCGTGACGATGCCATCTGATGACGCACGGTACCAGCGGGCCCCGGCGAAAAACCATTTGTTCGCGTGGGGCAAACTATCAGTGTCGGACGAAGTTTACTCGGGGGAGAGCCCATGTCAGGCATGACACGGCTAAGCCTTGCCAACCGAGGTCTCGTCGCCCTGATCGCCATCGTGATCAGCGGCTTCGGCCTCTTCGCGATCCCGTCCCTGAAACAGCAGTTGTTCCCATCGATCACGCTGCCCGCCGCGTTCGTCAGCGCGGTGCTGCCGGGCGCCTCCCCGGAGGCGGTCGAGACTCAGGTCACCAAGCCCATCGAAGACGCGGTGAAGGGCATCGACGGCGTCGACAGTGTGACGTCGACCTCCCGCGAGAACGTCTCCAGCGTGGTGGTGCTCTTCGACTACGGCACCGACATCGAGTCGGCCGTGAATCAGGTCACCACCTCCATCAACCGGATCCAGTCCCAGCTGCCGGATGACGTCGACCCCTCGGTCTTCGCCGGCGGCACCGACGACATCCCGGCGATCGTGCTGGCCGCCTCCGGCGGTTCCGGCGAGAGCGACCTGCTGGCGAAGCTCAACGAGACCGTGGTGCCGGAGCTCAACGGCATCGCCGGCGTCCGCGACACCCAGGTCACCGGCGCCCGCGCCGAACAGGTCGTGATCACGCCGGACCTGGCGAAGATGGGTGCGGCCGGGGTCAGCCCGGCGTCGCTCACCTCGGTGTTGCAGGCCAACGGCGTCTCCATCCCGGCCGGTTCGGTCACCGAGGGGGACAACTCGCTGACCGTGCAGGTCGGGACCCCGATCACCACGCTCGACGAGTTGCGGGCCGTCTACGTGACCGGCGCCCGGGGCCCGGTGAAGCTGGGTGACGTCGCGTCGGTGGAGAGCAAGCTGCCGGCCGCGGAGTCGTACACCCGGACCGACGGGGTGGACAGCCTGGGCATCGCGGTCACCGCGCGCCCGGACGGCAACCCGGTGGAGATCTCGCATCAGGTCCGCGACATGCTCGCCGACCTGGAGAAGGACTCCGGTGCCACGCTCACGGTGATCACCGACCAGGCGCCGTACGTGGAACGCTCGATCAAGAGCCTGACCACCGAGGGCCTGCTCGGCCTGGTGATGGCCGTGGTGGTCATCCTGATCTTCCTGCTCAGCGTCCGCTCGACGCTGGTCACCGCGGTCTCCATCCCGCTCTCGGTGCTGATCGCGCTGATCGCCCTCTGGATCGGCGACTACACGCTCAACCTGCTCACCCTCGGCGCGCTGACCATCGCGGTGGGCCGGGTGGTCGACGACTCGATCGTCGTCCTGGAGAACATCAAACGACATCTCGAGTACGGCGAGGAGAAGGTGCACGCCATTCTCGCCGCGGTCCGGGAGGTCTCCGGCGCGGTCGTCGCCTCGACGCTCACCACGGTCGCGGTCTTCGCGCCGATCGCCCTGGTCGGTGGCCTGATCGGGCAGATCTTCTCGTCGTTCGCGATCACCGTCACGGTGGCCCTGCTCGCCTCGCTGCTGGTGGCGCTCACCGTGGTGCCGGTCCTGGCGTACTGGTTCCTCAAGCCGCCGGCCGACGGCACCGACACCGAGGCGATCCGTGCGGCCGCCGAGGAGAAGGAGCTGCGTAGCCCGCTGCAGCGCGGCTACCTGCCGGTCATCCGGTTCGCCACCACCCGCCGCTGGACCACGATCCTGATCGGCCTGTTCATCCTGGCGGGTACCGGCGGGCTGCTCACCCGGCTGGACACCAACTTCCTGGACCAGTCCGGCCAGGACAGCATCACCGTCAGCCAGGAGATGCCGGTCGGCACCGACCTCGCGGCGACCGACGCGGCGGCCCGCAAGGTCGAGGCGATCCTGGCCGGGCGGGACGACGTCACGACGTACCAGGTCACCGTCGGCGGGAACTCGTCGAACCCGTTCGCGGGCGGGGGCGGCGCCGGCACGGCCACCTTCAACGTGGCGCTGGACGAGGACGCCGACGCCGACGAGGTCACCGAGTCGCTGCGGGCCGAGTTCGCCGGACTGACCGGCGCCGGAGAGATCAAGATCGGTCAGGAGAGCTCCGGACTGGGCAGCAGCGAGCTCTCCGTCGAGGTGCAGGCCGCCGACACCGGCGTGCTGACCACCGCCACCGAGCAGGTCCGTGCCGCGATGTCCGGCATCGACGGCGTCACCGACGTGGACACCACCCTGGCGGCCAGCGTGCCGCGGCTGGACGTGGTGGTGGACCGGAAGGCCGCCGCGGACGCGGGCCTCACCGAGGCGCAGATCGGCCAGAGCGTGGCCGCGGCGTTCCGGTCCGCCCCGGCGGGGCAGATCACCGTCGACGGCACCAGCGAGGACGTCGTCATCTCGTTCGGTACGGCGCCCGCCGACCCGGACGCACTGAAGGCACTGCCGCTCACCACGGCGAAGGGCGTGGTCCCGCTGGACCAGGTCGCCGACGTCAAGCAGGTGGACGGCCCGGAGCAGGTGACCCGGGTGGACGGCGACCGGACCGCCACGGTCACCGGCACCGTCACCGGATCCAGTCTCACCACGGTCAACAAGGACCTGACCGCGAAGCTCTCCGCGCTCGACCTGCCGCCCGGCGCGTCGTACACGGTGGGTGGCGTCAGCGCCGACCAGCAGGAGGCGTTCCAGCAGCTCGGTCTCGCCGTGCTGGCCGCCATCGCGATCGTCTTCATCATCATGGTGGCGACGTTCCGGAGCATCCTGCAGCCGGTGATCCTGCTGGTCTCGATCCCGTTCGCGGCGACCGGCGCGATCGTCCTGCTGCTGGCCACCGGTACCCCGCTCGGTGTGCCGGCCCTGATCGGTGTGCTGATGCTGGTCGGCATCGTGGTGACCAACGCGATCGTGCTGATGGACCTGATCAACCACTACCGGGCGGCCGGCATGGGCGTACAGGAAGCGGTGATCGAAGGCGGTCGCCACCGGCTCCGGCCGATCCTGATGACGGCGATCGCGACGATCTTCGCGCTCATCCCGATGGCGCTCGGCCTCACCGGCGAGGGCGGCTTCATCTCGCAGCCGCTCGCCATCGTGGTGATCGGCGGCCTGGTCAGCTCGACGCTGCTCACCCTGGTGCTGGTCCCGACGCTCTACACCCTGGTGGAGAACCGGAAGGAGCGCTCGCGGGCCAAGCGCGACGCCCGGCGGGCCCGCAAGGCCGGTCTGCCCGAGCCGTCCTCCGAGCCGTCGCCGTCGTCCTCGCCGTCGCCCGAACCCGAGGTGACGGAGGAGGAGAAGCCGTCGGCGCCGAGCGGGGCACTGCGGGGGTACACCGACCAGTTCGAGGTGCTCAAGATGCCGCGCAAGCCCAAGACCCAGGAGTAAGGGTCACCCGAGGACGCCGATGCCCGGCCTCAGTGCCGGGCATCGGCCGCTTCTCGGGTACGAGTTATCTTCACGTACGTGCCGCCTGCCCTCTCGGTCCTTACCCGCAACCGTGACTTCCGCCGACTGTTCGCCGCCGAGCTGGTGGTCTTCGGTGCCGACTGGTTCGTCATGGTCCCGCTGCTCGTCCTGCTGCCCGAGCTCACCGGCAGCGGCTTCTGGGGCGGCCTGGTGCTCGCCGCCGACACCGGCATCAACGCGATGCTGCTCCCCTACACCGGCACGGTCGCCGACCGGGTGGACCGCCGCAAGATCCTGATCTTCGCGAACCTGGCCTCCCTCGTCGCGGTCCTGCTGCTCTTCGCGGTCCGCTCGGCAGCCACCGCCCCGCTCGCCGTGGTCGCGGTCGGCGCGATGGCGGTGGCGAAGGCGTTCTATTCACCCGCCTCCTCGGCCGCCCTGCCGAACGTGGTGGACCCGGCGGACCTCCCCGCCGCCAACGCCGTGGCCGGATCCGCCTGGGGCACCATGACGGTGCTCGGCGCCTCCCTCGGCGGCGTGGTCAGCAACGCCTTCGGCCCGTACGTCTGCTTCTCGGTGACCGCGGTCTGCCTGCTCGCCGGTGGTCTGCTGACCGCGCTGGTCCGCCGCCCGCTGCAGGCACCGCAGGGGGCCGGCGCGGCGCCGGCGCACCCGGTCCACGCGATGCGCGAGGCGCTCGGCCACATCGCCGCCCGGCCCCGGTTGCTCGCCCTGGTCACGGTGAAGTCCGCGGTCGGGCTCGGCAACGGCGTGCTGACCGTCTTCCCGCTGATCGCCGCGGCGCACGGCGCGGGGGCGCTCGGGGCCGGCCTGCTCTTCGCGGTCCGCGGTGCCGGCGCCCTGGTCGGCCCGTTCGTGACCCGGCCGCTGCTGACTCACCGGTCCTGGCTGCTGCCCGGTCTGGCGCTGTCGATGGCCCTCTACGGCCTCGGCTACGTCGGTGTCGCGTTCAGCCCCTGGTTCCCCCTGGTGCTCGTGCTGGTCTTCGTCGCGCACTTCGCGGGCGGTACCAACTGGATCCTCTCCAACTTCGCCCTCCAGGCCGAGGTGCCGGACCGGCTGCGGGGCCGGATCTTCGCCACCGATCTGATGCTGGCCACCCTGGCCATCGCGATCAGCCAGCTCGGCACCAGCGCCGTCGTCGACCACGTGGACCAGCGGGCGGTGCTCGCCGGTTGCGGTCTGATCACACTTACGTACGCGATCGCCTGGCGGATCGGTACGCGCCGGCTCTCCCTCACCGAGCAGGAACTTCACACACCGGAACATCCGCTGAGATGATCAAGATCTAGCATGTGGCGATGGGCCTGACCTTCGTCCCCGACCCGGTTGCCGTGCGTACTCCGGCGACCAGCGCCAATCTGGGCCCCGGCTTCGACTCGCTGGGCCTCGCGCTGACCCTCTACGACGACCTGACCGCCCGGGTGACCGGCGACGGCTTCCGTGTGACCGTCGTCGGCCAGGGCGCCGGCGAGCTGCCGGAGGACGCCGAGCATCTGGTGATCCGGGCCATGCTCGCCACCTTCGACGAGCTGGGGGAGCGCCCGCCCGGCCTGCACGTGGAGTGCGTCAACCGGATCCCGCAGGCGCGCGGCCTGGGCAGCTCCTCGGCGGCCATCGTGGGTGGCGTGCAGCTCGCCCGGGCCCTGGTGGTGGGCGGCACCGAGCTGATCGATGACGCGGCGGCGCTGCGCATCGCGGCGAGGATGGAGGGCCACCCCGACAACGTGGCGCCCTGCCTGCTCGGCGGCTTCACCGTGGCCTGGACCGAGGGCTCCGGCGCGCGGGCGGTGCGCCTGCTGCCCGCGGAGGGCGTACGCCCCACGGTCTTCGTCCCGTCGGAACGTGGGTACACCGCCTCCGCGCGGGCCGCCCTGCCGTCCGAGGTGCCGCACCGGGACGCGGCCTTCAACGCCGGCCGGGCCGCGCTGCTGACCCACGCCCTGACGAGCGACCCGTCGATGCTCTTCCCTGCCACCGAGGACCGGCTGCATCAGGCGTACCGGTCCGCGGGGATGCCGGGCACGGCGTCGCTCGTGGCCGCCCTCCGATCGGTCGGCGTCGCGGCGGTGGTCAGCGGCGCGGGGCCGACCGTGCTCGCATTGTCCGAGGTCCCGGGCGATTTCCACCCTGGTGCGGAATGGCGCGGAGAAGTGCTGGGCGTGGACGCCGACGGTGCGGTTGTGAAAGGGGGTATGGTGGAACACGCCGAGCGGGGTCCTGTTGCCGCAGGTCGCACGAGTTGACTACGCTCAAGACCTAGCACAGCCGCGAAGCAAGTGATCTCTGCGGTTCGGCACCCCCGAGATTTCTGGGCCTTCCAGGCCCGTCTCAACTCTCACCAAGGCATATGCCGGGCAGCAGTCCATAGATCGCTGCACTCGCCGAGACCTACCCGTCAAGCCCTGGCGGGCAGGGATACCGTCGAGCGGCCGTGCTGCACAACCTCCCGCGCCGCTGCTGCGAAGCGGGTTCCGAGGGCACCCGGCCCAAGGCTGCAGTTCCGGGTGATCTCGGGTTTTTTCCGACGGAAGGAATCCATTGAGCGACACCACCGACGTGACGTCGGGTGTTTCTGACGTCGCTGACGGCGCCGGCACCACCGCGACCGCCACGAAGCGCCGCCGAGGCGGCACCGGGCTGTCCGCGATGCTGCTGCCCGAGTTGCAGAGCCTCGCCGCCTCCCTCGGCATCTCCGGCACCGCCCGGATGCGTAAGGGCGAGCTGATCACCGCGATCACCGAGCGTCAGAGCGGCAGTGCCGCCGCCACGACGGAGCCGGCCCCGCGGCCGCGTACCGAGGCCGCCCCGGCGCAGCAGCCGGCCCCGGCCCAGACCGCCCCCGTGCAGTCCGCCCCGGCCGAGACGCCGAAGACCGCAGCCACTCCGGCCGAGACCACGGCCGCGCCGGCCGCCGAGGCCGCCCCGGTGTCCGAGCGCCCGTCCCGGCGCAGCCGTGAGCGCGCCTCCCGCGAGACCGCCCCGCGGGAGACCACTTCGCGGGAGACCGTGGAGGCCGCTCCGGTGGCCGCCGCCCCCGCCGTGACCGAGGCCGCCCCCGCGCAGGCCGACACCACCGAGCGTCCCGAGCGGGGCGAGCGTCCCGAGCGCGGTGAGCGCAACCGGGACCGCCAGCGCAACCAGCGCGACGGCGAGCAGCGCGGCGACCGTCCCGAGCGGGGCGAGCGTCCCGACCGGGGCGAGCGTCCCGAGCGCGGCGAGCGTGACCGCAACGACCGGGGCGACCGCAACGACCGGTCGAACGACCGCTCCGCGGGCGACCGCGGTGCTCCCCGCGCCGACCAGGGCCACGACGACGACGGTGACGACGAGGGCGGCCGCCGGAGCCGGCGCAGCCGCTTCCGGGACCGTCGCCGCGGCCGGGACCGCGACGGCGACCAGCGTGACGGCGGCGGCCAGCAGCGTGAGGGCCGGGAGCCGCACGTCAACGAGGACGAGGTTCTCGTCCCGGTGGCCGGCATCCTGGACGTGCTGGACAACTACGCGTTCGTCCGGACCACCGGTTACCTCTCCGGCCCGAACGACGTCTACGTCTCGATGTCGCAGGTCAAGAAGTACGGCCTGCGCCGCGGTGACGCGGTCACCGGTGCGGTCCGCTCCGCCCCGCGCGACGGCGACGGGCAGCGGCGGGACAAGTACAACCCGCTGGTCCGCCTGGACACCATCAACGGGATGGAGCCCGACGAGGCCCGCCGGCGTCCCGAGTTCTACAAGCTCACCCCGCTCTACCCGCAGGAACGCCTGCGGCTGGAGACCGAGCCGCACATCCTCACCACCCGCATCATCGACCTCGTGATGCCGATCGGTAAGGGTCAGCGCGCGCTGATCGTCTCCCCGCCCAAGGCGGGTAAGACGATGGTGCTGCAGGCCCTGGCCAACGCCATCACCCGCAACAACCCCGAGTGCCACCTGATGGTCGTGCTCGTGGACGAGCGGCCGGAAGAGGTCACCGACATGCAGCGCACGGTGAAGGGCGAGGTCATCGCGGCCACGTTCGACCGTCCGCCGCAGGACCACACCACGGTCGCCGAGCTCGCCATCGAGCGGGCGAAGCGGCTGGTCGAGCTCGGCCACGACGTGGTCGTGCTGCTCGACTCGGTGACCCGCCTGGGCCGGTCGTACAACCTCGCGGCGCCGGCCTCCGGCCGGATCATGTCGGGTGGTATCGACTCGACCGCGCTCTACCCGCCGAAGCGGTTCCTCGGCGCGGCGCGCAACATCGAGAACGGCGGCTCGCTGACCATTCTCGCCACCGCGCTGGTCGAGACCGGGTCGATGATGGACACGGTGATCTTCGAGGAGTTCAAGGGCACGGGTAACGCCGAGCTCAAGCTCGACCGCAAGATCGCGGACAAGCGGATCTTCCCGGCCGTGGACGTCTCCGCCTCCAGCACCCGTAAGGAAGAGATCCTTCTGGGCAAGGAGGAGCTGGCGATCATCCACAAGCTGCGCAAGGTGCTCAGCTCGCTGGAGTCCGGCGCTGCCCTGGACCTGCTGATGGACCGGCTCAAGCAGACCCGGACCAACATCGAGTTCCTGATGCAGATCGCCAAGTCGACGCCTGGCGAGTAACCGCCTATAAACGACGCGGCCCGCCCCATCGGGCGGGCCGCGTCGTTTTTGTCGCACACCTTGTCTGATTCGCCCCGTACGGGGTCGTGCGAACCTCCGGTACTACGTTGTTCGATTACCGGAGGCGCTCGATGTTCGTGCCCGGATACCGGGACCATCCGACCGAGCCGTGGGACCCACACGCACCCGCCGATCCGGGCGAGGCCGAGGATTTCCTGCGGCGCTGTTACACGGAGAACCCCCGGCTCGGTCCGGTCGAACCGAGGCTCGCCATCGTCCGCGCCCAGATCGCCGCGACCGGCACATACATGCACACCCCCGACGAACTGGCGCACGGCGCCCGGATGGCGTGGCGCAACTCCAGCCGCTGCGTCGGACGGCTCTACTGGCGCAGCCTGATGGTGCTGGACCGGCGCCGGGCGCGGACCGCCGACGAGATCTACTCGCTGCTCGTCCAGCATCTGCACACCGCCGGCAACGGCACCATCCGCCCGGTGATCAGCGTCTTCGCCCCGGCACAGCCCGGACAGCCGTACGCCCGGGTCTGGAACGAACAACTGATCCGGTACGCCGGATACCGCACCGAGGACGGCCGGGTGGTCGGCGATCCGCGGCTGGAGTCGTTCACCCGGTCGATCCGGGGCTTCGGCTGGCAGGGCAAGGGCGAGGCGTTCGACGTGCTGCCCCTGGTGATCGAGACACCGGCCGAGGGCATCCGGCTCTACGAGCTCCCGGAACGCGCGATCCGCGAGGTGCCGATCGGGCACCCGGACCACCCGTGGTTCGCCGAACTGGGACTGCGCTGGCACGCCGTACCGGCGATCGCCAACATGCGGCTCAGCATCGGCGGCGTGCACTACCCGCTGGCCCCGTTCAACGGCTGGTACCTCGGCACCGAGCTGGGCGCCCGCAACTTCGCCGACGCCGACCGGTACGACATGCTCCCCGAGATCGCCGCCCGGCTCGGCCTGGACCGCAGCCGGGAGTCCACGCTCTGGCGGGACCGCGCGCTGGTCGAGCTGAACCGCGCGGTGCTGCACAGCTTCGAGCAGGCGGGCGTGAAGATGAGCGACCATCACACGGAGAGCCGTCGCTTCATGACCCATCTGCGGAACGAGGAGAAGGCCGGGCGCCCGGTGCCGGCGGACTGGACCTGGATCGTCCCGCCGATGTCGGCGTCGCTGACCCCGGTCTTCCACCGGTACTACGACGAACTCGACCTGCGCCCCAACTTCTACCTCGACACGGAGGCGGCCACCCTGGCCCGCGACGGCATCCGCTCCTGCCCCCACCACCGCTGACCCCATCCCGCTCACGCCACCGCTCCACCCCACCGGTTCACCCGTTCCCCAGCACCAGCCGCGACGGGATGGCTGGTGCTCAGGGGTCTGCCGAGGCCTCTGAGTGACCCCTGATCGCTGGCCACGAAGATCGACCCGCCGGAACAGGGGCCCACCCCGACCGGCGGGGGTGGCTGGTCGGCGGGGAGGTGATCTAGGCGAACTCGTTGACGGCGAAGTCGTCGCGGTGGCGCCAGGCGGCGTCGGTGCGGACGTGGTCGGGGCGGACCCATTTCAGGACCTTGACGGGGAACTCGGTGGCCGGGATGCGGCCCGCCGCGCGTACCACGAAACCCTCGGACGTCCCCGGGGAGCGCTGGGCCGGCCACGCCGCGAGGGCCTCGGAGAGGCTGCCGCCGCGGTACAGGACCGGGACCGTGGGGAGTTCCAGGCGCTGTGCCCAGTCGACCGTGTCGTCCCAGCCGAGCAGGGTGTCGGTCTCGTCCCAGATGCCGAAGACCAGGAAGACGCCGGGGAGATCGGTGTACGCGACGCTGCGGCGGGCCCACATCGACTCGCCGCAGACCCGCCACTCGTCCGGTATCCGGTACGCCGTCATCGCCCACAGGGCCTTCGCCGGACGGTCCCAGGGCTGGGTGCCGGAGTCGACCGAGCGGGCGTACATGGCGTCCCGGGTGAAGGTGAGGTTCCCGCCGTCCATCTTCTCGGTCACCACGAGTTCGCCGTCCAACCACGACAGATCGCGCTGGATCCGGTCGTCGTCGGTCGCGCCGGGGGAACCGGGGAGGTGGAACGTCCGCGGGTACTTCACCGCCACCTAGAAGTCTCCCTCCGCGACCTGGAAAACGGTCAGGCCGAGCGCCCGCCACATGCGTACCACCTGCTGGCGGTCGTCGAAAACCCCGATGATCCGCCAGCGGTCGCGAACCATCCGGTCGAAGATCTCCCGCTTGACGATCGCGTCCTTGCGGCTGTCCCCCTCCGGGCGCATGAAGAGGCCCTCGTACGGCACGCCGACGAAGAGCTCCAGCCACGCCTCGGTCTCGGCGCGGCACTCCGCGTCCCGTCCCGAGCAGAAGACGATCGCGTGGCCGGCCGCGTGCATCGCCCGGACCGCGGCGATCACGGCCGGGTTGGGGGCGTCCTCACCGACCCGGGACCAGTCGTACGGGCTCCGGTTCCCCATCAGCGCGACCGTGCCGTCGATGTCGACCAGGACCGCGGGCGGCAGCTCCGGGTCGGCCTCGTAGACGTGACCGGGGCCGCCCGGCTCCACGAACGGGACCGGCAGCGGCAGGTTCCGGCCGGCGAGGTAGCGCTGGTGCATCCGGCGGATCGCGTCCTCGCCGACCCGGTCGTCCTCGGCGCGCTCGGCGTCCCGCCGGAGGCACTCCTCCAGCGGGACGTCGGTGAAGTCGTGCACCTCGAAGCTCGCGTCGAAGCGCGCGGCCAGCTCGGCCCACTCGCGGACGGTCTTGGCCCGCAGGTTGGTGTCGTCCACGATCACGCTGGCGTGCGCGCGCAGCAACGCCTCCACCGAGGCCCGCTGGGCGCTCGTGACCTGTGCCTCGGCCCGCTGGGTGAACAGCCGCCGGCCGTGCAGCATGCGCCGCAGGTCGTCGCGGTTCACCCGGACCACGTCCGGCTGCAGCTTGCGGGCGAACGTGGTCTTGCCGGAGGCGGGCAGTCCCCGCGTGATCAACAGTCGCGTCATTCTTCTTCGCTTCCTCCACCGGCCCGGTCGGCCGACGGCCGGACCCGCTGCCACAGGCCGGGACGGTAGTCGTGGCCGTCCAGACGTTTGAACAACTCGCCGCGGTGCGGGCTGCGCACGGCCGCGGCCGCGAACTCCTTGCGGCCCCAGCCCTCGGCGAGCCCGGCGACGATCTCGGCGTAGGCCGCCTCGACCGCCGCGGCGCGCGTGTCCACCTCGGCGGTGAGCGCCGCCGCGACACCCCGGGCCCAGACGTGGAACTCGTCCGGGAGGGGTTCGAGCATCGCGTCCAACGTGCCGCCGTCGGCCAAGATCTCCCATACCGTACGCGGGGTGAGGCCGGTCACCAGGCGGTGGAGGCGTACGTAATCGGCGTATTTGATCTTCACGCGCTGGTCGGCCTCGGTGAAGTGGACGACCAGCCCCTCCCGGCCGTCCCGGGGCGGCGCGGCGAGCGCCTCGGCGAACGTCGCGTACGCGAACGTCTCGACCACCGGGCCCGGCCATCCCGGCACCGCCGCGGGGCTCAGCGTCCGCCCGGTCGCGATCTCCACGGCGCCGAGCAGGACCAGGTCGTCGAGCCCGTCGTAGTCCACGACGATCCGGTTGCCCGGGTAGATGATCTCGACCAGGACGGTGAGCCCCTCCGGCGGCGTGAAACAGGCGTAGCGCGTACGCAGAAGCTCGGTGGCGTGGCGTGCCTGTTCCGAGGCGAAGGACCCGCGCGTGGCGACGGCGAAGCCGGAGCCGTCGTGATAGATCACACCGAGGCTGCCGTCCGCCTTGTCGGTGACCGTGACCGCCGCCGCCGGGTCGAGCGCCGGCGCCTGCGACTGGTCGTGGTTGAAGAACTTGGCGAAGGGCCGCGCCACGATCCGCCCCGCGGCGTCCACCACCAGCCCGCGGCAGGCGAGGGTGACCGGGGTCCAGGCGCTCGAGTACTGACAGGCCTCCGTGTAGTTGTAGATCGTGAACGGCAGGCTCGGGTGGCGCTGCGTCCGGATCAGTCCGTTTTCGATCGCTTCGGTCAGCGCGACCGGATCGAGGACGTCGTGGAGCAGCGTCATGGCGAGGCCTTTTCGGGAGGGGGTGAGCGAGGGGGAATGCCGGAGGGAGGGCCCACGTTATGCGGACCGAAACCAGTTGCACCTCCTGATTTCCGGCCGGTAGGGGAGGCATGGCAGACTGGTACATCGGCCAGTAGGGGTTCCGGTTCACGCCTTCGTTCATCAGGAACGGCGACCCGGCGACCCGATCATCGAGAGGGACCGAGAAGACATGAAGAGCGGCATTCACCCGGAGTACACGACCACCGAGGTCATCTGCTCCTGCGGCAGCACCTTCACCACCCGCAGCACCGCCAAGGGCGGCGAGATCCGCGTCGAGACCTGCAGCGCCTGCCACCCGTTCTACACCGGCAAGCAGCGCGTCCTCGACACCGCGGGCCGGGTCGCGAAGTTCCAGGCGAAGTACGCCAAGGTCAACGCCGCGAAGAAGAAGTAACTGCTTCAACGGCGCCCGTCCCGGATTCCGGGGCGGGCGCCGTTCGCGTGCGAGCCGCCGTGCGAGCCCTTGGGGGAAACGATGAGCACCGACCGTCTTACCGCCCTTCTCGACGAGTACGCGGACCTGGAGAAGCGGATGGAGGACCCGTCCATCCACGCCGACCAGGCGCTGGTCCGGCGGGTCGGCCGGCGTTTCGCCGAGCTCGCCCCGGTCTACGCGGCGCACGCCGAGCTGGAGGCCGCGCGCGCCGACCTGGCCGCGGCGAAGGAGCTGGCGGCCGAGGACTCGTCGTTCGCCAGTGAGGTCGAGGCGGTCGCCGCCACCCTCCCGGCGCTGGAGGAGAAGCTCGGCGAGATGCTGATGCCGCGCGACCCGAGCGACGCCAAGGACGTGATCATCGAGATCAAGGCGGGTGAGGGCGGCCAGGAGTCGGCGCTCTTCGCCAGTGATCTGCTGCGCATGTACACCCGGTACGCGGAGCGCCGCGGCTGGGTGGTCGAGGTGATCGACTCGCAGGAGTCTGACCTCGGCGGGGTCAAGGACATCTCGGTCGCGGTGAAGACGAGGGGCGTGCCCGAGGGCGGCCACGGCGTCTGGTCCCGGATGAAGTGGGAGGGCGGCGTGCACCGCGTGCAGCGGGTGCCCGTCACCGAGTCGCAGGGCCGGATCCACACCTCGGCCGCGGGCGTGCTGGTGCTGCCCGAGGCGGAGGACGTCGACGTCCAGATCGAGGCCGGTGACCTGCGGATCGACGTGTACCGCTCGTCCGGCCCGGGTGGTCAGTCGGTCAACACCACCGACTCGGCGGTACGGATCACCCACCTGCCCACCGGCACCGTGGCGAGCTGCCAGAACGAGAAGAGCCAGCTGCAGAACAAGGAGGCGGCGATGCGCATCCTGCGCTCCCGGCTGCTGGCCCAGGCTCA
This sequence comes from Actinoplanes sp. NPDC051851, assembly GCF_040681165.1. Classification (NCBI taxonomy): domain Bacteria; kingdom Bacillati; phylum Actinomycetota; class Actinomycetes; order Micromonosporales; family Micromonosporaceae; genus Actinoplanes; species Actinoplanes sp. NPDC051851. The sequence goes on along the minus strand of NZ_JBFAYF010000014.1, from coordinate 63,161 downwards.
GGAGGCGGCGGACGCGGCGGCCGGCGACGCGCGCAAGGCCCAGGTGCGTACGGTGGACCGCTCCGAGCGGGTCCGCACCTACAACTTCCCGCAGAACCGGATCACCGACCATCGGATCGGCTACACGGCGTACAACCTCGACCTGGTGCTCGGCGGCGAGCTGGACGGCGTGCTGGACGCGCTGGCCGCGGCCGACCGGGAGGCCCGCCTCGCCGGCGACACGGAGTTGACCCGCCAGCGGTGATCGGGGCTCAGCCGACAGCGGTGACGATCAGCCGGTCGTCGTCCTGGCAGGCCAGGTAGCGGTCGGTGCCCCGGCAGTTGATGCCCTCGGCGGTGCCGACCGTGCCCATCGGATCGGCCCGGCCGGTGGTCAGGTCGAGCCGGGTGACCACGGTCCGCCCGCCCGGCTCGGCCAGCGCGCGGACCAGCAGCAGCGCGCCGGTCGCGGCGTCCGGCCAGATCGGGTAGCCGACCCCGTCGCCGGCGCCGATCGGCCGTCCGGTGGCCGCGTCGAGCAGGGTCTGGTGCGGCTCCTGGCCGTTGTCGTACGCCAGCAGCCGCCCGCCGCCGAGCGACTCGGCACCGGCCCACCCGGCCCCGCGCCAGCGCAGCGCCCCGGTCGCCGGATCGATCCCGTCGACCTCGCCGCCGTTCGAGAGGCAGAGCACCGGCCCGCAGGGCTGCACGACGGCCTGCCGGTTGGCCGAGGTGTTCCAGAGCTCGTCCAGGGTGTCCAGCCGATACGCGGTGATCGTCCCGCCCCGCCGGTCGGTCCGGGTGACCAGCAGCTTGTCCCCGGCGATCCGCAGGATCGTGCCGAGCCCCTCACCCGGCTGCCGCTCGATCCAGGAGACCCGGCGGGCCAGCAGCGGCGTGCCGTCCACGGCGTCGAAGACGGTGACCCGGCCGTCCGCGGTCGCGGTGACGATGCGTTCCGGGCCGTCCCCGCCGTCGTCCGGGGTCGCGATCACCTCGGCCGGGGTGATCCGCCGCTCCCAGCGCGGTGATCCGGTGCGGAGCCCGATCGAGCGCAGGGCCGTCAGGTGGCCCGCCTCGTCCTGGTCGCCGAGGAGAACGGTGTCGCCGGAGACCGCCTGCATCTCGCCCTCCGCCCGCCAGAGAGGCTCGCCGGTCGCCTCGTCCAGCGCGGTCAGCTCGCTCGCGGAGAGCTGCACGGCGAGCGAGCCGTCGCCGTACGAGACGTTCGTGGAGACCGGCGCGCCGGCGATCAGCAGCACGCCGCCGGCACCGGTGACCGCCATCCAGGAGGCCTGCCCGGTGGTCGCCCGTTTCCACCGCCGGTCCCCGGTGACCAGGTCGTACGCGGTCATCACCGAGCCGTCCGTGGTCGCCTTCTGCACATAGACGGTGCCGTTGCGGACGGTCATCGAGCTCTCGTCGTCGAACGGCGCCCACCACAGCTCGTGGACCAGCGGCACCCCGGGTGGCGCGGCGGCGCCGAGGAGCAGGACACCGGCCAGCGCCACCGCCACGGCGAGCCGGCGCCGGATCGAGCGGGGTGCCGGACGGCCGGCGGGATCGGGCTCCGGTCCGTCCCGGCCGGTGCCGCTGACGTCGCCCAGCTCGATCACGGTCACGCTCAGGCCGGCTTCCGGCTCGCCGCGGCGGCGGCCAGCGCGGCGCTCAGCCCGCGGCCGTTGGTGCCCACCTCGGACCAGCCGGCGGCCAGCCCGATCGGGGTGCCGGGGACCAGCACCTGCCAGTTCTCGGCGGCGGCCGCGGCGGCGATCCGGCGGGCCACCTCGGCCGCGTGGTGCGGCCCGGCGCCCGGCAGGACCAGCACGAACTCGTCGCCGGCGAACCGGGCCACGAAGTCGCCGCGGCGCATCACCCGGTGCAGCACGCCGGCGATCCGCTGCAGCACCAGGTCGCCGACGTGCCGGCCGTGGCGCATGTTGACCGTGGTGAAGCCGACGATGTCGCAGACGCCGATCGCGGCCATCTCGCCGCGGGCCAGCAGGCTGTCCACGTAGTGCTCCAGCTGGCGGCGGTTGGGCAGGCCGGTCAGCGGGTCGGTGAGGGTCTCGTCGCCGTACCGGTGCGGGTCGCGCTGGGTCTCCTGGGCGTCGAGCCGGGCGGCGACGCCGTCCAGGTAGCCGTCCCGGAGCTGGTCGATGCGCTGGGCGGCGAGGCGGAACGCGTACCGGTCGGCGGCGTGCGCGGCGGCGTGGTCACCGGCGCTGGCGTGGCAGATGCTGCGCAGCCGGGCCGGCTCGGGGGCGCCCAGCACCTCGGCGGAGACCGGCACCGCGTCCAGCATGGCCAGGGCGCGCTCCGGCTTGCCGTCGGCGATGGTGAGACAGACCGAGCCGAGGTGGCGGAGGTCCCGGGTCCGTACGCTGTCGCCGCCGCCGGTCAGCCACTGGGCGGCGCCGGCGCCGGTCGGCTCGCCGAGGGCGGCACGGCGGGCCAGGGCGTATCCGTAGACGGCGCGGCTGCCCGGGCGCAGCTGTTCGATCGCGATGTACCGGGAGAGCTCGGCGTCGATGTCGCGCAGCACCCGCAGGCAGCCGTCGGTGTCGCCCTGGTGGTCGAGGGCGACCGCGTTGCGCAGCCGGATGCCGGGGGCGGCGAAGATCTCGGGCACCAGGCCGGCGCTCGCCCCGACCTCGCGGGCCTGCTCGATCGCGGTCAGCGCCTGGCCGTGGAAGCCCAGGTACGAGTACGCCATGGCCAGGTCGTGCCAGCCCCAGGCGGTCTCCTCGTCCCGGTCGGGCACCGCGGCGAGCGCGCGGGAGGCCTGGACCAGATGGGTCACCCCGCGGTCCAGATTGCTCTGCAGGTGGGCGCCGAGGGCGGCGAACGCGTGCATCTGGCCGCGCAGGTACGGGTCGGGGACCTCGCGGACGGACTCGAACGCCCGGGACATCGCGGCGGCGAGCTCGGCGACCCGGCCGAGATTGATCAGCGCGCCGAACCGCTGGACGAGTGCGTACGCCCGCGTGGTGGGATCGGTGGAGACGTCGAGCACCCGGTCGAGGATCGGCAGCGCCTGTGCCGACCGGCCGTTCTGTTGCAGTTGCCCGGCCCGGCGCAGATCCTCGACATGCTCCGCGAGCTGGTCCAACCAACCCACCAGGCGCCTCCCACGGGCCTCGGCGCGGCGCTGGGTGACCCGGCCGACCCTCAGCGTGCGCGACGTCCCATGATTATGCCGTGATGCCGCGTGACGAACACCCCCGGAACGACGCCGATCGGACACGTTTGGCGCCGGTTCTCGCATCGGCGGTCGCCGAACTGTCGGCGGCGGGCGTTTCGTCACCGAGAGTGGATGCCGAGTGGCTCGCCGCACACGTTCTCGGCATCTCGCGGGGGCGCCTGCTCCTCGTCGACTCGCTCCGCGCCGACGAGGCCGACCGTCTCCGCGGGCTCGTCGCCCGCCGCGCCGGGCGGGTGCCGCTGCAGCACCTTCTCGGCACCGCGGCGTTCCGCCATCTCGAGCTCGCGGTCGGCGACGGCGTCTTCACGCCGCGGCCGGAGACCGAGCTGCTGGCCGGCTGGGGGATCGAGCGGACCGCGCCGGGCGCCACGGTGGTCGACCTGTGCAGCGGCAGCGGGGCGATCGCGCTCTCCGTGGCGGACGAGTCGGCGGCCGGCCGGGTGATCGCGGTGGAGCGGTCCACGGCCGCGCTGGAGTGGTTGCGGCGCAACGCCTCGGGCTTCCCGGCGGTCGAGGTGGTCGAGGCGGACGTGACCGATCCCGATCTCCTGTCCGATCTGCATGGTCAGGTGGATGTGCTGCTCTGCAACCCACCGTACGTCCCCGACGGCACGGTAGTGCCGCCCGAGGTGTCCGATCACGACCCTGCCGAGGCGGTCTTCGGAGGTGCCGACGGGCTGACCGTGATCCGCCCGGTGATCGCGCTCGCCGCCGCGCTGCTGCGCCCCGGCGGTGCGCTCGGCATCGAGCACGACGACGTGCACGGCGCCGCGGTGCCCGGGCTGCTCGCCGCCGACGGCCGGTTCACCGAGGTGACGGCGCACCAGGACCTGACCGGCCGCCCGCGATATGCGACCGCTCGCCGTCGGTAAAGGCATGGCACACTGCATCTCGTGATGCTCTACGACTGCGGTACCACCGCCGATCGCGATCGCGGCATCGCCGCAGCCGTCGAGGCCGCCAAGGGCGGCGAGCTCGTGGTGATGCCGACCGACACGGTCTACGGCGTGGGTGCGGACGCCTTCACCCCGCACGCCGTCACCGCGCTGCACGGCGCCCGCGGCTCCGACCGCCGGGTGCCGCCACCGGTGCTGGTCGGCTCCCGGCACACGCTGGACGGGCTGGTCTACTCCCTGCCCCGGGCCGCGCGTGATCTGGCCGACGCGTTCTGGCCGGGCGCGCTCACCATCATCGTCGAGCACTCGCCCAGCCTGCAGTGGGACCTCGGCGACACCGGCGGCACGGTGGCCGTCCGGATGCCGCTGCACCCGGTCGCGCTGGAGGTGCTGCGCGAGGTCGGCCCGATGGCGGTGACCACCGCCAACAAGCTGGGCCAGCCCGCCCCGGGCACCGCCGAGGAGGCCCGCGAGCAGCTGGAGTACGCGGTCCGCGTCTACCTGGAGGCCGGCCCCGCCGCCGACCCCGCGCCGAGCACCATCGTCGACGTGACCGGTGACGTGCCGCGCGTGCTGCGGGCCGGCGCGATCCCGCTGGAGAAGCTCCGGGACGTGGTCCCCGAGCTGATCGAGGGGCAGGACTGAGGTGGCGCCCTTCACCGTCCTGCACGTCTGCATGGGCAACATATGCCGCTCCCCGATGGCCGAGCGCCTGCTGGCCCGCGCGGTACGGGAGCGCTCCGGGGAGGCCGATCCCGATCAGCTGGTGCGCAGCGTCAGCGCGGGCACCGGCGGCTGGCACGAGGGCGAGGAGATGAACCCGCCCGCGGCCCGTCTGGTGCGCGCCCGGCGCGGCTCTGCCGACGGCTTCCTCGCCCGCAAGCTGCGCGGCGACTTCATCGACGGTGCCGACCTGATCCTCACCGCCACCGCCGACCAGTACGACTACGTGGTGGCGCTGCGCCCGGACGCCGCCGACCGGACGTTCGTGCTCGGCGAGTTCGGCCGCCTGATCGACACCCTGGACGCGTCGGCGCTGCCGCCGGCCGAGCCGAAGCCGGACGCCGTGCACGACCGGGGCGTGGCGATCGTCGCGACGGCGGCCCGGATGCGCGCCGGCGAGGCCCCGCTGATCAGCGACGACCTGGACGACCCGTGGGGCCGTGGCGACCAGACGTTCCAACGGGTGGCCGACGAGATCGAGGACACCACGGTCCCGTTCGCCATCCTGCTCCTCCCATGACCGATTCCGATCTCATGACCGATTCCGGCAGGGTCGTCCGGCCCGACGCGGACGGGCTGCGGCGGGCGGTCGAGATCCTGCGCGCCGACTCGGTCGTCGCCTTCCCCACCGAGACGGTCTACGGGCTCGGCGCCAACGCCTTCTCCCCGCGGGCCGTCGGCGAGATCTACCGCCTGAAGAACCGGCCGGGCTGGAACCCGCTGATCGTGCACGTCGCCACCGTCGAGGCCGCCCGCGAGCTGGCCGCGGAGTGGCCGGAGCACGCCGACGCGCTGGCCGGCCGTTTCTGGCCGGGCCCGCTCACGCTGGTGGTCCGCCGGGCCGCGCACCTGGCCGGCGTCGGCGCCGACAACGACACCATCGCGATCCGGGTCCCCGCGCACGACGTCGCGCTGCGCCTGCTCGCCGCCTCCGGCCTGCCGCTCGCCGCGCCCAGCGCCAACCGCTCCGAGTCGATCTCGCCGACCACCGCGGAGCACGTGATCCGCAGCCTGCCCGACGTGCCGCTGGTGCTCGACGGCGGTCCCTGTGCGTGGGGCATCGAGTCGACCGTGCTGGACCTGACCACCGGGGTGCCCACGCTGCTGCGCCCGGGCGCCCTCGCGCTGCGGGCGCTGCGGGACGCCACCGGTGCGATCGCGCTGCGGGACGCGGAGACCGAGGACGGCGCGTCCCGCCCCTCGCCGGGGATGAGCAAGCGGCACTACGCGCCCCGGGCTACAGTCATTCTCACCCCCGACGTGGCCGATGTTGATCAGTCAGGGCTGCGCTTGCCGGTGGGGATTCTGACGTACGAGGGAAGCGGGTCGCCCGGTACCGAGGTGCTCTCCGCGAACCCGCGGGAGTACGCGGCCGACCTCTACGCGGCCCTGCACCGGCTGGACGACGCGGGAGTGGCGACGATCCTGGTCCAGGAGCCGCCGCGGACCGAGGACTGGCTCGCCGTCCGGGACCGGCTGTCCCGGGCGGCAGCCCCGGCGGGGTAGCGGCGGCATCCCGGCGGGGTAGCGGCGGGGTCCATGCGGGGTGGTGGCATCCCGGCAGGGGCGGCGGCCATCTCAGCGGCGGCCATCTCGGCGGGGGCGGCGGCCATCTCGGCGGGTAAGGGCCGGAACCGGTCGGCGGCCGTTCCTGTGGTTCCTATGACTCCCCTTAAGTGCTCCTGAATTGCTTTGCCCGGAGCCGGGCGCGGCGGCGAAAATGATCATGTCCGACGCGCCCCGGTTCCGGTGCTCCCCCACGGGAGCCGGTGTGCGTCGGCAGCGCCCCGTGGCCGTACCGGCGGAATCCCACGTACGACGGTCCCCGCCACGGCGGTGTCCGGCGGCGTCCCGGTTCGGGACGCCGCCGGTCCACGTTCCGCTCCAGGTTCCGTTCCGCGACGCCGTGAGGGCTTCCGGCAGTGCCGCGCGTCCCGGTTTCGGCTGGTGCTCAGGGGTGTCTCAAGCGGAGCGGGACACCCCTGAGCACCAGCCAAAACCGTTCGGCTCAGGTCTCGGCGCCGCGGGCGATGTTGCGGGCCATGCCGTCGAAGATGAAACCGTGGAACGGCAGGACGGCGGCCCAGTAGAGGTGGCCGGCCAGCCCGCGGGGGAGGAACACCGCGCGCTGGTGATAGACCGAGCCGCCGCCGGGTGCCGGCTCGGAGCGCATCTCCAGCCAGGCCCGGCCGGGCACCCGCATCTCGGCGCGCAGCCGGAGCAGCGAGCCCGGGACGATCTCCTCGACCCGCCACCAGTCCAGCGCCTCGCCGACCCGCAGCCGGTGCCGGTCACGGCGCCCGCGCCGCAGGCCCACCCCGCCGGCCAGCCGGTCCAGCCAGCCGCGGACCGACCAGGCGAGCGGGAACGAGTACCAGCCGTTCTCGCCGCCGACCCCCTCGATGACCCGCCACAGCCGGTCGGGCGGTGCGTGCACGGCGCGGGTCCGCTCGTCGGCGTACATGCTGCCGCCGGACCAGTCGGGGTCGCTGGGCAGCGGCTCGGCGGCGGCGTCCATCCCGGCGGCGGAGGACCAGCGGGTCTCCACGTTCGCGTCCCGGATCCGGCCCAGGGCGAGCCGGACCGCCTCCCGGAAGCCGATCGGCGGGTCGCCGGGGAGCAACGCCGCGATGTCGTCCTCGTGCGCCACGGCCTCGTGGATCAGGCTGGCCACCAGCGGGCGGGCGATCGCGTTCGGTACCGGGGTGACCAGGCCGACCCAGTGCGCGGAGAGCCACGGGGAGAGCACCCGGGTGGGCAGGACGACGCGCCGGGGGAGGCCGGCGACCCGGGCGTACCGGTGCATCATCTCGGCGTAGGTGAGCACGTCCGGGCCGCCGAGGTCGAAGGCCCGGTGTACGTCGGCCGGCAGGCCCGCGGCGTCGATCAGGTACCGCAGCACGTCCCGGACCGCGATCGGCTGGATCCGGTTGCCCACCCAGCGCGGCACCACCATCACCGGCAGCCGTTCGGTGAGGTAGCGCAGCATCTCGAAGGAGGCCGAGCCGGAGCCGATGATCACCGGGGCCCGCAGCACCGCGGTCGGCACCCCGCTGTCCAGCAGGATCCGGGCCACCTCGGCGCGGGAGCGCAGGTGCGGTGAGGAGCGCTCGCCGGGCGGCGGCTCGGGACCACCGAGGTAGACGATCCGGCGTACCCCGGCGGCGCGGGCCGCGGCCGCGAAGTTCTCCGCCGCCTCCCGGTCGCGCCGCTCGAAGTCGCGCTGCCCGAGCGAGTGCATCAGGAAGTACGCCACCTCGACCCCGTCGAAGGCGGGCCGCAGCGTGGTGGGGTCGACGAGGTCGCCCTCGACGATCTCCACCCGATCGGCCCAGGGCACGTCGCGCAGGCGCCCGGCACTGCGGGAGAGGCAGCGCACCACGTGGCCGGCCTCGGCCAGCCGGGGTGCGAGGCGACCGCCGATGTATCCGGTGGCGCCGGTGACCAGACATCGCATAACTGCAGACTGTGCCCTCGGCCGGGGGGTCGGAAGCCATATGCTCGATCCAGGCATCTCCGCACCGAGCTCGGGAGGCCGGGTGAGCACCTTCTGGGGGCCGGATTTCGCCGCACTTGAGCGCGATGATCCGGAGATCGCCGGTGTCCTGCTCGACGAGGTGGACCGCCAGCGTGACACGTTGCAGCTGATCGCGAGCGAGAGCTTCACCTCGCCCGCGGTGCTGACCGCGCTCGGCTCGACGCTGGCGAACAAGTACGCCGAGGGCTATCCGGGCAACCGCTACTACGGCGGGTGCCACCAGGCGGACCGGGCCGAGGAGCTGGCCATCGCGCGGGCCCGTTCGCTCTTCGGCGCCGACCACGCGAACGTGCAGCCGCACTCCGGCGCGGCCGCGGTGCTGGCGGCGTACGCGGCGCTGGCCGAGCCGGGCGATCCGGTGCTGGCGATGGGGCTGCCGCACGGCGGGCACCTCACCCACGGCAGCAAGGCGAACTTCTCCGGCAAGTGGTTCCATCCGATCGCGTACCGGGTGTCGCCGGTGACCGAGCTGATCGACTACGACGAGGTGCGCGACCTGGCGCTCGCCCACCGGCCGAAACTGATCATCTGTGGGGCGACCTCGTACCCGCGCCGGATCGACTTCGCCCGGTTCCGCGAGATCGCCGACGAGGTGGGCGCCTACCTACTGGTCGACGCGGCGCACTTCATCGGCCTGGTCGCCGGGCGGGCCGTCCCGTCCCCGGTGCCGTACGCGGACGTGGTCGCCTGCACCACCCACAAGGCGCTGCGCGGCCCCCGGGGCGGCATGATCCTCTGCCGGGCCGAACTGGCCCAGCGCGTCGACAAGGCGGTCTTCCCGTTCGCGCAGGGCGGCCCGATGATGCACGCGGTCGCGGCGAAGGCGGTCGCCCTCCGTGAGGCGGCCTCCCCGGCCTTCGCCGGGTACGCTCAGCAGACCGTCCGCAACGCCCAGGCGCTCACCGTCGAGCTGGCCGCCGAGGGCATGCGTCCGGTGACCGGCGGCACCGACACCCACCTCGCCCTGCTCGATCTGCGGGAACTGGGGGTCAGCGGCCGGGAGGCGGAGGCGCGCTGTGCTCAGGCCGGTATCGCCCTCAACAAGAACGCCATCCCGTACGACCCGGCGAAACCGGCCGTGGCGTCCGGGATCCGGGTCGGCACGCCCAGCGTGACGTCGCAGGGGATGGCGGAGGGGGAGATGCGGCGGATCGCCGGTCTGGTCGCGACGGCGGTGCGCAGCGACCCGGAGACGGTGTCCGGCTCGGCGCGGCTGGCCGAGGTGGCGCTGGAGGCCACCGAGCTGGCCCGGCGCTTCCGGTTCTACGCGGACGCCGAGCAGGACGCGGAACAGCAGGTCCTGGTCTGAAGGGAAGAGATGGCTATCTTCAAAGCGGCGGAGCCTGAGGGACCCGCCGTCGAGGACGCGTGGGACGTACGGGAGAGGGAAGAGGACGAGACTCCCCTGCCGGACCTCCCCGCCCTGCCGGCGGACCCGCGCTGGCGGGTGGAGCATCTCCCGTTCCTGAGCGCGGTCTCCTTCGCGCTGCTGACCTGCGCGGCCTCGGCCGGATTCCTCGCCGGCGGCGCCGATGCGGCGCTCGGCGCGGCCGCCGGGGTGCTGATCGTGACGCTCACCTACACCATGTCGACCCTGGTGGTGGCCTGGGCGGACACGGTACGGCCGGCGTTGCTGATGCCGCTCGGTTTACTGACTTATATCGTCAAATACTCTTTGCTCGGAGTTATCCTGGCGTACGGCGTCTCGACCGATTGGCCAGGGAAGAAGGCGCTCGGGGTGGGGATCGTGGCCGGTGTCATGGTCTGGACGGGTGTCCAGGTCTGGTGGGTCGCCCGCCGGACACGCCGGAAAGTGATCTAGAGCACCCGTATCCCTCCTGTTCAGCGGGGGTGCGGCTGGTCAACTGCCACGATCTGGTGACCTGCCCGCCTATGTCGTGTTCCGTTTCGGCGCGACAGGAGTACCGTGTCCTCCAGTCGCGAGACCCCCGACGCCTGGACAACTGCGGTTGTGCGGGGGGTCCCGCTTAGCCTCGTGTTTCCTGCTGATATCGTTCGGGCCGTCATGACCGGCCAGAAACCTCCCCCCGACAACCGCGGTGACGACGGCCCCACCCCGCCCGATTCCGGCGCGGGCATGACGGCGGTCACCTACCTCATCGCGGGCATGTTGGTCTGGGGTGGTGTCGGCTGGCTGGTGGACCGCCATTTCGGGACCGAGGGCATCTTCGCCGGCATCGGCGCCGTCCTCGGGATCGCGGGCGGTGTGTACCTCATCGTGCGCCGACTCGGCGCCTGACAGGAAAGGGCCAAGGTGATCGTGCAATCGGCGGTCCTCGCGGCGGAGTTCCCGCCTAGCGTCGAGGACTTCTACCTGCCCAGCATCCTGCCGTGGGGCGCGGAGAACAATTACTGGTTCACCAAGATCACGGTGTTGGTCTGGGTGGCGGTCGCGGCGATCATCGTGTTCTTCCTGGCGTCGTACCGGAAGCCGCAGCTGGTCCCCACCAAGAAGCAGTGGTTCGCCGAGAGCATCTACGGCTTCGTGCGGAACAACATCGCGGTGGACATGATCGGCCCGCGCGGTGTGGCGTTCGCGCCGTACCTCACGACGCTGTTCCTGTTCATCCTGGTGAACAACTTCTTCGGCATCGTGCCATTCGTGCAGATCTCGCCGAACTCGCACATCGCCTTCCCCGCCATTCTCGCGGTCATCAGCTATGTGATGTTCATCTATATCGGTATGCGGCACCACGGGCCCTTGAAGTACTTCAAGCACGCCCTGATCCCGCCGGCGCCGTGGTTCATCCTGCCGCTGCTGATCCCGATCGAGTTCTTCTCGAACTTCCTGGTCCGCCCGTTCTCGCTGGCCGTCCGTCTCTTCGCCAACATGTTCGCCGGCCACATGCTGCTGCTGGTGTTCACGCTCGGCGGTTTCGCGATGATCAGCGCTAACCCGGCCCTCGCGCCGGTCTCGGTGCTCTCCTGGGTGCTGACCATCGGGCTGACCTTCCTCGAGTTCCTGGTGATCTGTCTCCAGGCCTACGTCTTCACGGTGCTGACCGCGAGCTACGTCCAGGGCGCGCTCGCCGACGAGCACTGAGCACTACCCGATCCGAAGAACGAGTTACACCCCGTTGTCGTCCCGCGTGACACCCACGCGAGATCTCAGGAGGAACTGAGAATGTCTTTCGCCGAAGTTGCTGGTAGCACCGCCGCCATCGGTTACGGCCTCGCCGCGATCGGCCCCGGCATCGGTGTCGGTCTGGTCTTCTCGGCCTACATCCAGTCGACCGCCCGTCAGCCGGAGTCCTCCCGCCTGACCCTGCCGTACGTCTGGATCGGCTTCGCCGTCATCGAGGCGCTGGCCCTGCTGGGCATCGCGTTCGGCTTCATCTGGGCCAAGTAGTAGCTCTCTCAGCCTCGTTGGGAGGTCTCAATGAAGACGTTGGTATTCGCTGAGGCCGTTGAAGAGACGACCCACAACCCGATCCTTCCTGTCTGGCAGGAGATCGTCGTCGGGTCGGTCGCCTTCGCGGTGCTCTGCTTCGTCCTGATCAAGTTCGTCTTCCCGCAGATGGAGAAGACGTTCAAGGCTCGCGTCGACGCCATCGAGGGTGGCATCAAGCGGGCGGAGGCCGCCCAGGCGGAGGCTAACGAGCTGCTCGAGCAGTACCGTGCTCAGCTCGCCGAGGCGCGCACCGAGGCCGCTCGCATCCGCGACGAGGCCCGGGCCGACGCCGAGGGCATCCGTCAGGACGTCCTGGCCAAGGCGCGCGAGGAGTCGGACCGGATCATCGCGTCCGGCAACGAGCAGCTCGCCGCGCAGCGCGAGTCGATCGTCCGGGAGCTCCGCTCCGAGGTCGGCACGCTCGCCGTCGACCTGGCCGGCAAGATCGTCGGCGAGGCCCTCGCCGACGAGGCCCGCACCCGGGGCACCGTCGAGCGCTTCATCGCGGACCTCGACGCGGCCGGCACGGCGGGCGGGCGCTGATGACGTCGGCCGTGACCAACCAGGCCTACGGCGACGCGGCGGAGAAGCTGGCGGCGGAGACCGCCGCCTCGACGGGCGCGCAGCTGGCCGTGATCGCCGATGAGATCCTCACGGTGGCCGGTCTGCTCCGTGGTCAGCCCCGCCTGCGGCGGGCGCTGACCGACCCGTCCCGTCCCGCCGAGGACCGGTCCGGTCTCTTCCGGGACCTGCTCGCGGGCAAGGCCGCCGAGGTGACCGTCGACGTGCTGGCCACTCTGGTGGCCGGCCGGTTCGGTAAGCCGAGCGACCTGCTGGACGCGACCGAGCGGCTGGGCGCGGACGCCCTGCTCACCTCGGCGCAGAAGGACGGCACGCTGGCGGAGGTCGAGGACGAGCTGTTCCGCTTCGGGCAGATCGCCGAGGGGACGCCGACACTGGCGGTCACGCTCAGTGACATCAGTGCTCCTCTCGCTCCGCGGGTTAAGCTGGTCGGGGATCTGCTCGACGGCAAGGCCCTGCCGGTCACGGTGCGCCTGGTCCAGGTCGCGCTGGAGGGTCTCGGTGGCCGTGGCTTCGAGTCCTCGCTGTCCCGGCTGGTCGAGCTGACCGCCGCGAAGCGGGACCGCGAGGTCGCGTACGTGAAGGTGGCGAAGCCGCTGAGCGACGCCGAGGAGACCGCGCTGGCCGCGAAGCTGACCACGATCTACGGCCGTGAGGTCTCGCTGAAGGTGGACGTCGACCCCGCGCTCATCGGTGGTGTCAGTGTCCGCGTCGGCTCCGATCTCTACGACGGCACGATCCTGCGCCGGCTGAACGCGGCCAAGCAGGCGTTCGCTTAACAGCGTTCACCTACCAGAGTCCTTTCCCCCTCGATTCCTTATCGAGAAGCCCCTCGGTGGCGGCGACGTCCCGAGCTAGACAGAGAAGGCAGAGGATGGCCGAGCTGACCATCTCCTCGGACGAGATCCGGGGGGCGCTAGAGCGCTACGTCTCGTCCTATTCGCCCGAGGTCTCCCGCGAGGAGGTCGGCATCGTCTCCGATGCGGGCGACGGAATCGCGCACGTCGAGGGCCTGCCCTCGACGATGGCGAACGAGCTCCTGGAGTTCGCCGACGGCACCCTGGGTGTCGCGGCGAACCTCGACGTCCGTGAGATCGGCACCGTGATCCTGGGCGACTACGCCGCCATCGAGGAGGGCCAGCCGGTCAAGCGCACCGGCCGCGTCCTCTCGGTGCCGGTCGGCGACGCCTTCCTGGGCCGCGTCGTCGACGCCCTGGGCAAGCCGATCGACGGCCTCGGCGAGATCGCGAACGAAGGCTTCCGCGAGCTCGAGCTGCAGGCGCCGAACGTGATGGCCCGGCAGCCGGTGAAGCAGCCGCTGCAGACCGGCATCAAGGCGATCGACGCCATGACGCCGATCGGCCGCGGCCAGCGCCAGCTGATCATCGGTGACCGTAAGACCGGCAAGACCACGGTCGCGCTGGACACGATCATCAACCAGAAGGCGAACTGGGACTCCGGCGACCCGGAGAAGCAGGTCCGCTGCATCTACGTGGCGATCGGCCAGAAGGCCTCCACCGTCGCCAGCATCCGGGGCACCCTGGAGGCGCAGGGCGCGCTGCAGTACACGACGATCGTGTCGGCTCCGGCTTCGGACCCGGCCGGCTTCAAGTACATCGCCCCGTACACCGGCTCGTCCATCGGACAGCACTGGATGTACAACGGCAAGCACGTCCTGATCGTCTTCGACGACCTGACCAAGCAGGCCGAGGCGTACCGCGCCGTGTCGCTGCTGCTGCGCCGCCCGCCGGGCCGTGAGGCGTACCCGGGTGACGTCTTCTACCTGCACTCCCGCCTGCTGGAGCGCTGCGCCAAGCTCTCCAACGAGCTCGGTGGCGGTTCGATGACGGGTCTGCCGATCATCGAGACGAAGGCCAACGACATCTCGGCCTTCATCCCGACCAACGTCATCTCGATCACCGACGGCCAGATCTTCCTGGAGTCCGACCTGTTCGCCTCGGGTGTCCGCCCGGCGATCAACGTCGGTACCTCGGTCTCCCGGGTCGGCGGTTCGGCGCAGGTCAAGGCGATGCGCTCGGTCTCCGGCCGGCTGCGTCTCGACCTGGCCCAGTTCCGTGAGCTGGAGGCCTTCTCGGCCTTCGCCTCCGACCTGGACAGGGCGTCGCGTGCCCAGCTCGAGAAGGGCATCCGCCTGGTCGAGCTGCTGAAGCAGCCGCAGTACTCGCCGTACTCGACGGTCGACCAGGTCATCGCGATCTGGGCCGGCACCACCGGGCAGCTCGACGACGTCGCGGTCGCTGACGTGCGCCGCTTCGAGCAGGAGTTCCTGCAGTGGTTCAAGCAGCACAACAGTGACGTCTACACCGCGATCGAGTCGACGAACCTGCTGAGCGACGACAACGCCGAGAGCCTGAAGGCCGGCGTGACCGAGTTCAAGAAGGTCTTCCAGGGCAGCGCGACCGGCGAAAGCGGTAGCTAGGCATGGCCGCCGGTCAGGTACAGGCGCTGCGACGGCGCATCCGCACCGTCAAGTCGACCAAGAAGATCACCAAGGCGCAGGAGCTCGTCGCCACCAGCCGGATCGCGAAGGCCCAGGAACGGGTCAACGCCTCCCGGCCGTACTCGGTCGCGATCACCAAGGTGCTCGGCGCGCTGGCGTCGAACGCGTCGGTGGACAACCCGCTGCTGGTCGCGCGGGAGCGCGTCCAGCGGGCGGGTGTCGTGCTGATCACCAGTGACCGGGGCCTGGCCGGCGCCTACAACGCCAACGCCATCCGGACCGCCGAGCAGCTGATGGCTCAGCTCCGCTCGGAGGGCAAGGAGGTGGCGCTGTACGTGGTGGGCCGCAAGGGCCTGGGCTACTACCGGTTCCGCGGGCGGGACGTCGCCGCCAGCTGGACCGGGTTCTCCGAGCGTCCGTCGTTCGCGGACGCGAAGCGGATCGGTGACGCGCTGATCGAGGCCTTCGCGGCCGGTTCCGCGACCGAGGGCACCTTCGGTCCGGAGGGCATCGCGGGCGTCGACGAGCTGCACCTCGTGAGCACCGAGTTCAAGTCCCTGATGACCCAGACCGCGAATGCGAAGCCGCTGGCGCCGGTTCAGGTCGAGCAGGAGGACGCGGAGCCCGGCGCTCTGCGTCCCGCGTACGAGTTCGAGCCGGATGCCGACGAGTTGCTCGACGCGCTGCTGCCGAAGTACCTCAACACCCGCCTCTACGCGGCGTTGCTGGACTCGGCGGCCAGTGAGTCGGCTTCGCGGCGGCGGGCGATGAAGAGCGCGTCGGACAACGCCGACGATCTGCTCAAGCGGTACACGCGCGAGATGAACTCCGCGCGGCAGGCTGCGATCACCCAGGAAATCAGTGAGATCGTCGGCGGCGCCAACGCGCTGGCCGCGGCGGGAAGTGATGTGTGATGACTGCTGTAGCTGAGCCCACCAAGGCGGAGACCGCTGTCGGCCGCGTCGTCCGGGTCATCGGCCCGGTCGTCGACGTCGAGTTTCCCCGTGACGGCATGCCCGCGATCTTCAACGCGCTGCACGTTGAGGTCACCCTCTCCGAGGGTAAGAAGCGGCTGACCATGGAGGTCGCCCAGCACCTGGGTGACAACCTGCTCCGCGCGATCTCGATGCAGCCGACCGACGGCCTGGTCCGCGGCGCCGAGGTCGCCGACACCGGCGCGCCGATCTCGGTGCCCGTCGGTGACGTGACCAAGGGCCACGTGTTCAACGCCCTCGGCGAGGTGCTCAACGTCGACCCGTCGACGCTGGACGTCCAGGAGCGCTGGTCGATCCACCGCAAGCCCCCGGCGTTCGCGGACCTCGAGCCGAAGACCGAGATGCTGGAGACCGGCATCAAGGTGCTCGACCTGCTCGCGCCGTACGTGCGCGGTGGCAAGATCGGCCTGTTCGGCGGCGCGGGCGTGGGCAAGACGGTGCTCATCCAGGAGATGATCATCCGCGTTGCCCGTAACTTCGGCGGCACCTCGGTGTTCGCCGGCGTCGGCGAGCGCACCCGCGAGGGCAACGACCTCATCCTGGAGATGGACGAGGGTGGCGTGCTGGACAAGACCGCCCTGGTCTTCGGCCAGATGGACGAGCCGCCGGGCACCCGTCTGCGGGTCGCCCTGACCGCGCTGACCATGGCGGAGTACTTCCGGGACGTCCAGAACCAGGAGGTGCTGCTCTTCATCGACAACATCTTCCGGTTCACCCAGGCCGGTTCCGAGGTCTCCACCCTGCTCGGCCGTATGCCGTCGGCCGTGGGTTACCAGCCCACCCTGGCGGACGAGATGGGTGAGCTGCAGGAGCGGATCACCTCGGTGCGGGGCAAGGCCATCACCTCGCTCCAGGCGATCTACGTGCCCGCCGACGACTACACCGACCCGGCGCCGGCCACCACCTTCGCCCACCTGGACGCGACCACCAACCTCGAGCGGTCGATCTCCGACAAGGGCATCTACCCGGCCGTGGACCCGCTGGCCTCCAGCTCGCGGATCCTCGCCCCGGAGTTCGTCGGTGCCGAGCACTACGCGGTCGCCCGCGAGGTGCAGCGGATCCTGCAGAAGTACAAGGACCTGCAGGACATCATCGCCATCCTCGGTATGGACGAGCTCTCCGAAGAGGACAAGGTCACGGTCGCCCGGGCCCGCCGCATCGAGCGGTTCCTGTCGCAGAACACCTACGCGGCGGAGCAGTTCACCGGCGTCCCCGGCTCGACGGTCCCGCTGAAGGAGACCATCGAGGCCTTCAAGAAGATCTGTGACGGTGAGTACGACAACTACCCGGAGCAGGCCTTCTTCATGTGCGGTGGCCTCGAGGACCTCGAGAAGAACGCGCACGAGCTGATGAAGGGCTGATCTCAGCCCCGTTTCTCCGAGAAACCGCTCCGGTACGTCACGGGGCGGTTTCTCTGCGTCTAAGGGGTGAAAGTCCGTAGTTTGGCTGGCGTCCATGAGGGCGTCTGCGGTACGGAGCTTTGTCTTTCCTTTGGGTATGCTGGGCCGCGCCTTTGGGATCCTGTGACTTTTCCGGGGTCGAACGGACTGATTCAACGGACCGGCAGAGTTGGGGATCGGGTGGCTAAGTCGGCGAAGCTTCGGGCACCACTGTGGGCACGTCTGGCCGCGGTCTTCGGCTGTGTGCTGATGGTGACGAGTGGCGGTGTGCTGGTGACCGGCCAGGCGCTGATCGCGCGGTACACCGGGGACGTGGACGCCGACGGCAGCCTGATCGGCGATCCGGCGGCGGGGGCGACCAAGGGCTCCGAGGAGATCAAGGGCCCGATCAACATCCTGCTCGCCGGCATCGACCCGCGCGACGACCACACCGCGCCGCTCTCCGACTCGATCATCGTGGCGCACATCCCGGCCTCGATGGACCAGATCTACCTCTTCTCCATCCCGCGTGACCTCTACGTGGAGATCCCGGCGTTCTCCAAGACCGGATTCACCGGCACCCATTCGAAGATCAACGCGGCGATGTCGTACGGGAGCTCGGTCGGCAACGGCAAGCACGACGTGAAGCAGGGCTTCCAGCTGCTCACCAAGACGGTCACCAAGCTCACCGGGATCGACGACTTCAAGTCCGGCGCGATCATCAACTTCGGCGGCTTCAAGAAGATCGTCGAGGCGATGGGCGGCGTCACGATGACCATCGACATGACGGTCAAGTCGGAGCATCTGCAGCCGAACGGTAAGGCGCGTCCCCGCCGGCCGGAGTGCGCCGCCAACAACTGCGACCACCCGTACATCGGGCCGCAGAAGACGTACAAGCCGGGGACGTACCACCTGGAGGCCTGGGAGGCCCTGGACTACGTCCGCCAGCGGTACGGCCTGCCGAACAGCGACTACGACCGGCAGCGCCACCAGCAGCAGTTCATCAAGGCGATGGCGAAGCAGGCGATGAGCAAGGGCGTGGTGACCAACCCGACCAAGCTGCTCTCGATCCTGGACGCCGCCGGCGACGCGGTGACCTTCGACGGCCAGGGGCACAGCCTGATCGACTGGGGCCTGGCGCTCAAGGATCTGAACACCGACAACATGGTGTCGATCAAGCTGCCCGGCGGTGGGCTCTTCGAGGGTACGAAATACCTGGGTGAGCAGCTCGACCCGTCGGCACAGGATTTCTTCGCCGCGGTCCGCGCGGACCGGGTGCCGGAGTTCCTGCTCTCCCACCCGGAGTTCGTGAACAAGAACAGTTAGCCTAGACTTTCCCCCAATAGTTTCATCGCGGGTCCGCAGCACTGAGGGAGACAGCGTGGCCAACCAGCTGCACGTCGAGGTCGTCGCCGTCGAGGAGAAGGTCTGGGCCGGCGAGGCCGAGATGCTCGTCGCGCGCACCACCGAGGGTGAGATCGGTGTGCTGCCGGGTCACTCCCCGCTGCTGGGCCTGCTGAAGGAGCCCTCCCAGGTCCGGGTCAAGCTCGCCGGCGGCGAGCAGCTCACCTACGAGGTGGCCGGCGGGTTCCTCTCCATCGACGCGAACGGCGTGACGGTGCTCGCGGAGAGCGCCAAGCCCGCCACGCCCGAGTCGCACTGAGACCAGCGCGATGCGGATTCTGGAAGTCCTCGGAATCTTCCTCGTCGCGCTGCTCGCATTCTTCTTCGCGGTCTTCTTCCGCCGCCGGCTGCTGATGCTCGGCGGCGGCACGATCCGGCTCCAGGTCCGCACCAGCACGATGGTGCCGGGCCGGGGCTGGTCGCCCGGGATCGGCCAGTTCGTCGGCGACGAGCTTCGCTTCCACCGGATGTTCAGTCTCGCCATCCGCCCCAAGCGGGTGCTCGACCGGCGGGTGCTCACCATCGCCGAGCGGCGGCTGCCCACCGGGCCGGAGCGGCTCACCATCCCCGGCAGCTGGGTCATCCTGCGCTGCACCAGCGGCGATTCGCAGCTCGAGATCGCCATGGCCGAGACCACGGTGACCGGCTTCCTCTCCTGGCTGGAGGCGGGCCCGCCGCGTGACCCGGGCAGCGTCCCCGGCCGCTCGATCTTCGGCCCGCGCCCGCTCGAAGGCTGATCCGCCACCTCTTCCGGATTGGCCGTCGGTTCCGGCTCCGGTTCGGCCTAGCGTCGGGGTCATGCGGATA
Organism: Actinoplanes sp. NPDC051851; assembly: GCF_040681165.1. Lineage (NCBI taxonomy): Bacteria > Bacillati > Actinomycetota > Actinomycetes > Micromonosporales > Micromonosporaceae > Actinoplanes > Actinoplanes sp. NPDC051851. Next base: position 43,780 of record NZ_JBFAYF010000014.1, on the reverse strand, counting down.
CGAATCGTGGACGCCTTCACCGATCGCCCCTTCGCCGGGAATCCCGCAGGAGTCGTGGTCCTGGACGGCGACGCCTTCCCGGACGACGACTGGATGCAGCGGGTCGCCGCCGAGGTCAACCTCTCCGAGACCGCGTTCCTGCACCGCCGCACCGGCGACCCGGAGGCGGACTGGGCGCTGCGATGGTTCACCCCGGCGGTCGAGGTCGCGCTCTGCGGGCACGCCACCCTCGCCGCCGCACACGTGCTCAACACGCCGGGGACGGTGCGCTTCCGGACGGTCCGCAGCGGCGTGCTCAGCGCCGACCTGGCCCCGGACGGCCTGATCACCCTGAACTTCCCGGCCTCGCCGCTGAGCCCGCTCGACGTCGACCCGGCCCTCGCGGTCGCCCTCGGTGCCGGGATCGCGGCCTGCCACTGGACCGGGCCGATCACCGACGACGTGCTCTGCGAGCTGGCGGACGAGAAGACGGTCCGCGCGCTCACCCCGGACCTGGGCGCCCTGGCCCGGATGACCCGGCGCGGCGTCCTGGTGACCGCGGCCGCGGAGGACCCGGCGGCCGGCTACGACTTCGTCTCGCGCTTCTTCGCGCCCGCGGTCGGTGTGCCGGAGGACCCGGTGACCGGTTCCGCACACACCTCGCTGACGCCGTTCTGGACCGGCCGGCTGGGGCGCGACGAGCTGACCGGGTACCAGGCCTCGGCGCGCGGCGGCCTGGTCAGGGTGGCGCTCCGCGGCGACCGGACCCTGCTCGGCGGCCACGCGGTCACCACCATCGACGGCGACCTCCGCGTCTGACCCCGCGGACCGCGACACGCACCGGAGTACCGGCCTGCCCGTCACCCCGGCGGGCCCTCAGGAGAGCACCGGCCGGGGTCAGGTGGCGATCTCGGCCGCACCGGCCGGGTTCAGGTGGCGATCTCGGCCTCGTAGCCCCAGGCGTCCTCCAGGTACGCCGCGTAGGAGTCCGGGCCGCCGGCGTGCGGGTGCCGGTCGGCGAACATCAGCGACCAGCCGTGCGCCGGTGCCGCCGCGGTCAGCCGGTCCACCTCGGCCGGGGACGCGACGCCGAAGGCGAGGTGGTTGAGCCCGGGCGCGAGCCGGTCGTGTCTGTCCCCGGAGAGCGCCGGGGACTGCTCCATCACCAGGTAGACCGGGCCGTGCCGCCAGGACCGGCCGCCCGGCCAGTCCTGGAACGGGGTCCAGCCCAGCTCGCCGAGCAGCCAGCCCCACGGTCCGCTCATCCCGGCCAGGTCGGGCACCCAGAGCTCGACGTGGTGGAGGCCACCGTTCACCGCTTCTGCGCCGATCCCGGGACCCACGTGACGTCGCCGCCCGGGTTCGCCACCCGGGAGAGGATGAAGAGCAGGTCGGAGAGGCGGTTCAGGTACTTCGCGGGGAGCGTGGACGTCCGGTCCGGGTCCGCCGCGATGAGCGCCCACGCCGAGCGTTCCGCGCGCCGGGCGACGGTACGCGCCACGTGCAGCAGCGCCGCCCCCGGCGTGCCACCCGGGAGGATGAAGCTGTCCAGCGGCGCGAGTCCCTCGTTGAACGTGTCGCACCAGCCCTCGAGGCGGGTCACGTACTCCTCGGTGATCCGCAGTGGCGGGTACGGCGGGTCCTCGGCGAGCGGGTTGCCCAGATCGGCGCCGACGTCGAACAGGTCGTTCTGGATGACGCTCAGCACCGTGCGTACCTCATCGGAGAGCGCACCCAGGGCGAGCGCGGCACCCAGGGCCGCGTTGCACTCGTCCGCGTCGGCATAGGCGGCGATCCGCGGATCGGTCTTCGCGGCCACCTCGTTGTTGACGAGCCGGGTCTGTCCGGCATCGCCGGTGCGGGTGTAGATACGGGTGAGATGCACTGCCATACGGCGAGCCTAAACGGCTGCTTCGGCCGGCCGCCGCCCTCGACGAGGGTGTGAAGTGTGTACCCGGACGGACCAACCCGGCGAAGCGGAAGCGGCCTCCGGCCCATACCATGGCCCGCGTGGATGTGATCAGGGTTAAGGGTGGTGCTCCGCTCATCGGTGACGTCAGCGTCGGCGGGGCGAAGAACTCCGCGCTCAAGCTGATGGCGGTCGCACTGCTGGCCGAGGGCCGCAGCGTGGTGTCGAACGTCCCCCGGATCACCGACATAGCGATCATGGCCGAGGTGCTCCGGCGGCTCGGCTGCGACGTGGTGCTGGAGGGCACCGAGGCGAGGATCGACGTGCCCGCCGAGCCGGGCGCGGAGGCCGACTACGACCTGGTCCGCCGCCTGCGCGCGTCGATCTGCGTACTCGGCCCGCTGCTGGCCCGCCGGGGCTACGTGCGGGTCGCGCTGCCCGGCGGCGACATGATCGGCTCCCGGGGACTCGACATGCACGTCTCCGGCCTGGCCCGGATGGGCGCCGAGATCGGCAACGAGCACGGCTTCGTGATCGCGTCGGCGCCCCGCGGCCTGCGCGGTACCAAGATCTGGCTGGACTTCCCGAGCGTCGGCGCCACCGAGAACCTGCTGATGGCCGCGGTGCTGGCCCGCGGGGTGACCGAGATCGACAACGCGGCACGGGAGCCGGAGATCGTCGACATCTGCGAGATGCTCAACGCGATGGGCGCGAAGATCGCCGGGGCGGGGACGTCGACGCTGGTCATCGAGGGGGTGGACGGGCCGCTCAAGCCGGTCCGGCACACCACGATCGGGGACCGGATCGTCGGCGGCACGTGGGCGTACGCCGCGGCGATGACCCGGGGCGACGTGACCGTGCACGGGGTCCGGCCGGAGTTCCTCGACATCGCGCTGGACAAGCTGGTCACCGCGGGCGCCGTCGTCGAGCCGGGCGACAACCGGTTCCGGGTCCGGATGACCCAGCGCCCGAGGTCCGTCGACATCGTCACCCTGCCCTACCCGGGCTTCGCGACCGACCTGCTGCCGATGGCGCTCGGTCTGGCCGCGGTGGCCGAGGGCTCCTCGCTGATCACCGAGAACATCTTCGACGGCCGGTTCATGTTCGTGAACGAGATGGTGCGGCTCGGGGCGGACATCCGTACCGACGGGCACCACGCGGTGGTGAACGGGCGGGAGCGGCTCTCCGGTGCCCCGGTGCGCGCCACCGACATCCGGGCCGGCGCGGGCCTGGTCATCGCCGGCCTCTGCGCCGACGGGGTGACCGAGGTCGGCGAGGTACACCACATCGACCGGGGCTACCCGGACTTCGTCGCGGACCTGGCCGGCCTGGGTGTCGAGGTGGAGCGGGTGGACGTCCCGGAGCCGACGTACGACTTCTGACCGCCGTCAGGAGCCGACGACCGCCGTCAGGAGCCGACGAGGCGGCGCGCCGCCTCCACCTCCTCGGCGAAGACCAGCACGGTGACCCGGCCGTCGCGCCGGGTCGCGCTGGTGGAGCGGATGCCCGCGTCGGAGAGCAGCCGCCGGATCTCGTCGGCGACCTCCGGCGCCTCGGTGACCGCGGCGGGCGAGAGCAGGCCGTAGTCCTCCCGTTCGCCGAAGATCGCCAGGCCGTCCGCGTATCCGTCCCGGGGTGGCTCGTCGTCCGGGAAGCCGGTGGGCGAGAGGCCCATGCGCCAGAAGACCGCGCCGAGGAAGCCGACCAGACCGACGGCGATCAACGGTCCGATGAGGTACCAGCCGACGCTCGTGGGCATGGGCACAGTGTGGCACCGCCGGACGCGCAATTCCGGTGATTCACCCCGATCGGGAACCGTCCTTAATTTCCGTTCAGTAACCCCGCTAGACTGGCGGCGCCTACGGAGAGGGAGTGGATCATGGCGGGTCGTCTCGCGGTCATCGGTTCCGGATTGATGGGCTCGGGCATCGCCCAGGTCTCGGCACAGGCCGGCTGGCAGGTCACCATGCGGGACGTCGACGACGCCTCGCTCAAGCGCGGCATCGCCGCCATCGGTGACTCGCTCACCCGTTTCGCGAGCAAGGGGAAGATCGCCGCGGAGGACGTCGAGGCCACCCTCAGCCGGATCACCGCCACCACCGACATGGACGCGGTCGCCGAGGCCGACGTGGTGGTCGAGGCGATCTACGAGAAGGTCGAGGCGAAGCACGACGTCTTCAGGCAGCTCGACAAGCTCTGCAAGGCCGGCGCGGTGCTCGGCACCAACACCTCGGCCATCCCGATCACCCAGATCGCCGCGGTCACCTCGCGCCCCGAGTCGGTGGTCGGCATCCACTTCTTCTCGCCGGTCCCGATGATGAGGCTGGTCGAGCTGGTCCGCGGTTACCAGACCTCGGACGCGACGCTGGCCGCCGCGCGCGAGTTCGCCGAGGGCGTCGGCAAGACCTGCGTCGAGGTCAAGCGGGACGTCGCCGGGTTCGTCTCCAACCGGCTCTTCTCCGCCCTGCTGGTCGAGGCGATCCAGCTGGTCGAGTCCGGCGTGGTCTCCGCCGCCGACCTGGACACGGTGATGAAGCTCGGCTTCGGGCACGCGATGGGCCCGCTCGCCACCGTCGACCTGACCGGCCTCGACGTCATGCTCAACGCGGCGGGCAACATCTACCGCGACACCCAGGACGAGAAGTTCTTCCCGCCGGAGCTGCTGCAGCGCATGGTGACCGCCGGCGACCTGGGCCGCAAGACCGGCAAGGGCTTCTACAGCTACTGACCCCCTCCTCCGGTACGGCGGCTGTCCCGCTCAGCGGCCGGGCCGGGTCAACGGGTGGCGGCGAAGGCCAGCGAGAGGATCGTCGCGGCGATCATGCCGCCGAGCAGGGTCAGGCCGACGCCGCCGATGTCCAGGCGGGCACGCAGGTGCCGGTGGGCGAGGAACGCGGCCACCGGCACACCCGCCGACGGCGCGATCAGGAACGTGATCCACCCCAGCCCGCGGATGACCGTGCCGCCCCAGATGCCGCTGCCGCCGAAGGTGACCAGTCCGGCGGCGACCAGACCGGCCATCAGCGCGACCACCGCGCCGGTGATCGGCAGCAGCGGCAGTGCCCAGCGCGGGAAGAGGCCGCGGCCGGCCGGGCGTACCCGGTGGTCGATCCGGTCCGCCGCGCGGGCGAGCAGGATCCGCGGCGACTGGCGCCCGCCGGCCGGGATCTCGCCGGTGTCCGGGCCGCGCTGCAGGGCCACCCGGGGCAGCGCCTCCACCGGCGCCGGGTCCGGCACCTCGCCGAGCGCCCGGACCCGCAGCCCGCGCGCCCGGCGCAGCCGGCCCCAGAGCCGGGACGCCTCCCGGTCCACGTCGAGCACCTGCGCGGCGGCGGCGCCCGCCCACCGGTCGGCGGCGAGCGCGTCGTTCTCGGCCCGGGACAGCTCGCCCGCGGCCCGGGCGGCGCTGTCCTGGTACGCCTGCTCGGCGTCGTCGAGCTCGGCGTCGCGCCGCTTGGTCACCTCGGCCAGGGCGCTCACCATCAGCTGGTAGTCGCGGCTGGGCGGCTGCCGGTCACGTGTGGTCACTGTTCACCTCGTACGGGATGATCACTTCCGGAGTGCGGTGCACCGAACGGTCGAAGAACAGCGCCCGGCGGGTTCGCGGGTACCAGACCGGCCCGCCGGGCAGCGGGTGGAGCGGTGCCAGGTCCGCCCCCTGCACGTCGAGCGCCACCCAGGCACCGATCGCGTCGAAGCGGGCCGTCACCCCGCCCAGGTCGTCCCGGAGCCGGGGGACCGAGCGCCACCAGCCGAGCACGTGGACGCGGCGTTCCGGGCCCTCGGCCAGCAGGCTCCGCAGCGCCGGGCGGTGGTCGGCGCCGGCCGCGTCCAGGGCGTACCCGAGCACGTAGTGCGGGTCGTCCCGGGGCGGCAGGTCGAGGCTCAGGTCGGTGGCGTCGTAGAAGTCGGCCGAGGGGAGCTCGGCGACCAGCCGGGTGGCCGCGAGCTCCGCCTCCGGCTCCAGGCAGATCACGCTGAAGTGCGCGGGCCCCTGCGCGGCCAGGCTGAGTGCGGCGGCGGCGAGCACGTCGCAGGCCTCCCGCGTACGCGTCCCCAGCACCGCCAGGTTGCGCCCGGGCATCCGGCCGAGGGAGAGGAGCGCGGGCTGGGCCCGGACGTCGATGCGCTCGCCGAGGACCGCGCCGGGTTCGGCACCGCCCCGGACGGGGACGAACCGCGGCACCGCGTCGCCGTCGAAGATCCGTGGTTCCGGGCACCCGGCGGGCCGGTTGCGCCAGAGCCGCCGCTGCAGCCCGCGCCAGGCGTTGCGGTCACCGGCGTCCGGCAGCCGGACCACCTGGTTCGCGCCGGAGAGCCCGGACTCGGTGTTGACCACCGCGTGGTAGCGCGGGATGACCGCCGCGGCCAGGTTGTCGTCGGCCAGCACCCGGCGCGCCTTGGGCAGCGCGATCCGGAGGGTGAACTGGGCGATCAGCCCGGCCCGGCCCCAGAGCGCCTGGATGCCGGCCACGTCCTGGGAGGCGAGCACCAGGTGGATGCCCTGCGAGCGGCCCCGCCGGGCGAGGTCCTCGAGCAGGGTGACCGCCTCGTCGGCGACCGCGTCCCGGCCGTCCAGCAGCACCTGGAACTCGTCGATCACCGCGACGATCCGCGGCCAGTGCCCGTCCGGGTCCTCGGCGCGCAGCTCGGAGAGCTTGCCGGCGTCGTGGCGCTTGGCGGCCTGCGCCCGGGTCCGCAGCTGTTCGCCGAGGTGGCGGAGCATGGCCAGGCCGAACTCCCGGTCGCCGTTCACGTTGATCCCGGCGAGGCGGACCTGCGGCAGCCAGCTCGGGTCGCGGGGCCCGGGGGCGTACCGGGCGAAGGAGACGCCCTCCTTGAAGTCGAGCAGGTAGAGCGCGAGCTCCTCGGGGCCGTACCGGGTGGCGAGCGAGCCGAGCCACGCGTAGATCAGGTTGGTCTTGCCGGAACCGGACGGGCCGCCGATCAGCGCGTGCGGCGGGTCGTCGCCGAGCGGTACCTCGACCAGGCTGCCGTCGGTGCTGTCGCCGATCGGGGCGACCAGCCCGAACCGGGAGGACCCGGCCCAGAGCTCGGCCGGTTCCAGGTCTGCCAGGCTGGCCGGCGGCGGGCCGGTCCGCAGCCGCTCGGCGGCGGACCGGCAGAACGCGGCGATCCGCTCCGGCGGGGGCGGCGGGTCCAGCCGGATCTCCAGCCGGCCGAGCGAGTCGCAGGTGGCGATCTGGTCCCGTACGGTGATCCGCTCCACCGTCGGGTCGTCCTCGATCGCCAGCCCCCGGATCACCAGGTGCACCCCGCAGGCCACCCCGGTACGCACGATCCGCTCCAGCTGCGCGCGCTGCCCCGGGGTGATCTCCACCGAGGTGGCCCGGTCGCAGAGCAGCACCACCAGCCGCCACGGCTCGGGACGCCCGCCGGACGAGGTGGCGGCCAGGTCGCCGATCGACGGGTGGCGCCCGGCCAGCACCGTCTCGTTGATCCGGCAGATGTGCTCGACCAGGTCGTCCAGGAGCGTGCCGAGCCCGCCGGGCCCCACGAAGGTCGGGTTGATCGCGGCGAACGGCGCCAGCGTGCCGCCCAGGTTCTCCGGGTCGTAGACGGTGAGCTGGACGTCGCCCGGCCGGGTGCTGCCCAGCGCCCGCAGCAGCACCCCGGTGATCAGGTCGTCCACCGCGGGCGGGCTGCCGCCGACGTGCAGGTGTGCCGCGTCGAGCAGCGGCACCAGACCGGGCAGCGCCGCGGTCTCCTCGAACGTGATCGCCCCGATCCGCAGCAGCCCGGGGCGTACGCCCGGTTCCGGCTCGCTCGGCGTCCACAGCCGCCACGGCGCGCCCGCGGCGCCGCCCGCGCTGACCGTGGCCAGCCCGCGCAGGTGCCCGGCGAGGCGGGTGGCCTCGCCGCGGTAGCGCCGCTGGATGTCGTCGCGGGCCGACTCCCGGGCCGCCGCGAGCTGATGGAGACACGTGGCGTACGCGTCACGGACCAAACTGCGCCGGCTCTGCGCCTCGCCGCGCGCCGACTCGGCGGCGGCGAGCAGAGCCCGGGCGCTTCCGCGTGCCTCGGCGAGCTCCTGCGAGACCGCGGCGACCAGCGCGTTGCGGTGACTACCCACGCGACCCCCCGGTATCCATGTGGGGGGATTTTAGCGATTTTCGACCGTTTTGCGGGATTAGCTGCTGCGTGTCGTGATGTCGGCGCCGTTCATCTCGGCCCAGAGGCGCCCGGCCACGGTCATCGCGGCCTCCCGCTGCCACTGGCGCATGGTGTCCCGTTCGACGTACCGGCGGAACCAGTCCATCGCCACCCGGCCCTCCCGGTTCAGGCCGTCGGTGCGGAGCCTTCTCGCGTACGGGTTCAGCCCGAGGACACCGCAGAACTGCAGGGCGTTGTAGTACCGCCAATCCTCCCCGGTGTCGAACGGTCCCGGCGGGCGCAGCGCCGACACGGCCTCCCGGAGCACCGCCCGCAACTCGCGCGCCCGGGCCCGTGGCTGGTCGTCGCCCCGCCCGGCCAGCCGGCGCGCCACCACCGGCAGATCGGTCAGCGGGCTGCGGGAGAGCCGGTCCAGGTCGTTGAAGTCGGCGAGCGCACGGCGGGTCAGCCGCAGGAACTCCGGCTCGCCGATCTCGGTCAGCCGGTGCTGGTCCCGGCGGCGCAGCAGCGCGTCCGCGTTGACGAAGAGCACGGCCCGGTCGCCGCGCAGCCGCCCGTCACCGGCCAGGGCCAGCCGGTCCAGCAGGCGGCGCACCCGGTTGGTCAGGCCCGCCGCGCCCGCCAGCACGCCGACCGGCACGAACTGGAGCAGCACCACGAGGTGCTGATCAGGAGCGGACAGGATGGTCAGGACCGCGGGGACGCCGGCCACCGCGGTCACGGCCAGAGCGGTCGCCAGCGAGCGGCGCAGGTGCGGACGGAGCCGCTCGCCGGTGGCCAGCGCGTGCTCCACCGCCATCAGATAGCCGAAGGCGAGCAGGTCCAGCGCGACGGCGGCCAGGGCCAGGGTGGGGTCGCCGGCCGCGACGGAGCCGCCGGCCGCGACGGGGTCACCGAGGGCGCCGGGCAGATCGGGGGCGAGCAGGACCACGAGGCCCACGGCGTACAGGAAGGCCATGACGGAGAGGGCGAGCGGGAGACGGCGCGGAACCACCGCGTCGCTCTGGCGGAGCAGCATGACCAGAGCGCCGAGAAGCGGCGTGAGCGCGACGAGACGGCCCGCGCCGGGCAGCAGGACCATCAGGACCAGGAAGAGCGCGCCGAGCACCAGCGCGCCCCGGTCGATCGGCCGCCGCTCCCGGGGCGAGAGCGGCAGCAGCGACACCACCGCCGCGGCCCAGCCCAGCGCGGGGAGGCAGACCAGGACCTCGGCGACGGCCGAGCCGGGTGCGACGGTCCAGGTCACGATGCCTATCGCGTACGCACCGAGCGCCGCACCCGCCCAGCGGAGGCCGGGCCGGCCGGGATCACGCCCGACCAGATAGCCGGCCATCCAGACGACGAGGGCGAAGGAGGGTACGGCGATCGCGGGCACCCGGAGAGTCAACCAAAGAGTTGCCGGGTTTCGGCAGTGGCGAGGCGTTCCTGCCTCCGCCGGCGTCGTCGCTGGAACACCCAGACGGCCGCCCAGACCAGCACGCCGAGACCGACCAGCACCAGCACCGGCAGCACGATGGCCAGCAGCGACAGCACCACGCTGGAGAAGTCCTCGGCGGTGCTGGCGATCGGCGCGCCGAAACCGGCCGTGGCCACGTTGACCACTGGGCGAGAGGCGGCCTTCATGCCGTGTACGCCGAGCGCGATCACCACACCCGCGGCGATCGGCACCCACTGGTGCGAGGAGAAGAAGCTGCCCGGGTCGGCGACGGTCACCGTCTCGGACGAGGAGCCGGCGCCGAACGCCAGGCCACCGGCGGTCGGGCGGACGAAGGTCTGCACGGCGTCGTTGAAGTGGTCGACCACCGGGACCTTGTCGGCCACCACCTCGATGGCGAGCAGCACGGCCAGGATCATCAGCGTCCAGCCGTTGGCGAGCCACGACCAGCCGGACGGGAGATCGATGTAGTCGGAGTACCGGGCGAGCAGGCCCATGGTCAGCAGGGGGATGTAGGCATTCAGGCCGGCTGATGCGGCCAGTCCGGTACCGGTCAATGCTTCTAGCACGATGCCAGCATGGCACCGGCACGCTCGTCCGGCTCGTCGGCTACGGTCTTCGGGTGCGTCTCGTCATCGCTAAATGCTCCGTGGACTACGTCGGACGGTTGTCCGCTCACCTGCCGCTCGCGACGCGGCTGCTCATGGTGAAGGCCGACGGGTCGGTCTCGATCCATGCCGACGACCGTGCGTACAAGCCGCTGAACTGGATGAGCCCGCCCTGCAAGCTGCAGGAGTCGCCGGGGGTGTGGAAGGTCGTCAACAAGGCCGGCGAGGAGTTGAGGATCACCCTCGAGGAGATCTTCCAGGACACCTCGTACGAGCTCGGGGTCGACCCGGGGCTGGTCAAGGACGGCGTCGAGGCCCACCTCCAGGAACTGCTCGCGGAGCACCCGGAGACGTTCGGCGAGGGGCACACCCTGGTCCGGCGCGAGTTCATGACCGCGATCGGGCCGGTCGATCTGCTGCTCAAGGACGCCGAGGGCGGCTCGGTGGCGGTGGAGGTCAAGCGGCGCGGCGAGATCGACGGCGTGGAGCAGCTGACCCGGTACCTCGAACTGATGAACCGGGATCCGCTGCTCGCGCCGGTCAAGGGTGTGTTCGCGGCGCAGGAGATCAAGCCGCAGGCCCGGGTGCTCGCCACCGACCGGGGGATCCGCTGTGTCGTGGTGGACTACGACAAGCTTCGTGGCATGGAGCGGGATGAGCTCACGCTCTTCTGATCCGTTTCGCTCACCCTCGCTATGTGGGCGGTCTTGGGCGGGGGATCGCTCACTCCGGGAGGTCAGGCTTGATCCCTGCGTGAGCGATCCCCCGCCCAAGACCTTGCCCGGTCGCGGTTTGTGGGGCGGGTTCCGCTTCCGCGTCGCGTCGTTCCGCGTCGCGTCGTTCCGCTCTCTGGCGTTCTGCGATCGTCCAGGTCAGCGAGGCTGCTGAGGCCGTCGACAGGGCGATCAGCAGGGCTGTGGGGTGGGGCTCCGAACAGGAGCGCCGCCGCGGTCGTCGCCACGAGCCCGGCCAGGTACGCGAGTCGTGGCGCCGGCATCAGAAGGTGAACTCGCCGCCGTAGTCGTGGGTGTGGTCCCGGTAGACCGTGTGGTAGTGGATCTGGTCCCGGAAGATCACCCCGTTCTGGCAGATGAACTCGATCCAGACGCCCGGGCCGTCGATCCGGACGTAGTCGCCGTGCGTACTCAGGCCGGTATTCCCGGAGTAGGCGACGTACGTCTGGTCCAGCTGTCTCCGGTAGACGTCCATGATCTTGTGGCCGGTGGCGTCGTCGACCACCGCGACCCACGGGAGGATCGCGGCCATCACCAGCCGCTTCTGCGCGGAAGTGAGGTCCCTGACCGCGACACCCTGCTTGACCTCGGGGAACTGGCCGTCCTTGCCCGGACCGACCAGCACGTCGCCGTAGGACTCGGTGAGCGCGGCGGCCGCGGACTGCTCGGTGGTGAGGCTGGCCAGCAGGTCGGCCATGCCGGAGCGCATGATCTCCAGCGGGGCGTAGCCCGTGCCGGCGTCGTCGGTCCAGCTGGTCGGCTCGACACCGACGAAGTACGGGCTGGAGCCGCTGACCCGGCCGTGCGAGTAGGTGATGTTCACGGCGAGGTGGTGGCCGCCGAAGTGGAGCTGCCAGGTGCCGTCCAGCGACGGGGTGCCGAGGAACGCGAGGAAGTAGTAGCCGCTGCCGTACGCGAAACCGCCGGGCCCGCCGCCACCCCCGGGCCCGCCGGTCGGCAGGTCGGTCGGCAGGTCGGTCGGCGTCGCGGTGGCCGTGGCCGTCGGGTCCGCCGTCGTGGTCTCGGTCGGGTCGGCCGTCGTGGTCGCGGTCGGCTCCGCGGTGGCGGTCGGGTCGGCGGTGGCCGTGGCGGTCGGGTCGGCGGTGGCGGTCGGGTCGGTCGAGGGCGGGCCGCCGGGGCCGCCGTCGTTGCCGCCGTTCGCGGCGAGCACGTCGTCGGCCTTGAGGATCTGGGTGACCTGGCTGACGCCGGTCTGCCCGCCGGAACCGAGGGCGACCTCCAGCACCGCGTTCGCGGCGGCCAGCTGGTCCGTGGAGAGCGTGCCGAAGCCGATGCCGGGGCGGCAGGTACCCGCGCACGGCAGGTTGGACCAGGCCGTGGCGTTCTCCACGGTGAGGTCCTGCAGCGCCTCGGCCTTCTGGTCGTCGCTGAGCGTGGCGAGGAACGCGCCGGCGGCCGCCACCACGGCCGGTACGCCCCTGCGCGCCGGAGCGCCCTTGTACGGCTGGATGGGGTTCTGGCCGTCGGCCGGAGCGGCCGCCGCGGTGTACCCGCTACCGCCGATCAGGAGGGCGGTGGCCGCTGCGGTGGCGGCACCGATCCGGCGCCATCTCGTGGCGCGGGAGTGTACTGAGGTCACCCGGAGCTCCTTGTCGAGTCCGCCGCCCCGCTGTCGGTGACCCCGCAGTCCCCGTGGCCGTGAGGCGGCGCCATTCGGCGAGCGATCGGAACCCGTCGATCGCTTGCATCATCGTCGACAACATTGACAACGATATTCATCGATGGCAATACCGAACTCGAAAAACATCGGGGAATCGCGCGCACAGAAAAGGGAAAGGAATCGCACTGTATTCACATAGGAATGGTCAGCGGGTGGTGAGCTCGACCCGGTCGGTGTCGGTGGTCCAGACCAGGTAGCCGCGGGCGCCGATCAGGGCCAGCGCGGCCTGGATCAGGACCAGGTCGGGGGAGAGGGCCGAGCCGGCACCGAGGGCGAAGACCAGCGGAACGCCGAGGACCAGGGCGTCCGGGCCGGCGATCGCGTTGGCCAGCGGGCCGGTCGACATGGTGCCCATCGGGGTGTCGAGCGGCAGCATGTCGTTGCGGACGAAGCCGACCCGGGCCTTGCGGACGGCCGCGGTGGCGCCGGCCAGGCCGACCGGGAAGCCGAGGATCCACCACTGGCCGGGCGGGAGGTCGCCGGCGATCTGGAGCAGGACCAGCGCGGTCGTCGCCCAGAGGGTGGCCAGCACGGCGGGTACGGCGGCGCGCTGGATCAGGGCCTGGCGCGAGGTGATGCCGAGCATCCGGCTCAGCACCGGGTTGCCGGAGTCGGTGCGGATGTTCCCGGTCGACGTGGTCCCGGCGATCATCGCGCCGAGCAGCACGGCGAGCGCGGTGACCCAGGACGGCGCGGAGCGCAGGAGCAGCGGGAGGGTGGTGGTGCCGGCCAGCCAGAGCAGGCGGGAGCGGCGGCGCAGGGCGAGCATCAGGTCCTGGCCGGTCAGCACCGGGAGCCAGGCGGGCGGGCGGGCCGAGGTGAGACGCCGGTGCGCCCAGTACCGCCGCTCGATCATGTCGGTGACGAACGAGGGTTCCATGCCGAACGCCGCGTCGAAGAGGGTTCCGGCGGTCTTGGCGGACTCGAGGATGCGGTCGTTCGGGGTGCGCGCGAGGCTGCGTACGGTCAGCAGGAAGGCACCGGCGACCACCGCGGTGACCGCGCCCACGGCGGTGACCAGCGACGGCACCGGCGGCCACGCCGACGGGACGGGCGGATCCCAGCCGGCGGTGAGCGCGACCAGCGCGGCGAGACCGGCGGCCACCGCGAGCGAGGCCAGCCGGTCGGTGACCGCGGCCCAGCGCGGGCCCCGCTGACCGGCGGCGGCGAGCAGCAGCAGGCCCATGCCCACCATCCCGGCGCCCGCGACGGTGACGGCGAGCGACGCGGCGGGCAGATCGCGCGGCGCGGCGTGACCGAGCAGCGCGACGGTGGCCAGCGCGGCCGGGATCGCGGCGCCGATCGCGGCCAGCCAGAGCGAGGGCAGCAGCAGGCGGCGACGGCTCACCGGGGCGGTGAGCAGGAAGGACGAGGCCGGGCGGCTGAGCGTGACCGGGCCGAACCGGCGCAGCGCGAGGACCAGCAGCGCGGCGGCGACCAGGGCCAGGGCGAGGGCGGGCGCGGCGCCGAGGTTCGGGTGGCCGGGCCAGAAGACCGCGGCGAGCTGCTGGTGCACCATGCCGCCGACCACCGCGGCGAAGAGCACGGCGAAGTAGACGTTGCCCAGGGTCGCGCCGCGTTCCCGGTGGGACACCTGCCGGCGGTGGATCCAGCGGCGGACCGGCCGCAGCGGGACGCTCGTCGCGGTCATGGGTGCAGCGACTCCATCGTGGTCAGCTCGGCGCCGGAGGCCACCGCGAACTTGTCGTCGTGGCTCGCCATCAGCAGCGAGCCGCCGGTGGCGACGTAGTCGGCGAGCATCTCGGCGACGGCGGCCCGGCCGTCCGGGTCGAGGCGCTGCTCGGGCTCGTCGAGGATGAGCAGGGAGCTGGGGCGGACCAGGGCCATCACCAGGGTGAGCCGCTGCTTCTGGCCGGAGGAGAGCGACGGCGGGATGGCGTCGGCGTGCGTGCTCAGGCCGAACCGCTCCAGCGCCTCGTCGATGCCGGCCTCGTCCGGGTCCTGGCCGTGGGCGCGGCAGACCAGCTCGGCGTGCTCGCGGGTGGTGAGACCCGGGTACCACGTCGGCGGCTCGACCGTGGTGACCACGGCGCGCCAGAACTCCGGGCTGTCGCCGGGCGTGGCGCCGAGCACCCGGATCTCGCCGGAGTCCGGCTTCTGCAGGCTGCTCACACAGCGCAGCAGGGTGGACTTGCCGATGCCGTTCTCACCGGTCACGCAGACCCCGGTGCCGGCCGGCACGGTGAGCGTGGCGCCGGCGAGCACCGGCGTCGCGCCGTAGCTGACGAAGAGATCCGTGACCTGTACCGCCGGGTGATCGACCACCCGCTCAGCCTACGGTTTGCGGCCGTAGAGCAGGCGCAGGGCCTTGACGATCTGCTGGACCTGGGCCGGGGTGCGCTCGAAGGTCATCGCCGGGAGCAGGGATCTCGCCCGGCGGACCGTGATCGCCTTGGGCCGGGCGAACTCGCGCAGCCCGTCCTCGCCGTGGATGCGGCCGAACCCGGACTCGCCGACGCCGCCGAACGGCAGGTTGCCCATGCCGACGAAGGTGAGCGTGCCGTTCACCGCGACCATGCCGGAGCGCAGCCGCCGGGCGATCCGGATGCCGTTCCGCTTGCCGAAGACCGCGCCGCCCAGGCCGTACGGGGTGTCGTTCGCCTTCTGCACCGCCTCGTCGGCGTCCCGCACCTTCGTGATGGTCAGCGTCGGGCCGAACGTCTCCTCGCGGATCTCCGAGGAGTCCTCCGGCACGTCGACCAGGACCGTCGGGGCGACGTACGGGGCCTGCACGGCCTCCGCCCCGCCCAGCACCGCGCGGCCTCCCTTGGCGAGCGCGTCCTCGATGTGGTCACGGATGATCTCCAGCTGCTTCGGCATGGTGATCGGGCCGATCTCCTCGCCGGTACGCAGCCTCCCGGCCTTCTCCACCACCGCGTCGACGAACCGGTCGTAGACCGGGGCGACCGCGTACACCCGCTCGATGCCGATGCAGGTCTGCCCCGCGTTGGTCATCGAGCCCCAGACCGCCGCCTCGGCGGCCGCCGTGACGTCCGCGTCCGCGTCGACGATCAGCGCGTCCTTGCCGCCCGCCTCGATCACCACCGGCACCAGGTTCTCCGCGCAGGCGGCCATCACCTTCTTGCCGGTCGCGGTGGAGCCGGTGAACGAGACCTTGTTCACCCCGGCCCGGCAGAGCGCCCCGCCGACGTCGCCGAGGCCGTGCACCGTCTGCAGCACCGGGTGCTCCGGGACCACCTCGGCGAACGAGTCGGCGAGCCACTGACCGACCACCGGGGTGTACTCGCTCGGCTTGAAGACGATCGCGTTGCCGGCGGCCAGCGCGCCGGAGATCGGGCCGATCGGGGTGACGATCGGGTAGTTCCACGGACCGATCACGCCGACCACGCCGTACGGCTGGTACTCCAGGTGACCGGAGTGCTCGGCGAGGAGCAGGCGGGTGCGGACCCGGCGGGGGCCGAGGACCCGCTTGGCGTTCTTCGCCGCCCAGTCCAGGTGCTCGACCGCGGCGGTGATCTCGATGATCCCGTCGGTGACCGGCTTACCGGCCTCCCGGTGGGTCAGTTCGGCGAGCTCCTGGATCCGCTCGACCAGCAGCGAGCGCCAGCGCAGCAGCCGGACCTTCCGCCCCTCCCAGCCGAGGCCCTGCCACCAGAGGGCGGCCTCGTGGGCGCGCTCGACGGCGGCGATCACCGCCTTCTCGTCGGCCACGGGTACCCGGCCGGCCTCCTCGCCGGTCGCCGGGTTCGTGGAGATCAGCTGCCCGTCCTCGATCACCGGCAGGCCGGGCACGCGCGTCGCGGTCATGGACAGGAGTCTAGGTCGATTGTTACTGGTGAGTCACTACGTACTCTTGAACTCGTGAGCCCCCGTCGCAACCGTTCCCGCCAGCGCGCCGCCGATGATCCGCGCCCGGACCGTCCCGGCATCACCGAGCAGCGCGTTCAGCAGTGGCAGGACGGCGAGTGGATGGTGCGGAACATCTTCGGCGCGGCGGCGGTGAAGACGTACAAATGCCCGGGTTGCATGCAGGACATCCGGCCGGGCGTGGCGCACGTGGTGGCCTGGCCCGCCGACGGCTACGGCGAGGGTGCCGACCGCCGCCACTGGCACACGGGATGCTGGCGCGCGCGTGACCGGCGTACCCCGGGTGTGGAGCGCTCGCGCAACGCCCCGCGCTATGGGTGAACCATCCGACCGCCCCACCCACCACCCTGAGAAACGACTGAAGGCTGTCCTTGATATGAGTAACCCGATCCGTGCCAACTCGATCCTGCCCGCGCACCGGGAGGAGATCGAGCTGCACACCGCGGACGGCGTCACCCTCGTCGGTGAGCTGGCCCGGCCCCTGGACCGCGAGCCGGTGGCCACCCTCGTCTGCCTGCATCCGCTGCCCACGCACGGCGGGATGATGGACAGCCACGTCTTCCGCAAGGCCGCGTGGCGGCTCCCGGCCCTGGCCGGGCTCGCCGTGGTGCGTTTCAACACCAGAGGCACTTCCTCGGTACGCGGTACCAGCGGCGGTTCGTTCTCCTCCGCCGTGGACGAGCGTTTCGACGTGGCCGCCGCCGTCGAGTACGCGGAGTTCGCCGACCTGCCGAACATCTGGCTACTCGGCTGGTCCTTCGGCACCGACCTGACCCTGATGTACGGCCTCGAGCCCGCGGTGACCGGCGCGATCCTGCTCTCCCCGCCGCTGCGCTTCTCCCGTCCCGAGCACCTGGCCGCCTGGGCCGCGGACGGCAAGCCGCTGACCGCGCTGATCCCGGAGTTCGACGACTACCTGCGGCCGGTCGAGGCGAAGGAGCGGTTCGCCGCGATCCCACAGGCCGAGGTGGTGCCGATGACCGGCGCCAAGCACCTCTGGGTCGGCGACGCGGAGAAGGTGCTCGACGAGATCGTCCAGCGGGTGGCGCCGGGGGTGGCGACCCCGCTGCCGCGTACCTGGGACGGTCCGATGGAGACCGGGGACGCGACGGCGTACGCGGACCGTACGGTGGCCGCCTTCTCCGAGGTGGAGGTCCCCCGCCCGGAGTAGCCCGCGGTCGGGCCGGGAGTGGGCCCGCGGCCGGGCCGGGCCTGGAGTGGGCCAGCGGTCAGCGGGCCGGGTCGACCATCGTCATCCCGGCCACCGTGGCCTGATCAAAACCGGGCAGCAGGTCGGCGGCTTCGGCGAGCCCGACGGTCCGCTCGATCAGCCGGTCCGGCCGGAGCGAACCGTTTTCGATCAGCGCGGTCATGGCCGGGTAGTCGGCCGCCGCCATGCCGTGGCTGCCCAGCACGTCGAGCTCCCAGCCGATCACCCGGGCCATCGGGACGCGGGGATGCCCGTCCACCGGCGGCAGCAGTCCCACCTGGACGTGGCGGCCCCGGCGGCGGAGGCTCAGGATCGCGTCGGCGCAGGCCCGCTCGCTGCCGACCGCGTCGACCGAGACGTGACTGCCCCCGCCGGTGAGCTCGGTGACCGCCGCCGGGACGTCGCCGACCACGATCGGTCCGCCGCCGGCGTGCCCCTTCGCTCGGCCGTCGGTGCCGCTCTTCTCCGCCGGCCCGCCGGTGAGCAGGGTGTGGGCCGCGCCGAGAGCGGTGGCGGCGGCGAGTGCCTCCGCGTTCCGGTCCACGGCGATCACCCGGGCGCCCAGGGCATGCGCGATCATCACGGCGCTGAGGCCCACGCCGCCCGCGCCGATCACGGTCACCCACTCGCCCGGGACGATCCGGGCGCGGCCGGCCAGGGCCCGGAACGCCGTGGCGAAGCGGCATCCGAGCGCGGCCGCGGCGGCGAAGCCGACCGACTCCGGCAGGGCGATCAGGTTGGTGTCGGCGGCGTGCAGTGCGACCTTCTCGGCGAACGACCCCCAGTGCGTGAAACCGGGTTGCCGCTGCTCGGGGCAGACCTGTGCCTGCCCGGTCCGGCACCACTCGCACCGGCCGCACCCGCAGACGAACGGGACGGTGACCCGGTCACCGACGGCCCACCGCTCGACGCCGGCGCCCACCTCGGCCACCACGCCCGCGAGTTCGTGGCCGGGGACGTGCGGGAACGTGATGTCGTCGTCGTGCCCGGCCCACCCGTGCCAGTCACTGCGGCACAGCCCGGTCGCCGCCACCCGCACCACCACCCCACCGGGTGGCGCGACGGGTTCGGCCACCTCCCGGACCTCGGGGCGGGCACGGGCGGCGTCGAGAACGATGGCACGCATCTCCGCATCCTGCCAGCACTCCGCGCCCGGTGGCCGGTCCGCGCTAGCGCTGGTCCATGCTCGGGGCCAGGACCTCGCGGGTGATCAGCTGGACCGCGGCGACCATCGGGATGGCGATCAGGGCGCCGACCACGCCGAAGAGGGCCACGCCGAGCAGGGCCGCGGTCACCGCCGCGACGTCGCTGACCTTGACCGAGCGGCGCATCACGGCCGGGTAGATCAGGTAGTTCTCCACCTGCTGGTAGATGATGAAGAACACGATGCAGACGACGCCGTCGGTGACCGAGGAGGCCAGGCCGACCAGGCTGACGATCACCGCGCCGAGGGTGGCGCCGATCTGCGGGATCAGGTCGCAGACCGCGACCACCACGGCGAGGGCGAACGGGTACGGCAGGTGCAGCGCCAGCGCCACCACGAAGGTGCTCACCCCGGCCAGGATCGCGATCGCCAGCGCGCCGACCATGTACGCGCCCACCTTCGCCAGGATCTCGTCGGCGAGCAGGCGGACCCGGTCGCGCCGGGAGGCCGGGACGAGCGAGTACCCGGTCTTCTTGATCCGCTCGAAGGCGGCCATGAAGTAGATGGTCAGCACCAGCACGGTCAGGATGTTGAAGATCGTCCCGAAGAGCAGCTTGGCCCCGCCGACCACCCCGCCGAGCGCGTTGCCGACCGTGCCGGCGTTCACCGCGTTCTGCACCTTGCCGACGATGTCGTACCGCTGGACCAGGTCGTTCACCGTCTCGCTGCGGCGCAGCTCCTCGATCGTCTCGGGAGCGTTGTTGATCAGCTCGGTGGTCTGGGTGACCAGCGGCGGGATCAGCGCGATCAGCCCGCCGGCGAGGAGCGACACCACGGTCAGTGAGACGATCGTCACGGCGAGCCCGCGCGGGACGCCCCAACGGGTGAGCCGGACCACGGCGGGGTTCAGCCCGATCGCCAGGAACAGCGCGATGAAGATCAGCACCAGGATCGAGGCGGCGTTCCGCAAGCCCAGGAAGAACGCGTACGCCGCGATCGCGCCGAGCCCGAACAGGAAGCCGAACAGGAACGGGCTGCGCCGGTTCAGCGGCCGCCCCGGTGCACCGAACCGCCCCTTCCCGACCTCTCCCCGCTCCACCTCGGCATCGTGCGAAGCCGTGGCAGGCGCGGCACCCTCGGCAGGAGCGGCGTGCTCAGCCGGAGCGGCGTGCTCGGCGAGCGTGGCGGCTCGGGAAGGCGTGGCGGGAAGTGGGGCGGCGTCGTGACGGCGGGGCTCGGCGGCGTCGTCGGACGGCTCGCGGTGCTGCGGGACCGGCGGGGTGACCTCGGCCGCCGGGTCGGCGTGCTGGTCGGACGACATCGGGTGACCTCTCCACTGCGGACGGGAAGTGCCCGGAGGCTATCCCATCCGCGCCACCGGCCCGCGGACGACGATCGGCGGGCCGGGGAAGGCATCCGGGCCGGGGGACGGCGCCGGTGCCGCCGTTACTCCGCGTCGGCGGAGACCCGGCTGGCCTGCGGGACCGCGACCTTGGCCGAGGCGCTGACCTTGCCGGTGGCGGCCTTCTCCGCCGGAACCGGCTTCTCCAGGGGCGTGGCCTTCTCCACCGGGACGGCCTTCTCCACCGGGACGGCCTTCTCCACCGGGACGGCCTTCTCCACCGGGACGGCCTTCTCCACCGGGACGGCCTTCTCCGCGGCGACGGCCTTCTCCGCCGGTGCCGAGGGGGTGGCCTTGTCGTCGGTCTCGGGGGCGGGCACCGGCTCCGGCTGCAGGTCCTCCGGGGAGGCGGCGGCCGCGAGCACCGCGGCGGCGGCCAGCTCGGCCACCCGCTTGGCCTCCTTCTGCACCTGACGGCGAACCTCGGCGGCGTGCCGCTCGGCGGCCTCGCCGGCCCGCTGCGCCTCGGCCACCCGGACG
Source organism: Actinoplanes sp. NPDC051851 (assembly GCF_040681165.1). Taxonomy (NCBI): domain Bacteria; kingdom Bacillati; phylum Actinomycetota; class Actinomycetes; order Micromonosporales; family Micromonosporaceae; genus Actinoplanes; species Actinoplanes sp. NPDC051851. The sequence continues at coordinate 23,214 of NZ_JBFAYF010000014.1, read as the reverse complement.
AGCTCCGCCTCCAGAGCGCGCTTGGTCTCGGCCAGGCGCTGCTCGATCCGCTCGGCCTCCTTCTCGCCGGACTGTGCCTGCTCCTGCGCGGCGGCGAGGCGCTGCTCGGCCTCGGCGACCTTGCCCAGGGTGGCGTCCAGCTCGCGGCCGGCCTGGCCGATCCTCTCCTGCTGGGCGGTCATCTCCTTGCGGGTGGCGGTGGCCTGCTCGTCGGAGCGGCGCAGCACCTCCTCCGCGTACTTGTCCGCCTCGCTGCGCAGGTCGGCGCACTGCTTCTCGACGCTGCCGCGCATCTCGGCGAGCTCCTCGATGACCGAGTGCCGGCGCAGGGCGAGCTCGTGCTCCACCGCGGCCTTCTGGTCGGCCTGATCGCGGTCGGCCTGGGTGCGCTGGGCGGTGACCTCCTGGTGCGCGGCCTCCCGCAGGGCCTTGATCTCCTGCTCGGCCTGGGTCCGGGTGGACTGCACGTAGCCCTCGACCTCGGCGCGGGCGCGCTGCGTCTCCTGCGAGGTCTTGTCGGCCAGGTGCTGGGCCTCGCCGCGGGACCGCTGGAGCAGCGCCTCGCTCTCCTTGCGGCTCTGCTCGGCGGCCTGCTGTGCGGCCTGGACGGTCTGCTCGGCGGACTGCTTCGCGCTGGTCACGGTCTGCTCGGCCGACTGCTTCGCTGCGGCCAGGGCCTGCTCGGCCTGCCGGCGCGCGGCCTGCACGGCCTGGTCGGTGGCGGTCCGCTTGGCGGCGTCGGCCTTCTCCTCCTCGGCGCGGCGGGCGGCCAGCGCGATCTCGAAGTCCCGGATCACGTCGTGGGCGTGCGCCTCGGCCTCGGCCCGGATCCGCTCCGCCTCGGCGAGCCGGCTCGCGATGTCGTCGGTGGCGGACGCCTTGATCGCCTCGCCCTGCTCCTCGGCGAGCGCGAGGATCTGCTCGACCCGGGGACCGAGGTGCCGGAAGGAGACCTCGCCGGTGATCCCGGTGTTCCGCCGGGCCTGAACGATCTCCTGCTGCAGCCGTTCGATCTGCGCGGCCATCGCCTGGATCTGCGAGTAGGCCTGCTCCCGCTCGGCGGCCAGTGCGGCGATCTCGTTCTCCGCGCGGGCCACATACCGCTCGACCTGCTTCTTCTCGTACCCCCGCAGGGCGGTCTCGAAGCTCGGCTCGGTTGCCGCGTCTCCGCCGAGACCGAAGATTTCACCGCCGTGCGACATGCTTTCCATCCTCACATACGCATGGTCCTGTGGCGCGTCGATACACACCGTGCTGACGGGACTATGCGGTTTGATTGCGATTTGTCAGACCTTGGCCTGCGAGCAGAACCCAGGCTACGCGCGCAAACAAAACAGGCCGTGCCGGAGAAGCTCCGGTACGGCCTGATTCGCACGCGGTCCACCGGTCGGTTCACCGTCGCGTACTCCGGCGGAGTCCGCAACCTGAGAACCGTCCGGGTTGACTCAGGAGTTGGTCTTGGCAGCCACCGGCTCGTCGCCGGACTCGGCCTCCTCCTCGGGCTCCGCCGCGGCCTCCGGGGCACGCTGGGCGGGCGCCTCGGCAGCCGGTTTCGCGGGCTCGGCCACGGCGGCCGGTGCGGCCGGCTTCCCGGGCACCAGGCCGGAGAGGCCGGAGAGCATCTGCCCCAGCTGGCTGGTGACCGCGTCCTTCTGACGGGTGAGGTCCTCCACCTCGCGGCGGGCCGCCTGGGTGGTCAGCTCGGCCTCGGTACGCGCCTCGCTGAGCAGGCGGTTCGCCTCGGACCGGGCCTCGGTGACGGTCTTCTCGGCGAGGTTGCGGGCCTTGTCGACGGTCTCGGCGGCGTTCCGCTCCGACTCGAGCCGGCGGTTCTCGGCGCTCTGCGAGATCTCCTTGGCCCGCTCCTCGGCGGCCCGGGCGCGCTGCTCGGCCTCGGCCACCATCTTCTGGGTGGCGGCGACCTGGGCGGCGTGCCGCTGCGACTCCTCGGTCTCGGCCTTCTCCCGGCGCTCGGCGATCTCGAGCTGCAGGGCCTGGAGGTCCTTGTCGCGCTTGTCACGGGCGTCGGTCAGCAGCTTGGTGGCCTCGGCGCGCTTCTCCTCGGCCTCGCGGGCTGCCTTGGCGCGGGCCTGTGTGATCTCCCGCTCAGCGGTGGCCCGCAGCGAGGCGACCTCCCGCTCGACGGTGGACTTGAGCTCGGCGACCTCGTGCGCGGTGACCGTACGCAACTGCTTGGTCTCGCGGTCGGCGTCGGAGCGCAGCGTGTCGGCCTCGCGACGGGCCTGCACCCGGGTCTCCGCGGCCTCGCGCTCGGCGTGCGTGCGGAGCTGGCCGGCCTCGCGCTCGGCGGTGGCCTTCATCGCGGCGGCCTCGGCGCGCGCCTTGTCGGTGATCTCGCGGGCTTCCAGCCTGGCGGCGGAGAGGATGCCCTCGCTCTCCCGCTTGGCCTCGCTGCGGTGGTCGTTCGCCTGCTCCTCGGCGAGTCGCAGGATCTGCTCGACCCGGGTGCCCAGCCCGGAGAGCGTCGGCCGATTGTTCTCCTCCAGCAGCTTGTTGCTGTCGGCCAGTTTCTGCTCGAGTGCGTTCAGCCGCTGCTCGGCCTGGCGGAGGCGGCGCTGTGCGTCGTTCATCCGCTGCTCGGCCTCGCCGCGCGCCTGCTCGGACTGGTTCAGCGCGGCGAGCAGCCGGCCGATGTGTCCGTCGACCTGGTGTCGGTCATAACCGCGGAGGACGACGGTGAAGTCGTGCTGTGTGTTCGCGGTCTCGAAGAAGGCCAGGTTCTGATCCTGCTGCTGGGGCATTGCGCCATCCTGGCGAAGAGGGGGTGGACATGCAAGGCCGAGATGCCTATGGAGACCCAATGTAGATCAGCTTTGACCTGGAGCGCAGCCGACCCCCGGGCCATTCGGAGGACACCGGTGGCTCACCGGCCGGTCCGGCGTCCTCCCCTCGCCCACCTGGAAAGTCGGGGCTCCGGAGGAACGCGACCCGGTGGGAGCGGTCGTCGGTCCTGCTCAATGCCCCTGATCCTGCCAGGCTCGCGACGCGCCGTCAGCGTGAATCACCCGTGCGGGGTACCCGCCCGCGCCGGCTCCACCAACTCGACCAGGACCCCGCCGGCGTCCTTGGGGTGCACGAAGTTGATCCGGGAACCGGCGGTGCCGCGCCGGGGAGTGTCGTAGAGCAGGCGCATCCCACGGGACCGCAGGGCGGCCGCGGCGGCCTCCACGTCGGCCACCGTGTACGCCAGTTGTTGCAGGCCGGGGCCGCTGCGGTCGAGGAACTTGGCGATCGCCGAGTCGGGCCGGGCGGGGGCCAGCAGCTGGATCCGGGGGCCGGTGCCGTCGCCGACCGCGAGCATCGCCTCGCGGACGCCTTGTTCGTCATTGGTCTCTTGGTGCACACAACGCAAACCGAAGTTTTCGCCGTAAAAGCGGATGGCCTCGTCGAGGTCCGGCACGGCCACGCCGACATGGTCGACGCGGAGCAATGCGACGTCCGCGAATGTGCCAGGTTTGTCGGTGACAATGTCGCCGTCGTGTGCGGCGCTACTCGATGTGTCGTCCGTCATGCGGTTAGTCTCGATCCTGACCCATCGTTAAGGTTCTCAGGGTACCGCCCCGTGCCCCGCCGTCCCAGATCGGACAATATCGATGACCAGTTCCGTGATCGTCAGTGGCGCCCGTACCCCGATGGGGCGTCTGCTCGGGAACCTCAAGCACCTCTCCGCCACCGCCCTCGGCGGGCACGCCATCGCCGCCGCCCTGGAGCGCTCCGGCGTCGCCGCCGATCAGGTCCAGTACGTGATCATGGGCCAGGTGCTGCAGGCCGGCTGCGGCCAGATCCCGGCCCGGCAGGCGGCGGTCGCCGCGGGCATCCCGATGACCGTCCCGGCCTTGACGATCAACAAGGTCTGTCTCTCCGGGATCGACGCGATCGCCCTCGCCGACCAGCTCATCCGCGCCGGTGAGTACGACATCGTGGTGGCCGGCGGCATGGAGTCGATGACCCACTCGCCGCACCTGATCGACCAGCGCCGGGGCACCAAGTTCGGCGACGTGACGGTCCGCGACCACATGGCCCTGGACGGCCTGACCGACCCGTGGGCCGGCGTCTCGATGGGCGAGTCGACCGAGGTCAGCGGTGCCCGGCTGGGCATCACCCGGGAGGAGCAGGACGCGTTCGCCGCGCTCAGCCACCGCCGGGCCGCCGCCGCGCAGGAGTCCGGCCGCTTCGCCGAGGAGATCGCGCCGGTGCCGTCCGGCGTGAGGGGCGCCACCGAGCCGGTCGGCACCGACGAGGGCGTCCGGCCGGGCACCACCGCCGAGTCGCTGGCGAAGCTCCGCCCGGCGTTCACCGCCGACGGCACGATCACGGCGGCCAGCGCGTCGCCGATCTCGGACGGCGCCGCCGCGGTCGTGGTGATGAGCCGGGCCAAGGCCGAGGAGCTCGGGCTCACCTGGCTCGCCGAGATCGGCGCGCACGGCAACGTCGCGGGACCGGACAGCTCGCTGCAGTCCCAGCCGGCCAACGCCATCCGGCACGCGCTGACCAAGGCCGGCCTGGCCGTCGAGGACCTCGACCTGATCGAGATCAACGAGGCGTTCGCGCAGGTGGCGATCCAGTCGATGCGCGAGCTCAAGGTGGAGGAGGAGCGGGTCAACGTGAACGGCGGCGCGATCGCCCTCGGTCACCCGATCGGCATGTCCGGTGCCCGTCTGGTGCTCACCCTGGCGATGGAGCTCCGGCGCCGCGGCGGTGGCACCGGCGCGGCGGCCCTCTGCGGCGGCGGTGGGCAGGGCGACGCGCTGATCATCAAGGTGCCGGCTGCGTGAGGCGGGTCGCCGTCGGCGCGCGGCAGGGTGCCGGCCGCCTGATGCGGGGTGCCGCCCGTGTGCGGCGGGGGGTGCCGGCCGCGTGAGGCGAGTGCACGACGTGCCCTCCCTGGTCGCCAAGGCCCGGGAGGGTGATCCGCGGTCGGTCGCCCGGCTGATCAGCCTGGTGGAGAACGGCGACCCGGCGCTGCCCGAGGTCGCCGCCGCGATGGCGCCGTACGCCGGGCACGCCCAGGTCGTCGGCCTCACCGGCGCGCCCGGGGTGGGCAAGTCGACCACCACGAACGAGCTGGTCCGGGCGCTGCGCGCGGCCGGACGGCGGGTCGGCGTGCTCGCGGTCGACCCGTCCAGCCCGTTCACCGGCGGCGCGATCCTCGGCGACCGGGTCCGGATGCAGGAGCACACCGCGGACCGGGGCGTCTACATCCGCTCGATGTCCAGCCGGGGGCGGCTCGGCGGGCTCTCCGCGGCCACCCCGCAGGCGGTACGCGTCCTGGAGGGCGCCGGCTGTGACGTGATCCTGGTCGAGACGGTCGGCGTCGGGCAGGCCGAGGTGGAGATCGCCTCACTCGCCGACACCACGCTGGTGCTGCTCGCGCCGGGGATGGGCGACGCGATCCAGGCGGTCAAGGCGGGCGTGCTGGAGATCGCCGACGTCTTCGTGATCAATAAGGCGGACCGGCCGGGCGCGGACAACACGTACCGGGACATCAACGGGATGCTGGCGCTGGGCGAGCGCGCGCCGGGGGAGTGGCGGCCGCGGGTGGTCCGTGCGGTCGCGGTCCGCGGCGAGGGCCTGGACGAGGTGGTCGACGCGATCGGGAAGCACCGCGCCTGGCTGGAGGGCTCCGGCGAACTGCGGGCGCGCCGGGAGCGCCGCGCGGCGGCCGAGGTCGCGGCCCTGGCGCTGGGCACGCTGCGGGCCCGGATCGGCGACCTGCGCGGCGGTACGGCGCTGGACGACCTGGCCGCCCGGGTCGTCGACGGCAAGCTCGATCCGTACGCGGCGGCGGCCGAACTGCTGGCCGGTCTGGAGTCGGCCGTCAGCTGAACCGGGCCTTGGTCTCCTGGATCATCGCGAGGTCCCAGCTCAGGACGCCCTCGCGGAGGTCCGCCACCACCCGCCGCAGCCAGTCGGCCTCGGTCCGCAGCTGCGCCACGCGGTACTCGTCCTCGATCAGGAAGATCCGGGGAAGGCCGGGCGGCGCCTGCATGTCGATCGCGGCCAGTCGCTCGGTCACCGCCCCGAGCCGGCGTTCCAGCAGCTCCGCGGCCTCGGCCGGGGTGAGCAGCGGCAGGAAGGCGAGCGCCACCGGGAACTCGGGGAACTCCCGGGCCGGTGCCGGCAGCATCTCCAGCAGCCAGCGGCGCAGCGTCGCCGAGCCCTCCGGGGTGACCTCGTAGACGGTCCGCTCCGGCCGTCCCGCCTCCCGGCTGGTCCCGCCGGGCCGCGCCATTCCCTCCCGGACCAGCCGGTCGAGGGCCTGATAGACGCTGTTGCGCTGGGCGACGTTGACCAGTTGGTCCTGCCCGCGTTCCTTGATCACCTGCTGCATCCGGTACGGGTGCATCGGCTCCTCCACGAGCAGCGCCAGCAGCAGCATCGCCAGTGGGGACCGTTTCATGCCAGTCAGCCTAGAACCCCTTGACGGGTCGTGGTCATTCTATGGATAGTCATCTTATGACTAAGGAAGCGATCGTCGTCGGGGGCGGCATCGCCGGTGCCGCGGCCGCCGTCGCCCTCCAGCGCGCCGGGTTCGACCCGGTGATCCACGAACGACACGAACGGGCGGCCCATGAGCTGGGCGCCTACCTCACCGTCGCGGTCAACGGGCTGAACGCCCTGCGCGCGATCGGGCTCGACCCGGACCGGGTGCTCGCCCGCGGGTTCGCCACGCCGGAGCTGGAGCTGCTCGGGGCGTCCGGGCGGGTGCTCGCCGCGCTGCCGCTCGGCGGGCCACTGCCGGACGGGACGGTCACCACCACGATCCGGCGGGCCGACCTGTACGGCGCGCTGCGGGACGTGGTCGAGGACTGCGGGATCCCGGTCGTCTACGGCTCCGCGCTCGAGTCGGCGGAGCGCGACCGGGACGTGGTCGTGGCCCGGTTCGCCGGCGGGAGCCGGAAGGAGACCGGGCTTCTCATAGGCGCCGATGGAATCCGTGGCCGTACTCGGAAGATCTTGAACGGGGACGGCCCGGAACCGACCTATCTCGGCCTGCTCAACACCGGGGGTTTCACGGCCGGGCCGGTGGCGGCGGACCTGGCGCCGCCGCCCGGGGTGATGCGGATGGCCTTCGGGCGGCGCTCGTTCTTCGGCTGGACGACGGCACCGGACGGTTCGGTCTGGTGGTTCGCGAACCCGCCGCGCAGGCGCCCGGCCGCGCCCGGCGAGTTCACCCCGGACGGCTGGCGCGCCTACCTGCTCGACCTCTTCGAGGGTGACCGGTCCTGCCCGGCCGCGGAGATCATCCGGGCGAGCGACGAGATCGTCGGGCCGTGGAACACCGACGATCTGCGGCGGGTCCCGGTCTGGCAGGACGGCCGGACGGTGCTGATCGGCGACGCGGCGCACGCGGTGGCGCCCTCGGCCGGGCAGGGCGCGGCGATGGCGCTGGAGGACGCGGCCCAGCTCGGCGCGGAGTTGCGGGCGCACGGTGACGTCGGTGTGGCGCTGGCCGCCTACGAGAGGGCGCGGCGGGGGCGGGTGGAGCGGGTGGTCGCGGAGGGGCGGCGCGGCAGCGGCGGCAAGGCGCTGGGGCCGGTGGGCTCGGCGATCCGGGACGCGATGCTGCCGATGATCATGCGGCGGCTGCACCGGGACGGGAATCCGCAGGCCTGGATCCTCGATCACCGGGTCGCGGCCTGAGGGACCCGGAGGCCCCGGCAGAGTGGCGGGCTCCGCCGGGGCCGGTGGGGATGGAAGGGTTCTGCCCCGACTCTTCCGTTTACCGGAACTTCTCGGTAGAGGGAAAACCCTTGTCTCTCCAGACCCTTAGCGATCGTTCAGTTTGCCTCTAGGATTGCCGCATGGACGCAGCCGAGATCGCCTCCGGCCGGGAACGCTGGCAGCGGCGTTACGACGCGGCCCGCAAGCGGGACGCCGACTTCACCACGCTCTCCGGGGATCCGGTGGAGCCGGTCTACGGGCCGCCCGGGGGCGTCTCCTGGCCCGGCTTCGAGCGGATCGGCTGGCCCGGCGAGTTCCCGTTCACCCGCGGTCTGCACGCCAGCGGATACCGCGGGCGGGCCTGGACGATCCGGCAGTTCGCCGGGTTCGGCAACGCGCAGCAGACCAACGAGCGGTACAAGATGATCCTGGCCGCCGGCGGTGGCGGGCTGAGCGTCGCCTTCGACATGCCGACGCTGATGGGCCGCGACTCCGACGACGACTTCTCGCTCGGCGAGGTCGGCCACTGCGGCGTGGCGATCGACTCGGCGGCCGACATGGAGGTGCTCTTCCGGGACATCGCGCTGCAGGACGTCACCACCAGCATGACCATCTCCGGCCCGGCCGTCCCGGTCTTCTGCATGTACCTGGTGGCCGCCGAGCGGCAGGGCGCCGACCCGAGCAGGCTCGACGGCACCCTGCAGACCGACATCTTCAAGGAGTACATCGCGCAGAAGGAGTGGCTCTTCGCCCCCGAGCCGCACCTGCGCCTGATCGGCGACCTGATGGAGTACTGCGCCCGGGAGATCCCGCGCTACAAGCCGCTCTCGGTCAGCGGATACCACATCCGCGAGGCTGGGGCGACCGCCGCGCAGGAGCTGGCGTACACGCTCGCCGACGGGTTCGGCTACGTCGAGCTGGGGCTCTCCCGCGGGCTCGACGTCAACCTGTTCGCCCCCGGGCTGAGCTTCTTCTTCGACGCGCACGTCGACTTCTTCGAGGAGATCGCCAAGTTCCGCGCCGCCCGCCGGATCTGGGCCCGGCACCTGCGCGACGAGTACGGCGCGACCAGCGAGAAGGCCCAGTGGCTACGCTTCCACACGCAGACCGCCGGTGTCTCGCTCACCGCGCAGCAGCCTGTCAACAACGTGGTCCGCACCGCCGTCGAGGCGCTCGCCGCGGTGCTCGGCGGGACCAACTCGCTGCACACCAACGCGCTCGACGAGACGCTCGCGCTGCCCACCGACGAGTCCGCCGAGATCGCCCTGCGCACCCAGCAGGTGCTGATGGAGGAGACGGGTGTGGTCAACGTGGCCGACCCACTCGGCGGTTCGTGGTACGTGGAGGCGCTCACCGACCGGATCGAGGCCGAGGCGGAGGAGATCTTCACCCGGATCCGCGAGCTGGGCCACGACGGCAGCATCACCGCGGGCATCCTGCGCGGGATCGAGGACGGGTGGTTCACCGCGCACATCGCGGAGGCGGCGTTCGCGTACCAGCAGGCGGTGGAGAACGGCGCCAAGCGGATCGTCGGGATCAACGCGCACACCGGCACCGTGGCGAAGGATCTGGAGATCCTTCGCGTCTCGCACGAGGTCGAGGTGGTGCAGCGGCGCGAGCTGGGTCTTCGCAAAGAGGCGAGGGATAACGTACGCGTGAAGGACGCCCTGGAACAGCTGGTGGCGGTCGCCCGGAGCGACGGGAACATGATTCCGGCGATGCTCGAGGCGGCCCGCGCGGAGGCCACTCTCGGCGAGATCTGCGGGGTGCTCAAACAGGAGTGGGGGGTCTACCGGGAACCGGCCCGCTTCTGACGTTCTGTGACGTCCGATATCGCCCGCCCGGCGGCGGCGCGAACAGCGCGGACAGCGTGCGAGACTAAGTAACCATGAGCGACCCACGGACCACTCCGTCGATCTTCACCCGCGGCGCGGTCGACCTCAGCGCGCTGCGTCCCTCGGCGCCGGCCAAGCCGGCCGCGCCGAGTCGTCCCGCCGCCTCCGGTGAGGCACCGGCCGGCGGGGTCCCCGGCACTGTTCCGGGCCTGGCGCCGACGACGATAATCGACGTCACCGAGACCAACTTCCAGACCGAGGTGCTGGAGCGGTCGGTGACCACACCGGTGCTCCTGGACTTCTGGGCCGACTGGTGCGAGCCGTGCAAGCAGCTCTCCCCGATCCTGGAGCGGCTCGCGGTCGAGGCGCAGGGCACCTGGGTGCTCGGCAAGGTCGATGTGGACGCCAATCCGCGACTCGCTCAGGTCTTCCGGGTGCAGGGCATCCCGATGGTGCTCGCGGTGATCGGCGGGCAGCCGGTCGAGGGCTTCACCGGGGTGCTGCCGGAGAGCCAGATCCGGCAGTACGTGGACGCGGTACTCAAGGCCGCCGGGGTCGCCGTGGAGGCGCCCGAGGACCCGCGGCTGGACGCGGCCGACGACGCGCTGATGGTCGGCGACCTGGACGCGGCCGAGGCGGCGTACCGGAAGATCCTGGCCGAGTCGCCCGCGGACGCCGCCGCCGAGTCGGGGCTGGCCCAGGTCGAGCTCTACCGCCGGATCGAGGGGCAGGACCCGGCCTCCGTGCTGGCGAGGGCCGCCGCCGACCCGGAGGACGTCGAGGCGCAGCGGCTCGCGGCCGACGTCGAGGTGCTCAACGGGCAGGCCGATCAGGCGTACGCGCGGCTGGTCGCCCTCGTCAAGCGGAGCGCGGGCGACGACCGGGAAGCCGTACGCAAGCACCTGCTCTCGCTCTTCGCGGTGGCCGGCCCGGACGACCCGGCGGTGGCCGGCGCTCGCCGTGCGCTCGCCAGCGCGCTGTTCTGATCGTCAACTGAAACGGGTCCGCGCGGCCGGCGCGGACCCGCACCACGACACCCGGGGAGGCCGTCGTGCGACGCATCGCCGTTCTGGACGCGCCGTCCAATCTCGGCCTCCGCCCGCCGACCGCCACGTCGGTGCCGGGCTGCGCCAAGGCCCCCGGCGCCCTGCGTGACCACGGCCTGCTGCCCCGCCTCGGCGCCCGGGACGCGGGCTGCCTCACCCCGCCGCGGTACGACCCCGGCGACTGGCGCCCCGGCGACGGCGTGGCCCACGCTCCGGAGATCGCGGCGTACTCCCGTGCCCTCGCCGACCGGATCGGCGCGATCATCGACGGCGGCGAGTTCCCGGTGGTCCTCGGCGGCGACTGCTCGATACTGATCGGTTCCGGCCTGGCCATGCACCGCCTGGGCGAGGCGGTCGGCGGCCGCATCGGCCTGGTCTTCGTGGACGGCCACTCCGACTTCCGCCACCCCGGCAACGCCTCCTACGTGGGCGCGGCGGCCGGCGAGGACCTCGCCCTGGTCACCGGCCGCGGACAGGCCGACCTGGCCGCGATCGAGAGCCGCCGCCCGTACTTCCGCGACATCGACGTGGTGGTCCTCGGCATCCGCGCCCAGGACGAGTACCGCCTGGACCTGCAGGCCGCCGGCATCATCACCCGCCCGGTCCCGATGCTGCGCGCCGAGGGCGCCGCGCGGAGTGCCCAGTGGGCACGTGACCAGCTGGTCGACTGCGCCGGCTACTGGGTCCACGTCGACGTCGACGTCCTCGACCCGGCCGTGATGCCCGCGGTCGACGCCCCGGACCCGGGCGGCATCGCCTTCCCCGAGCTCGAACTCCTCCTGGCCGGCCTGGTCGAGTCCCCGCACTGCCTCGGCGTCGAGCTCACGGTCTTCGACCCGGACTACGACCCCGACGGCCGCTACGCCGCCGAGATCGCCTCCGCGGTGGTGGCCGGCCTGGCCCCGGTCAAGGCCACCACCCCGCGCCCCGACCTGATCGCCGCCCGCCAGGACTTGGCCACCCACCCCACTCCGCCCCCGCTCTCAGAGGCCACGGCTCCCTCCGTCCCGCTCTCCGTCCCCCCGGCAACCCCTATCGACATCACCACCCCCGGCACGGCCGGCGCTGCCGCCGGGAGCACCGGGAGCGCCCCGTCGGCGGACCTTCTCAGCGGCCCCCGCGGTGAAGTGCCCCCCGACCATGAAGCACTCCTCGACATTTCCGAAATTTCGGATTTGTCCGTTGAGTTGGAGGTCGCCGACTCCGCAGAGGCAGAGCTTGCAGAGGCAGAGCTTGCAGAGGCAGAGCTTGCGGGGGGAGAACAAGAGGCAGGCGCAGAGCCGGAGACGGAAGCGGCCCCGAATACGGAGGCGGCACGGGTTGACGCCGACACGCAGGTAGAGGCAGGAACGCCACAGGCCGCCGCAGGCACGGAGACGGCGCGGGCCGAGGTGAGCAGGCAAGCGGAAGATCGCCACCGAGAGGGACCCGAGGCGGAACCAATCGACGGCGCCGAACCAATCGACGGCGCCGAAGCGGGCGACACGACCGAACTTGGCGACGCCACCGAACTTGGCGACGTGACCGAAGCCGGCGACGCGGCCGAAGCCGGCGACGCGGTCGGGGCGAGTGACACGGGTGACGTGGGTGCGGGTGAGGTGGACGAATCGGGGGAGCCTGTCGAGACCTTTGCGATCGGGGCCCCGCAGACCGTTCCCGCGCCCGACCGTGACATCCGGCTGCTGACCCGCCCGCTCGGTACCGCCCCGCTGCTCGACTCGGAGCCGCTCCCGGCGACCCGCCCCGGCATGCTCCGCCCACGTCCGCCCGCCGACCCACCCGCAGCCGGCGGTCTCACCCTCCCCACCCCGGGCCCAGGCTTCACCCCCGGCGCCGCCTGACTCCAGGCCGCACGGCCAGACATCATCGAAGGGCTGTCGCGCAACCGCGAGCGGTCCGAGCCCACGATCATGCTCTATGGAGGCGGCGGGGATCCACGATCAGCGCCCGTGTCGTTCTGCCGCCCTCCTGACGGCAGCCCGTGCACACGATCATGGTCGGTGTGCACCCGCCGCCCCTGCCCCGGCTTGATCGTGCGCACCCACAGCCCACCCCGCACCGCCCGCGTGCACGCACCGCCCACCTGCCGCCGCCCACGTGCACGCGCAGCCCAGCGATGACACACGGCCTGGGATGACACACGGCCTGGGATGACACACGGCCTGGGGTGGCGCAGGGCCTGTGATGACGCAGGGGCTGGGGACGCGGCTGGGCGAGCGGCGCGGTTCGTCCGCTTGCCCCACCACCCAGCCCGGCCCGGGTGAGCCACTCCCTCCCCGCACCCACCGCGCGGCAGCCCTCCCCCGGCGCGCGAGGCGACCGCCAAGCCCAGCCCCGCACCCGCCCCCCGAGCATCCACGACGAAGGAGCGACCTAAAACCCCGCAAGGTTGGGGCAGTTGGGTGGGCATACAGGGCATAAAAACGCTCTTAAAGCCCTGTATGTCCACCCAACTGCCCCAACCGTCCCACGCCGAGCAACCCCTACTTACTCAGGGAAGCGAGAAACCGTTTGACGATCGGCACCGCCGCTTCCGACCCCGCCCCGCCCTTCTGCACCATCACCGCGAAGGCCACATCCCCCTGGTACCCCACGAACCACGAGTGCGTCTGCTCATTGCCGTCCTCGAACTCCGCCGTGCCGGTCTTGCCGTACACCGCCCCGCCCGGAACGCCCTTCAGCCCGGTCCCGGTCCCCCCGGTGACCACTTCGCGCATCATCGATCGCAGCCCGGTCAGCGCGTCCGCGTCGAGGGCCTGGCCGGCAGCCGCGGCCTGCGGGGCCGGATCGAGGACCAGCTTCGGCGCCTGGAACGTCCCGTTCGCGACCGCGGCCGTCGCCGCCGCCATCGCCACCGGGCTGACCGCCGTGCTGCCCTGCCCGAACGTCGCCGCCGCCAGTTCGGTCGCCGAGGATCCGTCCGACACCTTGCCGGTGTACGCGGTGATCCCGAGATCCCAGGTCCCGCCGATGCCGAGGGCGCTCGACGCCGACTGCAGCCCGTCCGCGCCCAGCTTCGACGACAGCCCCACGAACGCCGTGTTGCACGACTTCGCGAAGTCCACGTGGAACGGGACCTTCCCCAGCACCTCGCCGTCCGAGTTCTTGAACGTACGGCCCTCGACGGTCCGGGTCTTCGGGCATTCGACCACGGTGTCCGGCGTGACGGCTCCCTTCTGGAGCAACCCGTACGCGGAGATCATCTTGAAGGTCGACCCGGGTGGCACCTGCCCGGTGAGCGCCGTGTCGACGCCGGTCCCGTCGGGCCCGTTGGCGACCGCCAGGATCGACCCGTCGCTCACCTTGATCGCGACCAGCGAGCTCGGCTGCTTCTCCGTCGAGACCGCCGCGTCGGCCGCGGTCTGGACCGTCCGGTCGATGCTGATCGTGATGTCCTTGCCGGTGACCGGTTCCGAGGTGAAGACCGGGTCCTCGGAGACCGACTCGTCGGCCGCCTCCGCGGAGACCATCACCTGGAGGCCGGGGGCGCCGCGCAACTGGTCGTCGTACTTCTCCTGCAGCCCGCCGTGCCCGACCTGGTCGCCGAGGGCGAGTGTCTCGGGCCGCTTCTCCAGGTCCTCCTTGGTGGCGTCGCCGACCTGGCCGAGCAGTGCCCGGGCGAAGTACGACGTCGGCGCCAGCAGCCGGCTCTCCTCCCGGAAGACGGTGCCGGAGAGCGGCCGCACCTCGTCCCGGATCTTGTCGTACGCCGCCCGCCGCAGCGTGACCACGTCGATGAACGCGCCGTCGTCGGCCTTCGCCACCTGGTCCTTGAGGCCGGAGAGGTCGATGTCCACGTCGACCTCCTTGAACGCCGCGGTGAGCGACTTCGTCAGCGCCGCGATGTCCTTGATCTTCTGCGGGGTGACCCCGACGACGACCACGTCCTGCTTGCTGATCAGCGCCTTGCCCGCGCCGTCCAGGATGGTGCCGCGCTCGGCGGTGACCCGCTTGAGCCGGAACTTCTCGCCCTGCTCGAGATCGGCCGAGAGGACCGCGGGTTCCCAGATCACCTGGTAGTCGTCGTCCTTGAGGATGGAGCGCACGCTGGTCTGGTACTTCCACGTGACGCCGCCCGGCAGGGTCCACGCCACGTCCAGCGGGGTGGTCGCGATGTCGCCCTGGACCTTCGGGTCGCCGGCGATGGTGACCGAGAGCGGCTGGTCCTTGAGGTCGCCGTAGTAGCTCTTGATCTCGGTCAGCACCTCGTCGGCGGAGACCTTGGCGCCCCCGGCCGTGACGAAGCCCACGTCGTTGAGATCGCCGTTCTTCCAGCCGTTGACGAAGGCGAGCGCGCTGTCCTGGGGATCCGGCTTCGAACAGCCCGCCAGTCCGCCCGCGGTGAGCAGGAGCAGCGCGGTCAGGCCGGCTGTCGTGCGGCGCATGAGGGTCCCCTCGGTGGGTAAGTGATCGGTCGGCTTGAACGCACCGTAGTAGGGAAGGGCACGTAGCCGCCGCCCCGGCAGGGGGCAAACAGCGCATAACTGCCCATCTGCTGGGCTGGCACACCCGGGGTGTGAAGGGCTGCACCCCGGGCGTTCTAGGCTGTGCCCGACACGTTCGAGCCCACAGTGTGGTGGGTGAGGGGAGCGCCAGGCCATGGCTGTCGCCGACGAGGCAGCGACCGATTCTGATCAGACCGTGCCCGAGGATCTCGTGCCCGGCCCCGGACTCGCCCTCACCGGGCATCTGGGAGCGTCCATCGACGGGGAGCTCGACGAGCCCCTTCCGAACGCCGAGCGGCTCGTCGCTCAGGCCGTCGAGCGCGCCGGCGAGGACCACACCACCGCGTCGCTCGTCGACCGGTTCTGGCGGTTCGCGCCCGACGAGGAGCTGGTCGGGTACACGCCGGACGAGATGTTCGCCGCCGCGGTGGAGCACCGCGAGCTGGCCCGCAACCGGCTACCCGGCGAGCTGAAGCTGGCGGTCACCGAGCCGCGCGGGCCGCAGGGACACACCGTCCTGCAGATCGTCACCGATGACATGCCGTTCCTGGTCGACTCGGTGATAGCGCTGCTGACCGCCCACAACCTGCAGGTCTACCTGATGGTGCACCCGCTGATCGTGGTGCGCCGGGAGCCGCTGGGCGCGCTCAGCGAGCTGGAGGCGGACGTCGAGCCGGACGACGCCATCGAGGGCGACGTGGTGGAGAGCTGGATCCGGATCGAGATCGACCCGGTCCGCCGGGGCGACGCCCGCGACCAGCTGACCAACGAGGTGCGCCGGGTGCTCACCGACGTCCGCGAGTCGGTCGAGGACTGGCAGCGGATGCGTCAGCGCGCGCTGGTCATCTCGGACGAGCTGGCCACCGCCCGGGGCTCCGAGCAGGGTCCGCCGGTGCCGGAGAAAGACGTCACCGACACCATCGAGCTGCTCAAGTGGCTCGCCCACGACCACTTCACCTTCCTCGGCTACCGCGAGTACCGGCTGGCGGAGGGCGTTCTCACCGCGGTGCACGGCAGCGGCCTGGGCATCCTGCGCGGGGAGAGCCAGCCGCGGCGGCTCGACACCATGGCGCGGGAGGCGTACGAGCGGGCGATGGAGAAGCGCCTGCTGGTGATAACCAAGGCGAACTCGCGGGCCACCGTGCACCGCTCGGCGTACCTGGACTACATCGGCGTCAAGTGCTTCGACGCCGCCGGCAACGTGACCGGTGAGCGCCGCTTCCTCGGCCTGTTCAGTTCCTCGGCGTACCGGACCAGCGTCCGTGAGCTCCCGGTGGTCAAGCGCAAGGTGATGGAGGTGATGGACCGCTCGGGTCTGTCGCCGCGTGGCCACTCCGGCAAGGACCTGCTGCAGATACTGGAGACGTACCCGCGGGACGAGCTCTTCCAGATCAAGACCGACGACCTGTACGAGGCGGTCATCGGGGTGCTGCGGATGGCCGGCCGCCGTCAGCTGCGCCTCTTCCTGCGCCGGGACGGGTACGGCCGGTTCATCAGCTGCCTGATCTACCTGCCCCGCGACCGGTTCACCACCGGCAACCGGCTGCGCATGCAGGAGATCCTGCTCCGCGAGCTGAACGGCGTCGGGGTGGACTACACCACCCGGGTCACCGAGCGCCTGCTGGCGCGGGTGCACTTCATCGTGCGTACGGATCCGGCGGCGCCCCCCGGGCCGCTGGACCCGAACGCGCTCGCCGAGCAGCTCGCCGACGCCACCCGGATGTGGGACGACGACTTCTCGCTGGTGCTCGAGCGGAAACTCGGCGACGAGCCGGCCCGCGACCTCTTCAACCGGTACGCCACGGCGTACCCGGAGAGCTACAAGAACGGGCACACGCCGTACGAGGGCATGCAGGACCTGGCCAAGCTGGAGCTGCTGGAGGAGCCCGGCCAGCTGGAGATGCACCTGTACCGCCGGCGCCGGCTCGGTACGGACGGCGAGCCCGAGCCGGACGACCACGACATCCGTTTCAAGGTCTACCGGTACGGCGAGCCGATGATGCTCTCCGCGGTCCTGCCCGTGCTGCACTCGCTCGGCGTCCAGGTCAGCGACGAGCGGCCGTACGAGATCCGCCGTGAGGACGGCCTGATCTACCTCTACGACTTCGGTCTGCGCCCCCCGAAGGTGCACCGTGAGCTGGCCGAGGTCCGCCCGCAGGTGGAGAACGCGTTCGCGGCCACCTGGCGGGGCGAGGCCGAGGTGGACGGCTTCAACGAGCTGGTCCTGCGTGCCGGGCTGACCTGGCGTCAGGTGGTGGTGCTCCGGGCGTACGCGAAGTATCTGCGCCAGGCCGGGAACGTCTTCTCCCAGCGGTACGTCGAGTCGACCTTCATCGCGTACCCGGAGATCGCCCGCCTGCTGGTCCGTCTCTTCGAGACCCGGTTCTCGCCGCAGATCCCGATCGGCGAGGCCGAGCGGGACCGGCGCGCGGCCGATCTGGCCGGCGAGATCACCGCGCTGCTCGACCAGGTGGAGAGCCTGGACCAGGACCGGATCCTGCGCTCGTACCTGACGCTGATCCAGGCCACCCTGCGGACCAGCTTCTTCCAGCGCGGCGCGGACGGGCGGCCCAAGTCGTACATCGCGTTGAAGCTGGACCCGCTGGCCGTCCCGGACCTGCCGCAGCCCCGCCCGAAGTACGAGATCTTCGTCTACTCGCCCCGCTTCGAGGGGGTGCACCTGCGCTTCGGTGCGGTGGCCCGCGGCGGCCTGCGCTGGTCGGACCGGCGCGAGGACTTCCGGACCGAGGTGCTCGGCCTGGTCAAGGCGCAGATGGTGAAGAACTCGGTGATCGTGCCGGTCGGCGCCAAGGGCGGCTTCGTGCTCAAGCAGAAGCCGGGCGACCGGGACGAGGCGGTGGAGTGCTACAAGCGCTTCATCACCGCGCTGCTGGACGTCACCGACAACATCCACAGCGGCAAGATCGTGCCGCCGGTGGACGTGGTCCGGCACGACGGCGACGACCCGTACCTGGTGGTCGCCGCGGACAAGGGCACCGCGACGTTCAGCGACATCGCGAACGAGATCTCGGTCGGCAAGGACTTCTGGATGGGCGACGCGTTCGCCAGCGGTGGTTCGGCCGGGTACGACCACAAGAAGATGGGCATCACCGCCCGGGGCGCGTGGGAGTCGGTCAAGAAGCACTTCCGCGACCTCGGCACCGACACCCAGACGCAGGACTTCACCGTGGTCGGCGTCGGTGACATGTCGGGCGACGTCTTCGGCAACGGGATGCTGCTCTCCGAGCACATCCGGCTGGTCGCGGCCTTCGACCACCGGCACATCTTCCTGGACCCGAGCCCGGACGCCGCGTCGTCGTACGTGGAACGCAAGAGGCTCTTCGATCTTCCGCGCTCCTCGTGGGACGACTACGACAAGTCCCTGATCAGTGCGGGCGGCGGCGTCTACCCGCGGGCCGCGAAGTCGATCCCGGTCAGCCCGCAGGTCCGCGCGGTGCTCGGGATGGACACGTCCAAGAGCGCGGTCAGCCCGGCCGACCTGATGCGGGCCATCCTGCGGGCGCCGGTCGACCTGTACTTCAACGGCGGCATCGGCACCTACGTCAAGGCCGGCTCCGAGTCGCACGCCGACGTCGGCGACAAGGGCAACGACGCGATCCGGATCAACGGCGCCGACCTGCGGGTCAAGGTGGTCGGCGAGGGCGGCAACCTGGGCCTGACCCAGCGCGGCCGGATCGAGTTCGCCCGCGCCGGCGGACGGGTCTTCACCGACTTCATCGACAACTCGGCCGGGGTGGACTGCTCCGACCACGAGGTCAACATCAAGATCCTGCTCGGCGGCGCGGTCGTCGACGGCGAGCTCACCCTCGCCGAGCGGGACGAGCTGCTGGCCGCGATGACCGACGAGGTCGGCGCGCTGGTGCTGCGGGACAACTACGAGCAGGCGACGGCGCTGGGCAACGCGCGGGCGCAGGCCCACTCGCTGCTCCCGGTGCACCGGCGGATGCTGCTCTCGCTGGAGCAGCGCGGTGAGCTGAACCGGGAGCTGGAGGCGCTGCCCACCGACCGGGAGCTGGCCGCTCGGTACGAGGCCGGCGAGGGCCTGACGCCGCCCGAGTTCGCGGTTCTCCTGGCGTACGTGAAGATCTCCCTGGAGCGGGAGGTGCTCGCGGACGAACTCGTCGACGAGGCCTGGACCACCGCCGTGCTCACGAAGTACTTCCCCACACCGCTGCGGGAGCGCTTCGCGAGCCGGATGACCGGTCACCGCCTGCGCCGCGAGATCATCTCGACCGCGCTGGTCAACGAGGTGGTCAACCGGGGCGGCACGTCGTTCGTCTTCCGCGCGATGGAGGAGAGCGGCGCGTCGGCGGCCGACGTCATCCGGGCCTACGTGGTGGTCCGCGACGTCTACGGCCTCCCCGGCATCTGGGCGGCGGCCGAGGCGCTGGACAACCGGGTGGAGACGCCCGCGCAGACGCTGGTCTTCCTGGAGACCCGGCGGCTGCTCGACCGCGCGGTCCGCTGGCTGGTCAGCACCCGGCGCTCGCCGATCGACGTGGCCGGCGAGATCGCCAAGCTGGGCCCCGGCGTCTCGACCCTGCTGCCGCAGCTGCCCCGGGTGATCGTCGGTGCCGAGCGGCGGGCGCTGGAGAACCGGATCGCCACCCTGGCCGGCCAGGGCATGCCGCCACACCTGGCGGACGCGGTGAGCCGGGTCTTCTACGGGTTCGGCCTGCTCGACATCCTGGAGACGGCGACCGCCGTGGGCCGGGAGCCGACCGAGGTGTCCGAGGTCTACTTCGTCCTCTCCGAGCGCTTCGGCGTGGACGCGTTGCTCTCGCACATCTCCAAGCTGCCGCGGAACGACCGCTGGCAGACGCTGGCCCGGATGGCGCTGCGGTACGACCTCTACGCCGCGCTCGCCGCACTCACCGCGGAGGTGCTGCAGTCGACGCCGGCGGACGCGACGCCGGAGGAACGGGTCGCCGAGTGGGAGCAGGTGAACGCGGCGACGATCGCCCGCGCGTCCAACGCGATGGGTGACGTCGGGGAATCGCCCGCCGACCTGGCCGCGCTCTCGGTGCTGCTGCGCCAGATCCGCACGCTGGTCAAGACGTCGGCAGCCGGCTGAGCCGGGTTCGGGGGCTGCTCCCGTAGCCCCCGAACCCGACGTCTCCCCGGTCCCACTCGACGTACGACGCTAGGCTTCCACATCTCCATGTGGAAGCGCTGCGTAATCGTTCTGTCCGTTCGGCCGACGCATTATGCCCATTTTTCCGGGCATGCCCTCACTCTGGGTGCCCCCACAAGGCTTCCGCCGCGGCGCGGGCGCTGACCAGACTCGCCCCGTGCGTCACCAGGAAGGCGCGCACCCCGGCGGGCCGCCACGCCGACGGCCACCCCATCTCCAGCACGCCGGTAGGGTGCGCCGCGGCCAGCCCCCGCGCCAGCTCCCGGGTCGCCTCCCCCTGGTGCACCCGCCGCCCGACCAGCAGGATCGGCCTGCCCCCGGCCCGCGCGATCAGGCTCTCCGGCGTGACCTCACCGGCGACGGCGTCGATCTGCTCCCGCCCACCGAGGAACGGCCGCAGCCCCCACGGCACCCGCCCCTCCGCGATCGAGTGCCCCGTCACCAGCCGTACCACCAGCGCTTTCCGCATCGCGGTCACGTCACCCTCCACGAGAAGGGCGCGCCTCGCGGCGACGAGACCGCAGGCTTCCGGTCCGCGTCCCGCCGGTTGCCGCGCCGCGTTCTCTCCTGCCATTCCTCTCGTACGCTCGACCGCGTCCTCGAATCGCTCAAGAGGCAGACGCCCGTCCCGGACGCCTTCGGCGATCTCCCCGGCCGTCGCCTCCACCAGCTCCCGATCGACCACGGCACCGACGCAGAGCAGATCCGCCCCGGCCGCCAGCGCCGCCACGGCCGCTCGCGGCACACCCCCACCCGCCGCGCCCTCTGTTCCGCGCCCGCCGCCGGCCCCCGCCGCGCCCGCCCTCGCCGCTGTGCCCGCCGCGCCGCGCATCTCCAGGGCGTCGGTGACGATCACGCCGGTGAAGCCGTACTCGCCGCGGAGCAGGCCGGTGAGCGCCGCCCGGCTGAACGTCGCCGGCGCGTCCCCGGTCAGCTCCGGCACCCGGATGTGCGCGCTCATGATCGCCCGGGTGCCGGCCGCGATCGCCGCGGCGAACGGCGGCAGGTCCCGCTCCCGCAGCACGCTCAGCGGCTCGTCCACGGTGGGCAGCTCCAGGTGCGAGTCGGTGACCGTGGCGCCGTGCCCGGGGAAGTGCTTGGCGCACGCCGCCACCCCGGCCGACTGCAGCCCCTCGACCGCGGCGCCGGTGTGCCGGGCGACCAGCGCGGTCTCCGCCCCGAACGCCCGGGTGCCGATGATCGGGTTCCGCGCGGCGGTGTTCACGTCGACGTCCGGCGCCAGGTTCAGGGTGACCCCGGCGGCGGCCAGCTCGTGCCCGATCGCCGCGTACACCTCCCGGGTCAGCCCCGGATCGTCGACCGCCCCGAGCGCCGCGTTCCCCGGGTACGCGCTCCCGGTCCGGTGCCCGAGCCGTGTGACGTCGCCGCCCTCCTCGTCGATCGCGATCACCGCGTCCGGCCGGGCCGCGCGCAGCTCCGCGGTGAGCCGGGCCAGTTGCTCCGGGTCCGCCACATTGCTCCCGAAGAGAGTGTGACCAGCCAATCCGTCCGCGAGCAGGTCCCGTGCCCAGCCCGGCGCGGTGGTGCCGGGGAAGGCCGCGAGCAGGGTGTTCAGCGCGAGCCGCCGCAACGCCGGGTCGATACTCATGGTGTCCTTCCGCTGACGGCCGCTGGCCTCCGAGGGCGCCGAGCTGCCATGATCGCTCGGAGTCGATGACCACCGTACGGACGGGTGCCCTTGCGCCCCGTTACGCTGCGGCTGCGTTTCGAGCGCCGACACCGTAACAGGAAAGATTCCTAATCATTTAGGGGACAAACACCATGGCCGCCACCCGCCTTCCGGGCACGCCCCGGTTGCTGCGCGCCCTCAACGACCGCGCGGCGCTCGACCTCCTGCTCGCGCGAGGCCCACTGACCCGCGCCCAGCTCGGCGAGCTCACCGGTCTGAGCAAGGTCACCGCCTCGCAGCTCGTCGAGCGTCTCGAGGAGCGCGGCCTGGTCCGCCGGGTCGGCGAGCAGGCCGGTGGCCGCGGCCCCAACGCCCAGCTCTACGCGGTCACCCCGACCAGCGCCCACGTGATCGGCGTCGACGTCGGCCCGGACTGCGTGGTCGCCGCCTGCGCCGACATCACCGGCACGGTCACCGGCCGCGTCGAACTGAGCACCAAGGACACCGACGACCCGGTCGGCGTCGTGCACCGCGCCGTCATCCAGGCCGCCGCCGACGCCGACACCGACATCACCTCGGTACGCCGCGTCGTGCTCGGCACCCCCGGCCTGGTCGACCCCGAGTCCGGCGAGATCTCCTTCGCCTGGGACCTGCCGCGCTGGCACCGGGGCCTCCTCGCCGACCTGCGCCGCGACCTGAGCACCCCGGTCGTCTTCGGCAACGACGTCAACCTGGCCGCCGTCGCCGAACAGACCACCGGCGCCGCCACCGGCGTCAGCGACTTCGCCCTCGTCTGGATCGGCCGCGGCGTCGGCCTGGCCAGCGTCATCAACGGCCGCCTCCACCAGGGCGCCACCGGCGCGGCCGGCGAGATCGGCTACCTCCCGGTGGCCGGCGCCGAGGTCCCGCACAACGCGGCCCGCGGCCGCGGCGTCAAGGGCGCCTTCCAGACCCTGGCCGGCGCCGAGGCCGTCAAGGCGATCGGCAGGGAGCACGGTTTCCGCGGCGCCGAGGCCGCCGACGTCATCCGCGCCGCCGTGGCCGCCGGCGAACCCGGCGAGCCCGTCCTCGACGAACTGGCCCGCCGCCTGGCCCTCGGTGTGGCCGCCGTCTGCCTGGTCCTCGACCCGCCCCTGGTGGTCCTGGCCGGCGAGGTCGGCCGCGCCGCCGGCCCGTCCCTCGCCGAACGCGTCGAGCGCGAGGTCGCCGCCATCACCCTGGTCTCCCCGAAGGTCGTCGTCACCGGCGTCTCCGCCGAGCCCGTCCTCCACGGTGCCCTCCACACAGCCCTCGACGCCGTCCGCAACGATGTTTTTGGGTCGACTACGGACTGAAGCGTCTGCACTCACCCTGAGACGGTTGGGGGCGGAGGGTGGGCATGCAGGGCGGTGAACCATTATGCCCTGCATGCCCACCC